>CAZOOT010000004.1:0-63229 GCA_964581455.1 uncultured Chitinophaga sp. | reverse complement strand
AATCACTCCTTTTACTCCTTTTCTCCTTTATTCTTCTCTTAGCTTAAAAAAAAACATTGCCTTGAACATCAACGAACTTACAGGTGTCATCGTTGACCTTTGTATTAAAATACACACAAAAATTGGTCCGGGATGTTTTGAACGGGTGTATGAAGAAATACTTTATTATGAATTAATAAAACTTGGATACAGAGTAGACAGGCAATTGTTGCTTCCGATAGAATATGAAGAACTTCATATACAAGATGCATATAAAGTAGATTTGTTAATCGAGGGCATGTTGGTATTGGAATTAAAATCTGTTCATCCTTTGCCCCCGGTGTATTTTAATCAGATTAGAACTCATCTTTCATTGCTAAACTTAAAGCATGGCATGTTGCTTAATTTTAAAGTGGAATTGATGAAAGATGGAATTTATAAAGTGTTTAATAATTTTGGCAAAGAATCTCTTTAACTCATTTTCTCCTTTATCCTCTTAGCAATGGAACCATATGTAAAATCAGAAACACACCAGGGAATTACAACCATAGAGTTTTTTCATCCGCAAAGCAATTCATTGCCCGGAAAAATTCTGCATGATCTTGCATTGGCTATTCAGCATGCCGGAGAAGATCCTGCAACTCAGGTCATCATCCTGCGTTCTGCGGGTGAAAAAGCTTTTTGTGCCGGCGCTTCCTTTGACGAATTGATGGCAATAAAAAATGAAAATGAAGGATTGGCTTTTTTTCGCGGATTTGCTGATGTGATCAACGCCATGCGAATCTGTCCAAAATTTATCATTGGCCGTATTCATGGTAAATGTGTTGGTGGCGGAGTCGGGCTGGCAGCTTCGGTAGATTATGCCATTGCCTATGAAGCTGCAGAAGTTAAACTAAGTGAACTTGCTGTAGGTATCGGTCCATTTGTAGTAGGTCCGGCAGTAGAAAGAAAGATTGGATTATCCGCTTTTTCTCAATTAGCAATTGATGCAGCACTGTGGCGAAATGCAGATTGGGCAAGACGAAAAGGATTGTATGCCGAATTGCACACATCAGTAAATGGGATGGATGAATCTATTCAACGACTTGCTTTTTCTCTTGTGCTTTCCAGCCCGGATGCAATGGCCGAAATGAAAAAAATATTCTGGAAGGGTGCGGAGCATTGGGATCATTTGTTATTGGAAAGAGCAAAGATCAGCGGAAGACTGGTATTGAGTGAATTTTCAAAATCCGCGATTGAAAAATTTACGAAAAGCAGAAAAAGCTGAGTATCATAGAAGAGTGTGATAAGCAACAGAAACTATCACATTTTATCTATCTTCACCAGCTATTATGAAAAAGCAGGAATATATAGGAAACTGGCTCATTCATGCATGTCTTTTACTTGCTTTTTTTTGTTTGCATATCTTCATCAATATTCCTGTTCCTGATTCAAAAAATTTATTAGGATCAGCTACATCAATTGATTCAGGAATCTTCTCATCTGATACAGCAAAAGAATCTTCCGATCCTTATGCTGAGCCCGAAGAAAATACTGAGTGTGAATCAGACACAATTTCTGAAAGTATTTCAGAAACCAACCAAATCAATTACCCTTTGTTTTCTCTATTAAAGAAGAGAACTGATCAGCGTTTCGGCTTACACTTTTCCGACCATTCTGAATTGTTATCTCCACCTCCTGAATTCATGGGATAACATCTGTTTAATTACCGGAATGCTGCCTGTAAAATTTTATTGACAAATTCAATACCGGTATATATTTTATTCCAGTCGTTTTCATTTTGTAATTATAATAATAAAATTGAAAATCATATTCTGATTAAAAAATTAGAATACTTCTTAATAAAAAAACTATAGAAATGAAAAGTTTTAAATTCACAAAAGGAGATTTTTTTGGCGGCCTGACTGCAGGAATTGTTGCATTGCCACTAGCACTGGCTTTCGGAGTACAATCCGGGCTTGGGGCTGAAGCAGGATTGTATGGCGCCATTTTTCTTGGTTTTTTTGCTGCTATTTTTGGCGGTACTCATTCACAGATCAGCGGTCCTACTGGCCCGATGACGGTTGTATCTGCAGCAACTATTGCAATTTTTATAACCCATACCGGTGATTTGCAAACTGCATTCCCTGCTATTATTGCCAGCTTTATACTTGCAGGTATATTTCTCGTACTGATGGGAATTTTGAGAATAGGATCATTAATAAAATATATACCTTATCCGGTAGTATCAGGATTCATGAGTGGTATTGGAGTCATCATTATTTTATTGCAATTATTTCCTGCCATTGGCCAGGTATCTCCAAGAACGACGATTGACGTAGTACAGGCAATTGTTCCTGCTTTGACAGATATAAATATCTGGGCACTTTTTTATGCTGCTCTTACAATTGTTATTATTTATTTATTTCCAAAAATCACCAAAGCAATACCAAGTGCCCTGGTTGCCTTGCTGGCAGTTACAATACTGGCTGTTTTTTTAGACAAAGGGGTGCCTGTCATAGGAGATATCCCACAAGGATTTCCTGAATTAAAGATTAATGGATTACTTACAATAGATAGCAGTTTATACCTGTTGATTCTGGAAGCAGGGTTAACCCTGGCTGCATTGGGAGCCATTGACTCATTATTAACTTCAGTTGTTGCCGATAACATTACAAAAACAAAACATAATAGCAATCAGGAATTGATTGGCCAGGGAATCGGAAATGCGATCGCTGGTTTTTTTGGAGGCTTATCTGGTGCAGGTGCTACTATGCGTACGATGGTAAATATTCGCAGTGGTGGCAGAAACAGGCTATCTGGTGTGATTCATTCAGTAGTATTACTAATAGTTTTATTAGGGGCTGGTAAATATGCAGCCTTAATCCCCAAAGCTGTATTAGCAGGAATATTGATCACGGTTGGAATTGGAATACTTGATTATAAGGGGTTCAAGCATATTAATAAAGTACCAAAGGCAGATGCTGCAATAATGGTAATAGTTTTACTCGTTACTGTATTTCTTGATCTGTTGATTGCAGTAGGAATTGGAATGGTGATGGCTTCATTTTTATTTATGAAAAAAATGGGTGATACAATGGAAGAGGCTACAAAAATTGCATCTCTGCATGAAGAAACTCCTGAGACGGCCTGGATAGATGAGATACTGCCGGTTCAAATACAAAAAGAAGTTTTTGTCAAACACCTGGATGGGCCTTTGTTCTTTGGTTCAGTTTCAGGATTCCAGTCTATGGTAATGAAGCTTCCGGATGTGAAGTATATAATTATCCGTATGGAAAAAGTTCCTTTTATGGACCAATCAGGTTTATATGCTTTGGAAGATTCAATACTGTACCTGGAACAAAGGGGGAAGGAAGTATTATTAACAGGATTACAGGAACAGCCCAGGATCAGAATGAAAAGTATAAAAATTATACCCGGATTAATTAAGGAAGATAATATATTTGAAACCTTCTCAGATTGTGTTAAATGGATAGGTACTCAGCATAAATAAAATTCTTAACTATGATTTTACTGATATCCGTAATTTTTGTTTTAGGTTATCTGGCCATAACATTAGAACATCCAATAAAGATCAACAAAGCCGCATCGGCATTGTTAACCGGGGTTCTTTGTTGGTCAGTTTATGCATTGTTTACAGAAAACAAACACCTGGTTACAGAAAACCTCCTGGAACATCTTGGTGAATTGTCTGGTATTCTTTTTTTTCTGATGGGGGCCATGACCATTGTAGAGCTGATTGATGCACATGATGGTTTTGAAATGATCAAAGAAAGAATTCAGACGAAGAGCAAAAAGAAACTTGTTTGGCTCGTAGCTATATTTACTTTTTTCTTTTCTGCCATTCTGGATAACCTGACCACCACCATCGTAATGGTTTCGCTTTTAAGAAAAATGATTCCCAACAGACAAGAACGATTATTATTTGTAGGGCTGATCGTTATAGCTGCCAATGCAGGAGGTGCATGGTCTCCTATCGGAGATGTGACCACTACCATGTTGTGGATCGGAAACCAGATTTCCACTGAAAATATCATACTCAGGGTTCTTTTTCCCAGTTTGATCTGCATGATAATCCCCACATTTTTAATTGCTTCAAGATTCAAAGGTGAAGTAGAGGCTGTAGATGATGTTCAACGAAACCTGAATTTTACAACCAGCAAGAAAGAAAGAAATACAGTTTTCTGGGTAGGTGTAGGCTCATTGATTTTTGTGCCGATCTTTAAAACCATTACGCATTTGCCTCCATACATGGGCATTCTATTTGGACTGGGAATGATGTGGGTGATCACAGAATTAATTCATCATGAAAAAGATGAGGAAGAAAAAGGATTGCTATCAGTAAACCATGCGTTGAGAAAAATTGATACTTCCAGTGTTTTGTTTTTCCTGGGTATATTATTAAGCGTTGCAGCACTTCAGTCTACTGGTATATTGGGTAGTCTTGCTCTTTGGATGGATAAAACAATTGGCAATGTCAATGTTATTACAATCTCTATTGGTTTTTTATCTGCTATTGTAGATAACGTACCGCTTGTGGCAGCAGCACAGGGTATGTATGGAATGGAGCAGTTTCCTACTGACCATTATTTCTGGGTTTTCCTTGCTTATTGTGCGGGAACTGGAGGCAGCGCATTGATCATTGGTTCAGCAGCCGGTGTAGCTGCAATGGGTATGGAGAAGATTGATTTCTTCTGGTACATTCGAAATATAACCTGGCTGGCAATATTGGGCTACCTGGCAGGTGCCGGATTTTTTATTTTACAGCATTATTTGTTTTAAATCTATGCTAAGGGTATAAAAGAGAAAATGAGGAAAAAAAACGTTTAAAAAATCTCTTTTTCTCTTTTATACTCTTTGCTAAATATTCAAGCCGCCACAAACACTGATGGTTTGCCCTGTAATATAATTGCCCATATCGCTGGCAAGAAATAAAGCGGTGTTTGCTATATCCTCAGCTGATGCAAAACGGCCCAAAGGAATTCCCGCTTTATATTTATCAGCAGCTTCACCATCTTTTAAATAGCTGGTCATATCTGTTTCTACAAAACCTGGAGCAATAGCATTGCAACGAATATTCCGGCTGCCAAGTTCTTTTGCAATACTTTTTGTAAAACCAATAATGCCGGCTTTTGATGCTGCATAACTTGCCTGTCCCGCATTTCCCATTTCTCCAATGATACTACTCATATTGATGATAGCGCCGTTTCTTGCCTTCATCATGGGTTTGATCACTTGCTTGGTCATATAAAAAACACTATTCAGGTTTACTTTGATCACATCTTCCCATTGTTCTGCACTCATCCGCATCAGTAAATTATCTTTTGAGATTCCTGCATTGTTTACACAAATATCCAGTGCACCAAATTCTTTCAGTACATCATTCACAAATGCTTCACATTGAGCTAGGTCACCTGCATTACTTTTATATGCTTTGGCTTTTACACCCATTGCAATCAGTTTTGCTTCCAGGTCTGCAGCTTTCTCCACACTGCTGTCACTTACATATGTAAATGCAACTGCTGCACCATGTTCAGCAAATTTCAAGGCAATAGCTTCGCCGATTCCACGGGCAGCTCCTGTAACAATCGCAACTTTTCCTTCCAGTAATTTCATAAACTTTTTTTTATTGTGAGCAAATGTAGTTCTATTGAGCACCTGTTGTGTCTCCAAAGGTCACGGAGGACTCCCCCGGACACTCACTTGTACTTCCAGTCTCAAGGGGATCCCTTATGAGATAATTCTATTCAACAACAATATTTCCTCCAATACAATTCTGTCGTTTGAAAGGCGTGGCACTTTATGCTGTCCTCCCAGTTTTCCTTTGCTGCGCAGCCATTCTGTAAAAATTCCTTTTTTCAGGGAATGCAATACGGGCATACCCAAGGCAATATCTTTATGCCGCTTGGCTTCATAATCACTGTTTATATTTTTAAGTGCCTGGTCAAGTTCTGTTGTAAAATTTTCAATACTCTCAGGTTCTTTTTCATATTCTATCAGCCACTCATGTGCACCATTCGAATGATCAGAAAAATAAACAGGTGCAGCAGTATAATCAACTACTACAGCTCCTGTGTTTTTACATGCGGTGGCGATAGCCTTGTCTGCATTATCAATGATCACTTCTTCCCCAAATGCGTTGATATAATGTTTGAGCCTTCCCGTAACTTTTATTCTAAATGGTTTCAGGCTGGTAAATTGAATCGTGTCACCCAACAAATAGCGCCATAATCCTCCATTTGTAGAAATGACCAGTGCATAATTTTTTCCCATTTCCACTTCTTTTAAACCCAATGTGTCAGGCTTTTCTTTTCCATATTCACTTACCGGCATAAACTCCATGAATATGCCATGATCAAGAAAAAGAAGCATACCTTCTTCACCGGGATGATCTGAAGCTGCAAAAAACCCTTCACTGGCATTGTACATTTCAAGATAGTGGATATCCTTTCCGATCAATTTTCTGAACTGTTCTCTGTAAGGAGTAAAAGAGACTCCGCCATGCATGTATAATTCTAAAGAAGGCCAGACATCTGCCATGCAATTTTTACCGGTTATTTCAAGAATTCGTTTGAAAAGCACAACTGTCCATGTAGGTACACCAGATATAGAAGTAACATTTTCTTTAATAGTACTTATGGCCAGTTTCTCAATTTTACTTTCCCATTCATTCATTAAAGCAATGTCAAGATCAGGTGTTCTTAGCCAATGCCCCCAGAAAGGTGTGTTATGCAAAAGCACTGCACTCAGATCACCATACTGCACTGCCGGGTTTAACTGATTGATCGTATTGCTGCCGCCAATCACCAATCCTTTTCCGGTTAATAATTCTGAATCGGGATTAAAATGATAATACATGGTCAGTACATCTTTTGCCGCCATATAATGGCAGTCTTCAAGGCTTTCATCACTTACAGGGATAAACTTGCTTTTTTCATTGGTAGTTCCACTGCTTTTTGCAAACCAGAAAACCGGAGTATTCCATAATATATTTTGTTCCCCCTCCATGATCCTTTCGATATAGGGTTTCATTTCTTCATAATCATGAATGGGGACAACATCTTTAAATGCCCTGACAGTAAACAATTGGGAAAAATCATATTTTCTGCCGAACTCTGTGTACTGGGCAGATGTAACCAGGTTTTGCAAAACTTCACGCTGCGCATTTACCGGATTATTTTTCCAGGCATCTATACGCCACATTCGCATACGGGCCAATGATGATATGGCTGGGCTGAAAAACTTCATGTGAGTGGCAGCAAGATAAAGTTATTTGGGAAAAAATTACAGGAAGATTAAAGATCCCTGGCTCTTGCTTCTTCATGAAGATAATCTTTGCGCTTTAGTTCAAAATTTCTTCCCAGGTATAATCTTCTTACATCTTCGTCATCAGCAAGTTCTTCAGCAGTTCCATGTTTGAAAATTTTTCCATCTATAAGGAGATAAGCTCTGTCACAAATGGACAGCGTTTCTGTTACATTATGATCGGTGATCAATATTCCAATGTTTCTGTGCTTTAGCCTTGCTACAATGGCCTGAATATCTTCTACCGCAATAGGGTCAATACCTGCAAATGGTTCGTCGAGTAAAATGAATTTTGGATCAACAGCCAGTGCTCTTGCTATTTCTGTTCTTCTTCTTTCACCACCACTCACTACGTCTCCGTTATTTTTTCTTACATGCTGTAAATGGAATTCATTTAACAGTGATTCCATTTTCTCATGTCTTTCTTCCTTGTTGAGTTTTGTCATTTCAAGCACTGCCATGATATTGTCTTCCACACTTAATTTTCGAAACACAGAGGGTTCCTGAGGTAAATAACCAATTCCCATTTTTGCCCTTTTATACATGGGTAACTTTGTTATATCCTGTTCATCCAGGAATACTTTGCCTTCATCCGGGTTGATTAATCCTACTACCTGGTAAAAAGTCGTTGTCTTGCCGGCGCCATTAGGCCCAAGCAATCCTACTATTTCCCCCTGGCTTACATCAATTGATACAAGGTTAACTACCGTACGTTGACGATATCGCTTTACTAAATCTTGTGTTCGGATTGAAATTGACATATGGACAAAATTAAGGGTTGGTTTTTTAATACCGGATCTCTGATTTTGCTTTAACATCTATTTGCGATATGAGTGCATCCTGCTTAGCTTTGCACTTCCTTAAAAAAACAGGATTAAAAAGAAACATGAAGGTTATTGATCACATTAATCAGGCAGAAGACACATTGATCTCTTTCGAAATTCTTCCTCCGCTGAAAGGGAAGGGAATTCAGGCTATTTATAGTCATTTGGATCCTTTAATGGAGTTTAAGCCTTCTTATATCAATGTGACTTACCATCGCAGCGAACATATTTTCAAAAAAAGGGAAGATGGAAGTTTTGAAAAAGTGGTTATTCGCAAAAGGCCTGGAACAGAAGCCATTTGTGCTTCCATTATGAACAGGTATAATGTAGATACAGTTCCTCATCTGATCTGCGGAGGATTTTCTGTGCAGGAAACGGAAGACGCTTTATTGACATTAAGCTACCTGGGTATTGACAATGTGCTGGTGATTCGTGGTGATGCTGCTAAAAACGAAACATCTTTTGAGCCGGAACCCGACGGACATAAATATTCTATTGATCTCTTGAAACAGGTGATTGATCTGAATAATGGGATTTACCTAGAAGAAGAATTAAAGGGAACGAATGGAACAAAGTTTTGCGCTGGAGTTGCCGGTTATCCTGAAAAACATTTTGAAGCCCCGAATATGCAGACTGACCTTATGTTCCTGAAGAAAAAAGTGGAGGCTGGTGCCGAGTATATTGTCACGCAAATGTTTTTTGACAATAAAAAGTTTTTTGCTTTTGAAAAGTTATGCCGGGAAGCCGGAATAACTGTTCCAATAATTCCTGGACTGAAACCCGTTACCTCTATTAAGCAATTATCGATGATTCCCCGTACGTTTAATGTAGAGATTCCCACTGAACTGTCCAATGAAATACTCAATTGTAAAAAAGAAGAGGATGTTGAAAAAGTTGGCGGAGAATGGCTGCTTGCCCAATCAAAAGAATTAAAGGCTGCCGGTGTACCGGTACTCCATTATTATACATTAGGAAAACCTCATGTAGTGGCGAACGTGGTTAGGGAGTTGTAGGCAAAGAGCTAAAAGAGGATAGGAGAAAAAGAGTTAGTTCCCGTTATTCTCTTTCACTCTTTTCTCCTTTAAACTCTTGGTATTATTTCAAAACAGAACTCAATACTTTCTTATCAATCACTACCGGGTATTTTTTTTTAAGTGCAGCTATCCAACGGGCATCTAAAGCTTCCTGGTAATCTATGATCACATCTCCTTTCGCTTCAGCAAAAGTTTTTTGGGCCGGTTGGGTATAGATTTTAAGTATATAGGCAAATGCAGCACTGTTGTCATCAGGATTTTTTTCAATTTCTGTTACCAATCCCTCGGAAGCATTTGTGTTTTTTAACCCCGGTATTTTTGATAATTCAAATCTGCCGGAATCTGAAGAAGACCGGTCGCTGAAATTTTCCATAGCTTGTTTCCAGTCAACAGGATTAGCTGCAATTGCAGTTCTTAATCCGCTGGCAGTAGCTTCATCTCCGCAATAATAAATAATTGCGTCTGCGCTGTTTGTCCAGGTATATTTTTTCAGATTTTGTTTATAATAATTTAATTGCCCGGTACTGTCTGTTTGTGCTTTACTCCATACCTCTTTCATCATGATATCAAAAAAAAGATTACCGTCTTTTAACTCTGTCATTTGCTGACGAAAATTCTTATTATATTCTTCCATATGTTTCTTATAATATTCAAGAACGGATTGTTCTTTGAATTCAGTCATCAATTGAGCGAAAGGTTTAACACCGGTAAAATTTGCCTGCCATCGGTTGGTTTGTGCATAGGTTACAAGGTCGCCAATATTTTTTTCAATGTCTCCGATTTTAAAAAGAAGCATTTCGTTTTTCAGTGTATTTCCTGGCGGAGGAGATTTATGATCGGCAAGACTGTCAATATAATCACCCAGCTTCTCTGAATTTATCGCAGTTTCTTTCAGGCCTGCATTAGCCATTACACGTTTAATCAAAACATCTTTGGTCAATTCAATTCTTGGATCTTTATCAAGTATTGTTTTTATTTCATCTATATTTTTTTTGTTCTTATTACTTTCAGGTGCTGTTACCGAAATTCTTTTTGCTATATGATAACCATGGGATGTTAAGAAAGGTTTACTGATATCTTCGTCTTTTGCAAGCGCAATAATTGCATTTTCAAACTTCGGATCATATGTGCCAACTGTAAACTCCGGTATCAGTCCGCCAGAAGCTGCAGAAATATAATCATTGCTGAAAATACGGGCCAGCATGGCAAGATCATCGCCCTGCAAAAGACGTTGATATAATGAGTCGGCCAGTTTTTCGTGATGCTTTATCAGCTCTTCATCACTTCCTTTAGGAATTGCCAGCAGAATATGTGCTGCCTTTATTTTTCCTACAGCATTTCTTTCCCCGGTATTTTTAAAAATATGATAACCGATTTCTGACTTATAAGGTTGGGAAATTTTTCCCGGGGCTAACCCATAAATAATATTTTCATATTGATAAGGCAGGGAGAATGCGGTGATGAACCCCAGATCTCCTTTATTATTTCCCACATTGGGATCGGATGAATATTTCAAAGCCACTTCTTCAAAACTCTTACCGGCAGTTAATTCTTTAAATGCTTCGTGGATAGCTGTTTTTGCATTTGCAGAATCTGAAATATTGTTTTCTGTCTTATATGGGATAAAAATATGTTGTACCCTGATATCTTTTTGACTTCTGGCAAACGCTTCTTCCAGCAATGCGTTATAACTTTCCGGATCTGTCATATAATTTTCCATTACCTGGGAACGAAGACTGTTCAATTCTTCTTTAAACTCCGGCATGGTATCATATCTTCTTACATAGGCTTCGTGAATTTTCAATTTGGAATTAATATAAAGTCCAAGATATTCATTAATAGTTTTCTCTCTGTCTGTTGAAACAGTTCCTTCCGGATAAATTTTATTGAAAGCCCGTAGAAACTCATTTACATCGGTTTTTTTATTGCCGTATGTAAACAGTGTTTGAGCGGTTACAGAAATTCCGATTGCAACGGATGCAATTAAAAGCAGAATTGTTTTTTTCATAAAAAAGAAGGTTTACTTGCCTTGTATTTTCTGATCAAGTACCTGATCAATTTGTTCAAATGGCATTTTTTTAGCCAATATTCGTTTGTCTTTATCCAGTAAATATAATGCAGGCACGGATTGTACGTCATATAACTGGTAATAGCTTGGAATATTATTGTTTACCCTGGCTTCATTTGCTGACCTGGAATAATAGACATGCTCCCAGCCCAACAGTTTCTGATCATTGACAAAAGCCAGCCAATCTTTTTTTGTGCCGTCTGTTTCTTTTGAAATCGCATAAATTTTTACATTTAATGCTTTCCACTTTGCACGGTAAATAGAATCAATCCGCGGAAGCGTCTCTTTGCAATGACCACAGGTAGGATCCCAGAAAACGATAAGGATATACGGATTGGTGATATCGAACAGCTTTTTTATTTTACCGGTACTGTCTGGCAATTCAATTTCTGCAGATTTAGTTCCAAATAGATTTGCCATTAAACTATAGGCCCTGTCGAAAATTGTTTTTTTACCGGCAGCGGTCAACCAGGGGTAGTCTTTTTGTGAAAAATATTTTTCGAATAAATAAACATATACTTTGTCTTCCCACAGATACTTCAGGTTGAGATAACGGTTCACAAATTTTGCCAATAAAAATCTTTGCATTTCCTCACTGATGGAAGCATAAGCCAGCATCCAATCCAGTTCTTTGATAACCGAATCAGGATCGGGAGCAACCAACTGTTCAAAATAGCGGTCCAGCTTTTCTTCAAAGAAAGTTGTGCGTACCAGGCGTTCATCATAGAAATAGGTATCATCCCAATAATGATCTTTAAAATAACGGTATGCAAAAGTAGAATCATATTTTCCTCCGGGATGATTTTCTGCTCTGGGGATCACCGGGTCTTTCATGGCTAATAACAATGCAGTAATCGTTGCTTCCGGATTATTGGCAATTATATCTTTCCTGTTTTGCTGAATATCGTTATCTCCTTTTTTTATGGCTGCAAGAAATTTTGCAGAATCTGCAGGAGTTTTTGCATTTGCCAGCCCGACTTTTGCCTGTTCTATTTCTATTGCTCTGTCAGTTGTGTAGTTCTGGTAAAATAAAAACAAATCATTATCAGGAGAACCAATAAATTTTAATGATTTCATCAGGTTTACTGTATCTGCAATTACCGAGAATTTTTGTTCTTTGTCGATCAGAATTTCAAAATAACCGGACTTGCCCGGATAGCCAATCAGGTAAACGCCTTTTTCAATTTTCTTATTTCTTTTGAAAACACCAAAGCTGTTGTTGTCAAGAAGTACAGAGTCAACAATAGGTTTTTGTTTACCCATATAATACCCGAGATAGATGTATTGATTCTTAAATGGCTTAAGTGTAACCTTTAACTCAAGTTCAGTGGATTGTGCAAAAAGGGAAATGCCGGAACAAAAAGAAAACAAAAAGAAAAAAAATCGCTTCATGGAGTAGTGATATTGAACATGTAAAGTTATTCAAAAACAGTTTCTGGTCAAGCCTTAGCCAATTAAAGCTGCGTTAAAGGCAATTATTATTTATCAGAAGCAGTTTAAAGCAGAAAAGTTGCTTTAGGTTCCTCATTAGTTTTAAATTTTCATTGCCCTCTTTACTGATTGAAGCTACCTTTGCGCCGTGAAAAGAAAAAAAAGAAATATTATCCTCGAAAAAATACTTGTTGAGGACTATGCTGCAGAAGGAAAAAGTCTTGCAAAAGTGGATGGAAAAGTGATCTTTATTGAAAGAGCTGTACCGGGAGATGTGGTGGATCTGCGTTTATCGAAAAGCAAAAAAGACTGGGCCGAAGGCTATCCTGTCAGGTTTCATTCTTTTTCAGAGAACAGGGTAACTCCTTTATGTTCCCATTTTGGAGTTTGTGGTGGTTGTCAATGGCAAATGCTTCCTTATAACATGCAGCTGGCATACAAGCAAAAACAAGTAGAGGAGACTTTGAAGCGAATCGGGAAAGTGCAGTTACCAGATTTTTTTCCAATAAAAGGAGGCGACTTCACTGAATTCTATCGTAATAAACTTGAATATACTTTCAGTACAAAGGAATTTACAGTAGCAGCCCCCTCTAACTCCCCCGAAGGGGGAGAATTGCATTCACACAAAACCTTGCTTGATGAAAATGTTGAATTGATTGAAGAATCTTCAACAAGCAGGGTAAGTGCGGAGGTAGCCTTCCCCTTCGGGAAAGGTCGGGATGGGGCTGGATGTGGGGGGGCCGGTTTTCATGCCCGTGGCTGGTTTGACAAAGTAGTAGAAATAGAAAAATGCTGGTTACAGGCCGAACCAACAAATGCGATCAGGAATACGATTGCAACTTTTGCCAGGGAGAATAACTTTTCGTTTTATGATTATAAACAGCATACCGGATTTTTAAGAAATGTCCAGGTGAGGATCTGTACTACCGGCGAAGTGATGGTGAACGTTATTTTAGGTGAAGAAGATCCTGTAAAGCGAAATCAATTACTTGGTCATTTACTGGACAAGGTTCCCGTTATCACCACATTACTCTATACCATCAATACAAAATTCAATGATAGCATTTTTGATCTGAATCCCGTCATTTATTCAGGTAAAGGATTTATCATTGAAAATTTATCATCCGGAAACGGGGAAAATAATTTCCAGTTCAAGATTAGTCCTAAATCTTTTTTTCAGACAAACACAATGCAGACAGAAAAACTTTATAACATAACAAGGGATTTTGCTGAACTGACCGGGAAAGAAATTGTATACGACCTTTATTGCGGAACGGGCAGTATTGGCATTTTTATCAGTAAGCTGGCAAAAAAAATAATCGGGGTGGAAATGATCCCGGCTGCTATTGAAGATGCAAAAGAGAATGCAGCGCTAAATAATATCACACACGCAGATTTTTTTGCCGGAGATGTTATTGACGTGTGTAATGATGATTTTTTTGCTGTTCATGGAAAACCGGATGTGATCATCACTGATCCGCCAAGAGCCGGTATGCATGAAAAACTGGTTAGAAAAATTCTGGATATAGCTGCTCCAACTGTTGTATATGTTAGCTGCAATCCTGCAACTCAAGCCAGGGATCTTAATCTGCTGGATGAAAAATACAGTGTGACAAAAGTGCAACCGGTTGATATGTTCCCACATACACACCATATTGAGAATGTAGTACAATTAAAGGCAAAAAGCTGAAAGAGATTAAACGTATTGTTATCATTTTGTCTTTTATGCTCCTCTCTTTTTCTCTTTTAATCTCTTAGCTTACTTTTGTCGCATGAGTCAATTCAGATTTACAAAGCCTGAGAATTTCCCCCCGATCATCAAAAACCTTTTAATTATCAACGGTATTTTTTTTCTTGCCACAGAGTTTGTGCTGAGAGATAGATTCTATATCGAGGGTTTGGAAGTTCTTGGTCTTAAAGGCCTCTTTGGCTTATGGCCAATTAATAGCCCGTATTTTGAACCATACCAGTTCTTTACACACATGTTTACACATGCTGATCTCACACACATCTTTTTCAACATGTTTAACCTGTGGATGTTTGGAAGGATATTGGAAAACGTTTGGGGGCCTAAAAAGTTTCTTAGCTTTTATTTGATTTGTGGCCTTGTTGCTGCAATAGCACACCTGGCTGTTCAGTATTATACTGACGGATTCAGTTTTGCAGTAGGTGCCTCAGGTGCCGTAATGGGAGTGATGGTAGCTTTCGGTTACACCTTCCCAAACACCAAATTGATGTTTATCTTTTTACCTGTCCCTATAAAAGCAAAGTGGATCATTATGGGAATGATCGCTTTTGATTTGTTTGGCGGATTGGGAAAATTTGGAGGAACAGGAATAGCACACTGGGCACACCTGGGTGGAGCTGCAGCTGGTTTTGCAATGGTATTTTACTGGAATAAAACCGACAGAAGAAAGTTTTACTGAGGCTAAGAGAATAAAAGAGGGAAGGAGATAAAGAGCAATTGTAAAAGTTCTGCCTGATTAACTATTCACTATTTCACAATTCACAAGATGAGTTATTACGATAATAAATACAGATCCAGTTTTACAACTAACCTTCACGAAAATTCGGTAGTGATGCTGATCGCTATCAATATGGTGATATTTGTTTTGTTCACTTTTATAAAGGTTTTTTATTTTTTTGGGTATACCAAGGACATTGCAGAAACAAGATTTTATAACGACATCTATGTTAACATGGCATTACCTGCCGCCTTCACTGAATTTATCCGCAAACCGTGGACCCTGCTTACCCATATGTTTTATCATAGCGGAGTTTGGCATATTATCGGGAACATGATCTGGCTTTGGATGTTTGGTTATATATTCTACGGACTTACCGGCAATAAAAAAATAATTCCGCTTTATTTATACGGAGCATTGGGTGGTGCCATTGCATTTATACTGGCATATAATTTTATTCCTTCATTAAACACATTGAATGTAACTGCTACCGGAGCTTCTGCCGGCATTATGGCAATAGTGGTAGCTACTACAATTATGGCTCCCGATTACAGGATATTTCCGATGATCAGTGGTGGTATTCCGCTTTGGATCATCACGGTTCTGTACCTGGTCCTCGACCTTGCACTTATTCCGGCAGGAAATACAGGGGGGCATATTGCTCATCTGGCAGGGGGCTTTACCGGATTCCTGTTTATCTTTTTCTTAAGGAGGGGATCTGACTGGAGTAATGGGGTAAATAAATTCTTTGAATGGGTCAATAATCTTTTCAACCCTGATAAGCCTTCAGGAAATAAGAAGGAAGAACTATTCTATAAGTCAGGAAGAAAACCGTTTTCGAAAACACCAAACCTGACCCAACAGCGGGTAGATGAAATACTGGATAAGATCAACCAGAAGGGATATCAGTCATTAACAGAAGAAGAAAAAATTTTACTTGATAAAGCAAGCAAAGAAGATTAGTAAATTTACCGAATGCCATCAAGGGTCCGCATCATTGCCGGGAAAATATTTGTCGTACTCAATGCGGGAATAATATTTTTTTATCTGCTCTCCTGCCTGGCTTCTTATGTAAAGCCAACAAATTTCTGGGTCATTTCCTTCTTTGGTCTGGCGTTTCCTTTTCTGCTTGCCCTGATGATCCTGTTTATAATAATTCAGCTTGTATTAAGAAAAAAGCGGGTAATATTTTCAATGATCATCTTATTGTTGGGATACAAAAGCATACTGGTATTCTGGGGTTTCAATATTTCATCAGAATTTAGGCAAGAGAAAAAAGCAGACCATATCCGTGTTGCCAGCTGGAACGTAGCCCGTTTCCTGGAATGGAAAAGAAACAACAACGAAAAAAGCCAGTTAAGATTAAAAATACTGAACCAAATCAAAGAACAGGATGCAGATATACTTTGCCTGCAGGAATTCTTTTATTCTCCCGTTGAAAAATTTTATCATAATGTAAAGGAGATCCGGGAAATGGGTTATCCCTGGTATTGTTTTTCCTATGACCAGGATGGCGAAGATCAATACATAGGTTCAGCTATATTTTCAAAATATCCGATCATAGATACAGGTATTGTTCGCTATTTCAGGCCATCAATGCCCGAGGCACTGATCTATGCTGATCTGAAAATCAATGAAGACACGATCAGGATGTTCACCACTCATTTGCAATCGGTACAGTTCAGGCAAAAGGATTTTGAAGCGATCAATGAGATCAGGAATGCGGATGACAGCATGTTTGCCAATTCAAAAACGGTGCTTTCCAAACTTCGCAAAGCTATGAAGTACCGGAGCACCCAGGCTGACATAGTGCGACAGATCCTTGACGACAGCCTTTATCCCGTCTTTTTTTGTGGCGATCTGAATGATGTTCCCAACTCCTATACATATTTCAATATCCGGGGAAATATGCAAGACGTATTTCTAAAAAAAGGATTCGGCATTGGACGAACCTATGCCTCTCTTTCGCCTACTCTTCGGATTGATTATATGTTCTGTGACGATAATTTTCAGATCGATCAGTTTACACGGGTGCAAAAATCCCTGTCAGATCATTTCATGTTGCTGGCCGACATAAAATTAAAATCCGTCCGGCCACTTTGAAACTTTCCTTTACAGACCACAGAAACATTATTTTTGCTGAATTAGTTTTTTGAAACCGGCAGTTGTAATACTATTTAACATCTGTTGCGTCGCACTCTTGAACGTTCTGTAATTCTATTCAGCATTCGTGAATCGTCAATCGTGAATCGTGAGCTCGTATTTTACTCACGACTGACGTCTCACGATTCACGACTAATGCTCAATAAATTTACTGCTGATGAACGGAGCGTCGCAAGGGACGATGCCAGAAGCAACACAGCTGACAACAAAATAAAAAATGAACCAACTTAAAGTATATAATTCTTATTCAAGGCAGAAAGAAGTTTTTACTTCACTTACACCGGGGCATGTGGGTATGTATGTGTGTGGTCCAACCGTAAGTGGTGAAAGTCATCTTGGTCATGCAAGACCCTATGTTACCTTTGATGTTGTTTTCAGGTACCTGATGTACCTGGGATATAAGGTAAGGTATGTGCGGAACATTACAGATGCAGGACATTTTGAGGAAGAAGGCAGGGAAGCCGAAGATAAGATCTCAAAAAAAGCAGTATTGGAAAAACTGGAGCCCATGGAACTGGTACAGAAATATACCAACCTCTATCATTGGGCCATGGAACAATTCAATACATTAAAGCCAACGATTGAACCAACTGCTACAGGGCATATTGTAGAACAGATCGGAATGATTGAGCAGTTGATAAAAGCTGGTTATGCTTATGAAGTAAACGGCTCGGTATATTTTGATGTAAAGAAATATGCTGCTTCGCATGAATATGGAAAACTGAGCGGAAGAGTACTGGATGATCTGCTTGAAACTACCCGTGACCTGGAAGGCCAGGATGAAAAACGTGACCGTGCAGATTTTGCATTATGGAAGGCAGCAGCGCCGGAACATATTATGCGGTGGCAAAGTCCCTGGGGAGTTGGTTTTCCCGGCTGGCATATTGAATGCTCTGCCATGGCCACAAAATATTTAGGAACTCAGTTTGATATTCATGGCGGTGGAATGGATTTGTTATTTCCGCACCATGAAAGCGAAATAGCACAGAGCACAATTTGTAATCATGTAAGCCCGGTTCGTTACTGGATTCACAATAACATGATCACGATTAACGGGAAGAAGATGGGAAAGAGTTATAATAATGTGATCAAATTGACAGAACTGTTTTCCGGGAATCACCCGGAACTGGAGAAAGCCTATCACCCGATGGTGGTTCGTTTTTTTATTTTGCAAACACAATATCGCAGTACACTTGATTTTGGAAATGAAGCTTTGCAGGGAGCGGAAAAAGGATTAAAGCGGTTGTGGGAAGCATATGAAAAGCTGTTGGGCATGAACTATGAACCATCACCCGAATCTTTGGATAAGGATCTTGATGCCCGGATTGCAAAACTTATATCAGAGTTTGATGAATTCATGAATGACGATTTTAATACTGCCAAAGTAATGGCGAATATGTTTGAGATCGTGCCGGTGATCAATTCCATGAAGGATAAATCAATTGCTGTAGCTGCCTTAACTAAGGAGACCTTTGATTTGCTGCAAAAGCAGATGAAGGTTTTTATTGAAGATATTCTGGGACTGAAAAACTTTACAGAAGCTGATAGTGAAACTTTCAGGGGGGTGATGGACCTGCTGATTGATATTCGCAGGGAAGCGAAGGGTAAAAAAGATTTTGTTACCAGTGATAAAATCAGAAACCAACTGGCAAAACTGGGGATTTTGTTAAATGATGAAAAGGATGGTTCGATCAGTTATACATTTGAAACCCCCTAAATCCCCCTAAAGGAGAAGACCATCAGCACTCATCCTGAAATTAGAGATTAGTTTTTAAGAGATTCTTTAAATCTGCAACACGATTATGCATTACGTAGAAGAACTTTCAAAAGACAAAAAACTGAAGAAGCTGATTGAAGCACATGGTGTATTCAGGTTGAGAAAGAAAAAGAATCTTTGTCTATATCTGTGTTACTCTATCATCAGCCAGCAATTATCCACCAAAGTAGCAACTGTGATCAGTAACAGGTTTACTGATTTGTATAAGGGAGAACCAACTCCACAACAGATCGTGGATACCCCATTCGAAAAACTTCGGGCTGTGGGTATGAGCAATGCAAAAGCTAATTATGTACAAAACGTAGCCAGGTTTGAGATGAAGCAGGGGATGGATCATAAAAAGCTAAGCAAGATGAGCAACGAAGAAGTGATCAGTTACCTTACCCAAATAAAGGGAGTAGGCCGGTGGACCACCGAGATGCTGCTGATGTTTGCACTCTGCCGCGAAGATGTTTTTGCAATTGATGACCTGGGTATTCAAAATGCCATGATCGGATTATATAAACTGGATAATACCGATAAGAAAAAACTGAAAGAAGACCTGTTGCGCATTTCTAAAAAGTGGAGCCCATATCGCACCTATGCCTGTATGTATATGTGGCGGTGGAAAGATAATTTACCTGTGGGTAAAGGAAAGAAAAAGGAGAAATAGAATTTATTCTTTAAAGCTGTAAAGTATTTTTTGAAAATCGGCTTTAAAATTGTCTTTGTTTTCAATAGTTGTCCAGGAAAGAATTTTGTAAAAGGAAGACCTGGTTTCAACCACTCCAACCAGGTAATAGATCTCTCCCCCCACTTCCTTGTCCAGATAAGAAACATCACATTCAAGAAAACTGATCTCCCCGATCTTTTTGACTAATGGAGTTCCGATATTCTTCTTTTCAACATCAGCCAGAAAACTCTTCATAAAATCATCATTAAATTCATTAACGGAAGCATATTTTAACTCAGCTAACTTCAGCTCCTCTTTATCATCCCCGATAACAAAGCCATAAACGTCTTTCACTTCGTTTTTATATTGAAAATTTGCTGAGCCGTTCAGTCCAACTGTCCGGTTCATATAATCGGGTAGTGTAATAGAAAAAACATGTCCGGCTTTATATGTTTTATTACCCCCCTGGCCAAAAGCAGTGAAAGTCAAGATTAAAAATGATAACACAATTAAAACAAAGAACTTCTTCATGTTAGTTTTTTTAAAATTATTGGGGGTAATATTTTTTTATGGAACTAAAAGTAGAAAACCAAATTTGAATTATAAAATTCTGATCTTATTTAACCTGCATTTTTTCTTGCTTAAACCTGACGGTAGAAGAGGCAACCCCAAAATCGAATGGTAATTCCTGGTCTGAGATCTCCCGGATGCCGATCTTGATCAGTGCCATATGGTGGATAGTATGCTCCAGGTTATATGCTATCTCCCGGAAATAATTACTGGGAATAGAATTTACCTGGTCGCTGTTTTTATCAAAGCCAATCTCAACAAGAAGATCTTTGTTTTCAGCATTAATAGAAGAAGCTATCTGCTGCAACCGATCAATTGCAACATCTTTCGAAGTTTCAATTGTATGATCTCTGTTTCTTTTATCATAATTTACAACTCCTGTAACGAATCCTTCCTGGAGTAAAACAAACATCTCAATTATATGTCGTACATGATGACCAATGGAAGAATTGGAAAGTGTGGTTATTTGCCGGCAGTATTGCTCATTTGAGAGCAATAGCAGTGAATTTTCCAGCTGGTTGAATATATGTTTAACTGATTGTTGTAAGACCATTCTTTAATAAAATTAATATTTATATCCTTCCCCGGCACTTTCTTCAAGTGTCACACCCATTGAGGAAACGATCCTGTTTACAAAGTTAAAATAGGCTATCACTAATGTAGCATCCAGGATTGCCCTGTCATCCAGGCTTGCTTTTTTAAGAGCAATAGTTTTATCTTCTCTTTCAAACTCATCAGGGTTCAGGGTAAGTTCAATAGCATATTGACACAAAAGAGCATCTGTTTCACTTAACCCGGCTTTTTGATATCCCTTTTTTAATAGTTCCACCCTGGCTTCATCTTTCCAGTAATTATTTAATGCGGCTCCATGATGCACCTGGCAGTATTCACAACCATTGGTTGCTGAAACCACTACAGATATCATTTCCCTTTGTGCTCTTGACAGAGGCGATTGGCTGAACATAATGGACACGTAAAGATCCATATGTGCAACAATTGATTCCGGATTGAGACTTTGGATCTTGTGAACTTCTGCCAGTTGCCCTCTTTTCTCAATCAGGTCATCATAGATTTCTTTGAGCCTGCCAGAAGCTTCTTTGTATTCAATCACTTTGATGTTTGCCATAAATAAACGGAATCGCCAGCCTTTGTGCCAAGCCTTATTTAGAAATAATAATAATTGGTTTTGCCATTAAGGAAACTACAATGCCAAAAACAATATGGCCCACAATGCTTCCGATCATTAAAAGGGCCATTGAGCCCCCGGGTTCAGGTATATTCGCTTCTCCAAAAATTGCACCCATTACAGGAAAACCAATCTGGGCAATGATAAAGGCGATAATTCCATACACTGCACCTTTCAAAACTTTATTATTGATCTTTTTGAGCAGGCGGCTAAAAATAAATACATAACCGGCAGCGAAAGTGATCCCTATAAGAAAATGGATCACCCATCCACCCAGGATCGAAATGCCCATTATAGCGGAAAGCATTTCCGGCGGACTCATTTCGGGCATACCCAGCATGGCGCCAAGTACCATTAAAAGTGTCATTAAAACTGTGGCGGTTATGCCAATAATAATGGATTGTTGAATTTTTGATTGCATATTTTAATATTTATTTTAAGGATAAACCATGATTACCAAATTTAATCAGCTCTTTCGGTTTCATATAGCCTTGTGTATAAGTAACAAGATTCCCGTCAGCATCCAGGATCAGCAAAGTAGGATAGGCGTTTATCCCAAATTGCTCAGCAAGTAAGGGGCCATCACCTTTTTCCATGTCAATTGCCAGGTTGATAAAATTTTCATTAAACAACTTGCCCACCTCTTCATCAGGGAATGTTTTTTTCTTCAGAAGTTTACAGGGACCACACCATGTAGTATAGGCATCAAGGAAAATAAGCTTGTTCTGTTTTTTGGCTTCTGCTTTTGCTTTATCCCAGTCTGCTTCTATAAATTCAATTCCTTTTCCTGACTGAATGGGAATATTGTTTACGGCCTGCTCTTTTTTAAAAAAACAACCAAAGTTTAATAAAATCAAAATAGCAATCAATGTTGTAGATATATTTATATACATTTTATTTAATGATATGGTTTTAACACACCGTCTTTAGAAGCCAATGAAAAATAATTTAACAACTAATTATTTCAAATGATCACTTTCTCAAGTTTATCCAGATAACTCTGCTCAATCGATGCGCCAAGGCCCGGAGTTTCCGGCACTTTCATCACCCCGTTTTCATGATAGGATAAACCGCCCGAAACAACATCTTCAGCAAACATTAAAGGTGTATCAAAATCACAATGGGTGATATTATCACTGCACAAAGCAAGATGTGCTGAGGCGGACATTCCTAATCTTGATTCAAGAAAGGCACCTATCTGCATTTGCATGTCAGCTTTATCGGCCTGTTTTACAATTTCAAATGCATTAAATAATCCACCTGCTTTTCCAATTTTAATATTGATCATATCACAAGCCTTCAGTTTAATCAGCCTTTCTGCATCATGGGCATCGCCGCAACTTTCATCGGCCATAATGGGAATCGGGCTGTTCTTTTTTACTTTTCTTAAACGCATAAAATTCCATCTGGCAATCGGTTCTTCACAGTATTCTATATTATATGCATCTAACGCATTCAGTGTCTCTATCGCTTCTTTTACTCCCCATCCCTGGTTGGCATCAATTCTTATTGGGATGTCAAGACCAACGGCTTCACGAATAAGTTTTATTCTCTCTACATCTTTTTTTCTTGACTGACCAAGCTTTACCTTGATAGCAGGAAAACCGGCGGTTTTAATTTTTAAAGCATCCATTGTCATTTTATCTGCATTATCCAGACTTACCGTATAATCTGTTACCAGTTCTTTATTGTTTTTTCCGCCATATAATTTATAAACAGGCACCCCTCTGTTCTGTCCCGCAATATCATGCAGTGCAATATCAAATGCGCTTTTAATACTGCTGTTTCCATAGATCAACCGGTCCATTTCAGCCAGGCGGTCTTCAATTTTTAAAGGATCTTTTCCTTTAATCAATTTTGCAAAATACTGACCAACGATAAAGCAGGTATCAATACTTTCACCATTTACCGGCATATAGGGACTGCATTCGCCAAATCCTGATAAACCATTATCTGTTCTTATTACAACTATTATGTTCTCAACACGGTCTTCCCAGGCAAGTGCCGTAATAAATGGTTCGATCAGGGGTATTTGTAATTTATAGATCTCCACTTGTGAGATCGTCAACGAATCAATCATTTAAATTTATTTTTATCGTTCATAATTAAACAGAACACGGATGCCGAGATTAAAGCTGCCCAGGAAAGGAGCATTTTTGTTTTTCAAAAGATAGCTGTTTGGATAACTTGTAGTGGGAATATGAAGTCTTGCTTCTGAGAATACAAAAATTTCGTATCCTATCGGAACTTCAAAACCAGTAGCTATATCAAAAGATAGTCTTTTAAAATCTCCTGTCCCATTCAGCAAATTATTTTGAACAGTGTATAGAGCAGTATCAACTGGTGTGGCAAACTTATTGGAAGCTGTGCCCATCACTAATCCAAAACCACCTGACCCGTACAGATTAAACTTTTCCAGTTTTTTGAAAGTTCCTGCAAAATATCTTTTTACACCCATTGACAAATGGCGTAATCTCATTTCAGACCGGTTGGCAAACTGAAAATTTTGTGGTTGTGTGCTGGTATTTTTTGCAGTAGCAGTAAGCTTATTTACAAATTTTCCATTGGAATGATAAGTATAGTAAGCATATAAAGTGTTTTTTTCTTCAACATGCAATTGAAAATTTATAGTTTGACCAATAACTGTGAATGGTTGCTGCCCGTCAAAATTATGAAGCACTGAAAAATCAGTGGAAAGACTGAATTGTGCACGGCTATCTACTGTACTAATTACTACAAGAAAAAGAATTGAAAAAATTTTACCGGCATTCATTGGAAAACTTATGTTACAATGTTAAGCATTTATTTTTTTAGAAATAAAAAACCATCCCGCTCCAGCGGGATGGTTAAACATCTGGTACCGTTTTATTTTACCAGGGTTAGTTCTTTTATGATATGTGGCGCACCGCCCAATTTATCAATACACCACAGTACATAGCGTACATCCACACAAATGGTACGGTTCAGGTCCTTATCAAATGCAATTTTATGGCTTAAGGCTTCATAGTTGCCATCAAAAGCAAGGCCGATCAGGTTTCCGTTTGCATCAATTACCGGAGAACCAGAATTGCCGCCAGTAATATCGTTGGTAGTAATGAAATTAACAACAAGATCATTTTTAGCCTTATCAATATATTGGCCGTAATCTTTTTTCTTTATCAGTTCCACTTGCTTGGCCGGAAGATCATATTCATAATCTCCCGGTTTGTACTTCTCCATTACGCCACTCATTGTACATACATAGTCATATACAACAGCGTCCCTGGGTTTATAACTTTTTACATTTCCAAAACTTACCCGCATGGTAAATGTTGCATCAGGATACATCATTTTTGCTTTTACCGGATCCATTTCCATAATACCTTTCAGGTAAAGCCTGCCCAGTTCATTATTGGCAGTATTGAATTGCTGAAATTTTGCCAAATATTTACTTTGATAATTTACCAGGAATGCACTGGCATGTGCATAGGCAGGATCATCCTGTAAAGTTATTGCATCTGGATTGGCTATAAAAGCTTTCCATTTTGTATCATTAAATATCATTGTCTTTTCAAAAACATGAGCAGCATATTTTTTATAGGTTTGATCATCATCCAGTTTTCCGTAAGCTTCTACCTGTGTCCGGTAAAAATCTATCGGGTGTTGTTGTTTATCTATATCGGTATAAAACATTCTGGTAACATCTGCTACTATTTTTTGATCTGATGCTTTATTTTCTTCTTTTAAAAATTCTTCTCTTGCCTCATTGGCAGCAGTTGCAGCTTTCTTTATATCAGCAGCCGTCTTACCATTTTGTACCATAGCATTTTCCAATTGCTGAAGACTGGCAGCAAAAGCCAAAAGCGGTGAACCGAAAATTCCTTCATTAATATAAACCCGGTGTTTTGAATAAGGCCGCCAGGCATCATAAGTTTTTGCCCATTCATCAAATATGGATGCATATTCAGGTTTATTCTTTGCCCAGTTGATAAACACTTCTTCCGCTTTTTTCTTTTGTCCATATACATTGTACTTTACCAATTGTTTGCTTTCGCCGTCAAAGAATTTCCAGTAATTAGCAATGCTTGCAAAACTTGATGACAATTGCAGTTTGGTAGCCGGATCTTTTTTCATTTCTTCAAACATGTATTTCAATCTCATGTCGCGAAGATTTACCAGGGAAGGATTATCCGTCTCAATTTTTTGAATAACGCCCAATGAGGTTTCATAGCGATTGGTACCACCGGGATATCCATAGATCATGGCATAATCACCATCTTTATATCCTTTAATGGAAACGGGTAAATGCCATTTAGGTTTTAAAGGAATATTTTCTGTGCTGAAATCAGCAGGCTTGCCATCCTTGCTCATGTACACACGAAACACAGAAAAATCTCCTGTATGACGGGGCCATTCCCAGTTGTCAGTATCACCACCAAATTTTCCCACACTTTCCGGAGGAGTGCCCACAAGCCGTATATCTTTATAACGCTGGTAAACAAAAACCAGGAACTGGTTTCCCTTGAAAAGGCTGTTAACCCTGGCTTCAATATTTTGAGAGGCATCTGAATATTTCGCATTCAGGTTATTCAATACTCTTCCCTGCCTTTGTGCTCTTTCGGTGCCTGTTAATCCTTTTAAAGAATCCATTACTTGTGCTGTAATGTCTTCGATTTTTAAAAGAAACTGTACTGAAAGTTTTGTCGGGATCTCTTCTCCATGGTTTTTTGCATAAAAACCATCCTGCAAATAGTTGTGTTCAACTGTGCTGGCCGAAGCGATGGCATCATAACCGCAATGATGGTTGGTGAAAATTAAACCCTTTGAACTTACAATTTCACCTGTACAACCACCTCCAAAAATGATAATGGCATCTTTGATGGAGGGTTTGTTGATACTGTATAGTTGATCTTTAGTGAGCTTCAGTCCTTTTTTCACCATATCATTGTATACCTGCTGGCCCAGCAATAATGGCAACCACATGCCTTCATCTGCAACTGCTTTCAGCATAACACTGACAAATAGAAAAACAGTAAGAAATAATTTTTTCATGTTGAGATTTTTTTTGGTTAACAAACCTACGTAAAACTTGAACCGAATTCAAAATGAAAATTCAGTGAGATAGTGTTAACTTTAAAAGTTAAAAAATAATATATGATCACAACAACTACACATAGTATTGAGGGAAAAAGTATTGAACAATATCTTGCTGTTGTTTCAGCAGAAGTGATAATTGGTGCCAATGTATTTAAAGATATTCTTGGCGGCTTAAGGGATTTTTTCGGAGGCCGCAGCGGGACTTATGAAAAAGTTCTGATGGAAGCAAAACAAAATGCAATGGATGAGCTGATTCAGCGGTCACAGGCACTGGGTGCTAATGCAATAGTTGGCATTGACCTGGATTTTGAAACGGTTGGCAGCGGAGGTAGTATGCTGATGGTCATTGCGTCAGGCACTGCGGTGAGGGTCAGGTAATGGTCAGCAGCTTATTTATATCCAACCCATTTCCGATTGTCTTTATCAAATAACCAATAGATACCATTTGCTAGTGAAAAATTTAACCAATCGTATGTAATGGCATCATCAGGCAATCTTAAGAGCTGAGAAAGTTCGCCGGTGCTTTTATCATATAATTCTATCCTTGATTTTGCGTAATTCAATAACCCGAATTCGCTTTTATTTATCCCGGTGAAAACGATGCTGGTATTATTGTAATTATCTTCCATATATTTTTCTACTTTATCTTCAAACTCTTCCGGGATATTCAATTCAAGGGAAATAACGGAATCTTCTTCCAGTTTACCTTCCTGCGAATAAGCTACGATCCTGGTTTTATTTAAAAAATATACCAGGTTGTTTTTTGAATTATAAGCACCAACACTTTGCGGCCCTGGCTGGTTTGCTCCCGGTAAAAAAACAGATAATCCCTGTGGCAATCCTTTGGGATCAAGTGTATAGCTAAACCATCCAACATTCTTAAAAGCATTTCCGCAAATAAGTTTTGTTTCGTTGTTGTACCACAGGCCACGAACATCGGCCTGGGTGATTACTCCATCAGGAGAAATTCTTTTTCCGGTAATTTCAAAAACTGCCATCGGGCAGGTTGTTTTTCCTGCCATAGCTGCATAATATTTTTTTTGGACAGGATGCCAAACTACAGACGCCCCATTACTTCCTTCTTCATCAGGCATCTTCAGTTCAATATTCTTTCTGAGTATCCTGGTGGTTTGACCTGTAGCGGTATGAAAAATAAGAATAACTGAAAGTAATAAACAGATAAAAGAATAATTCATTCAAAATATTTTCTATAAAGAAACTAAAAAAATGACCGTTGAGCTTCAGAAATTAATTTTTTTTTCAGGATTATGTATTCAGTGTTTTCCAGAGAAGATCTTTAAGTTCAATAATTCCTTTTTGCGTGAAAGCAGAAACAAATACATGTGGAATGTTTTCAGGTAATTCTTTTTCAATGGCAGTTATAAGTTCCTGGTCCAGCATTTCACTTTTACTTATTGCGATCAAAAATTGTTTTTGCAGAAGTTCGGGGTTGTATTTTTCCAGTTCCTGTACTAGGATATCAAATTCTTTTTTATGATCATCACTGTCTGCAGGTATCAGAAACAAGAGAACAGAATTGCGTTCAATATGCCGGAGAAAGCGATGCCCCAATCCTTTTCCTTCTGCAGCTCCTTCAATGATACCGGGAAGGTCAGCCACACAAAAGCTTTTTCCATCTCTGTATTCTACAATTCCCAGTTGGGGATTTATCGTGGTAAAGGCATAGTCGGCAATTTTTGGTTTGGCAGCAGTAATTACAGAAAGCAAAGTTGACTTACCTGCATTTGGAAAACCAACAAATCCAACATCAGCCAGTACTTTTAATTCAAGCACTTTCCAGCCCTCTACTCCCGGTAATCCGGGTTGAGCATATTCCGGTGCCTGGTTGGTGGCAGTTGCAAAATTTGAATTTCCCAAACCTCCTTTTCCACCTTTCAGCCAGATCACTTCCTGGCCATCTTCTAAAATCTCGGCTTCCTGATTGCCTGTTTCTTCATCCCGGACGATAGTGCCAAGCGGCACCTCTATAATAATGTCCTTACCGTCTTTACCAGACATGTTGTTTTTAGAGCCGCCTTCTCCATTTTCTGCCAAAACGTTTTTAAAATAGCGTAAATGGAGTAAGGTCCATAGATTTCTGTTTCCCTTTAAAATTATATGAGCACCCCGTCCGCCATTTCCGCCATCCGGGCCAGCCATTGGGTTAAATTTGGTTCGGGCAAAATGTTTGCTTCCGGCACCACCATGTCCACTTCTGCAAAAGATCCTGATCTGGTCAACAAAATTATTTTTCTCCATTGAAGCGCAAAAGTAAGCGTTATTATTCCCCTACTTGGTGTCTGGTGCATAAAAAAGCGCCGGCCTTACGGGGTCAGCGCCTTACGGTTCAGTGCAGATTACTCTTTACTGAACAACTAATTTTTGAGAAATAACTGATTTCCCTGATTTGTCAGAGACTTTTACAAGATAAATGCCCCTTGCCGTAGTGGATTTCAATGAAAATACTTCCACCTGGTCCTCTGTAGCAACATTTACTGCTTTTTGTAAAACGAGCCGGCCCATTACATCAGTTAATTCTATATTGTAATTTCCTGCGTCAATTTTTCCGAATTGAAGTGTAAACTGATCATTGATCACCGGATTTGGATAAACCATGATCTTATCTGAAATAATTGCATCCGGAACTCGCCTTGTTAAAATTTCCGGAACACTGGTTCTTGGTTTTATTTGGAGGTAATTACTATTTGCCAGATCGGGACTACGAAAAACTGTAGAAGATGATTTGAATTCACTGGCAGTCCAGTTTACAGGATCAATGATAAAATAGGACTTATCGTACGTAGCGCTGCTCACTAAAATTTTACCTTCATTGGTTACAACTGCACCATTAGTAGTAAAATTCTGAGGTAATCCTTTCATATAACCCAGGAGTGTTGCCACTTTGGTTTCCTTGTTTATTTTAAAAACACTGTTACGATTGGATAAGATATACAGACTACCTTCATCATCTGCAATCATATCGCCACCCCAACTGCTGCAACGATTGCTTATAGAAACACCGGCGTTGGAAGGATCATCTACCAATGAACCCATTTGGGTGATCTGAAGTTTTTTTCCGGTTGTAAATTTGATAAAAGAACTTCCGTCATTCGTGATGGCATACCCAGTTCCGTCGGGGGTTATTACCATTCTGGAAACAATTTTTCCTTCATCATTGTGCATATTACCGGTTCCGGTAAAAGACTGATCATTTACATAATAAACACGCATAGTTTTCAGATCAAAAAAACGAAGCTGATCTATAAACATAGGAGTATAATAGATCCGGTTGTTTTTTTTGTCATAGGCCATAGCAGCCACGCCGGTATTAAATGGCGACTCCATTATGTTTCCATACCGAAGGTCGGGAGCAGCTTTAAATGCATTCCTGGTTGTGGCATCAAAGATGGTAAGTTTGGAATCTGTACCATTTAATAAAACAGAACTATACTCTCCTGTTTTAAGATCCAGTTTGCGTAAAGCATTCCAGCCGGAACCTGTTTGTTGAAGATCTGTGATTGCATAAGCAAATCGATCATTCTGGGCCAAAGTAGTGATACAAGAAAATCCCAACAGAAAAAGTATGGTGTAAATTTTCAATTTCATAAAAAAGGTTTTTAGTTTACTTAAAATCGGAAAATTAAGTTACGAAGATTCTGAATCAGCAGAAAGAATATTTTACAGATTTGCAAACATTTATTTATTCAGACAAAAATGTTTTTTCTTGATAGACAGATAATCAGTGATTTCACTAAAATACCCGGACAGATAAATCTATTGAATACTGATTATCCGGAATAGTAAATGCCCAAATTAATTTATCATGCTCTTCTTCTTTTTTCTTGGGCCCCGGGTAATTCTTTTAATAACTAATACTAAACCCAGAATGACAGCAGCTGTGCCAAGTACGGCAACAACAATTGCGGCACCTTCAGATCCATTGCAGGAAATGCCACAGGCAAGGGCAGCTACAACATATAAAAGCCCTAATGCAACAATAATTGCCAGCATAATTAAAGCTGCATCGCCAGCAGTACTCCTGTTCCCGCTGATTTTTGCTTTAGTATAAATCTTTAGTTGGTCTTTGAATTCTTTTTTAAGTATTCTTTTTTCTGTTTTAGTCAATGAGCTTTTATCCCTGTATTTCAAAGATGCCAGAATCTGCTCTGCAGTCGGTGTTTCTTTTCCGGGTTTAATTGAACTATGGGAACTTGCCTTTATCGTATTAAAAATTGTCCCGGAAATAGTTTGATTATTTGCCAGGCAAATGATCATGCAAAATGTGGAAGCAGCCAGTGTGAAATCAGAAATTTTTTGGTGCAGATAATTTTTCTTTTTCTCTGCAGGATAAAATGCTGCAGCAATAATAAATATTAAAATAAACAGGTAAAGTAAAAGTGCCGGTATCTGAAAATCATAAGAAAACAATTTAATGCCTACCCAACAGGCGATAAGAATTAAAAGAATATGCGATACAACAATAATTAATCTTGCTTTCCATGGATTGTGTTTTGCCCAAAAAGAGATTGATTTCATATATACTTTTTTAAAAAAAATCAGAGTAATGATTTACCGGTTCTGAAACAGGTTCCTTTAAACAATGCCACTTGTTCTTCTTTTTGATTGAAAACAGAGATCAGGTAAACCCCGGTACTTCTTCCATTATGCACTTCTTTTGCTTCCGCTATAAGTACATCACCGGTATTTACGGCTTTAGTAAAAGTAATTGTTACATCTAATGCTACAGATAAATTGTTTCGGTTGTTACACGCAAATGCAAAAGCAGAGTCGGCAAGGGAAAAAGGAATACCGCCATGTACAATACCAAATCCATTCAGCATTTCTTTTCTTGTGGTCATTTTTATCCGGCTATAACCTTCTCTTATCTCCAATACTTCTACTCCCATCCATTGACTGAACTCATCATGCTCCGTCATTTTCTCAACAACTTTCTGCGCCAGCTTATTTGCATCCGGATTTTGTTCCATAAAATATTAATCTCCTTTAAAATTTGGTGTCCTTTTTTCAAGAAAAGCAGCTACGCCTTCCTTAAAATCATTTGTGCCAGCTGCCCATTGCTGCAATTTGTCTTCATTATGTAATTGTTCGTACAACGTATGGGTTGATGACCACTGTAAACCTTTTTTTGTAAAGGCTAAGCCTTTTGTTGCCATTTTAGAAAGGGTAGTGGAAATTTTCAATACATGTTCAGAAAAAACAACATCCGGAAATACTTTATAGAGCATCCCCATTTTCTCAGCTTCTATTGCAGGTATCTTGTCTCCCAACATCATCAATGCACTGGCTTTCTGCCAGCCTACCAATCTTGGAAGAAAAAAAGTGCCGCTGCTATCCGGTATCAATCCGATTTTTGAAAATGCCTGGATGAAAGAAGCAGACTCCGCAGCAATTACAATATCACAGCATAAAGCAATATTAGCACCGGCACCTGCTGCTACACCGTTAACAGCTGCCACAACCGGTTTTTCTAATTCCCGGATCCGGGTTACAATCGGATTAAAATGCTCCGAAAGTATTCGGTTGATTCCGGGCCCATTGGGATCTGCAACTTCGGCAAGGTCCTCTCCGGCACTGAATGCTTTTCCTGATCCTGTGATAACCACACAACGAATAAACTTGTCTTTGGCACAGATGTCCAGTTTCTCCTGCATCAGGAAAGCCATCTCCCGGTTGAATGCGTTTAATTTTTCGGGCCGGTTCAATGTAATAAAACCAATGGAATCTTTTATCTCAAAAAGTATAGAAGACATATCTGTATTTAAAAAATTAAAAATATTTTGTGACACCTGGTTTTGCTATCGGATAATATCCGTTTTCATCCGGTACTACCGGTGGCAGGGCATTCCAGTCAAATTCTTTGGGCATAATGCTGATACCTGAATTAATTGTTTTTTCCCAATCCATAACACTGCCAGAATAAGTAGCCATCCTTCCTAATATTGCGGTCATCGTACTTTTTGCGCCATTCTCAGTGTCGGCAAATTTGTATTCATTTTTTGCAATCGCTGCAAATAATTCATCATGTTCTGACTGGTAAGGATCGTTTTCTTTTTTCTTGTCAAACTGGAATAAAACAGTTCCTTTATGATCTTTTATATGTGCCGCTCCGCAAAAAATTTTTCCTTTTGTTCCGGAAATTAATTCATCTACTTTACTCATGGTGCCGGGAATGTGACGACATTGGCTATTCAGAATGGAGCCATCAGCATAATGGAATTCTACATAATGATGATCAAAAATTTCTCCATGGTCTTTTCCTTTTCTTACCTGGCGGCCACCCATGCCCTGTGCTTTTACCGGGTAGCTGCCTTTAAACCAGTTGACCACATCAATATTATGAATATGCTGCTCGGTAATATGATCGCCGCAAAGCCAGTTAAAATAATACCAGTTGCGCATCTGGTATTCCATTTCTGTCTGGTTATACTTCCTGGGATTCACCCATACACCATCATTGTTCCACCAGGCCTGTGCAGATGTGATATCACCAATCAGATCTTTTTTTGCATATAGTTCCCGATATGAATTTTGGTAATGACGCTGAAGACCAACGACCACATTTAGTTTTTTCTGCTTCGCCATTTCAGCAACATCCAATACTTTTTTTATTCCGGCAGGATCTGTGGCTACCGGTTTTTCCATAAACACATGCTTGCCGTTACTGATTGCTTCTTCAAAATGTATGGGACGAAAACCCGGGGGTGTTGTAAGAATTACTACATCCGCATCGGCAATTGCTTTTTTATAGGCATCAAAGCCAGTGTATTTTCTTTCTTCCGGAACGTCAATTTTGTTTTTAATATTTCCCAGAGTACCTGTCCAGTCAGAAAGATCATCTTTCGTCAATGTTTTATAGCAACTATCAATCCGGTCACGGAATGCATCCGCCATCGCAACCAGCTTTACATTTTGTTTGGTAAGACAGGCCTGAAGCGCCGCACCGGTACCACGACCGCCACAACCTATCAATGCTACTTTAATTGTATTATCTGCACCGCTGAAAAAATTTGCTTTAGAAAGTAATGGCAAAGCCATAGCACCGCCGGTTAACAAGGCTGAATTTTTTACAAAATCTCGGCGGGAATTTTTGTTTTCGGCATTCATAATTTATCTGTTTAAAATGAAAGGTATAATTTATAAAATGATTCAATCTCATCTGCAGGGGGTTGTTTCAAAGGTCGTACTATTCTGAATCCGGCAAAAGGGGCATCTGTCAGCCACCAGGGGCTTTTTGGAATTTGCGGATCCCGGCGATTCCACTCAGCTAAGTTTTTTGTCCGGTTGGCAATTCTTAATTCAGGGGCATCGTCTGTATAAGCACCACCTTTTAGTGTTCGGGGATTCCGGCTGGTTGGTTTTAATACCGGATCATTTGTTACATCCTTCATTTTGATGAAATAATTTTCATCATACTGATCCAAAACCCATTCTGCTACATTGCCCAGCATATCATAAAGCCCCCAGGCATTTGGCAACAATTGCCCTTTTTTATGATAAACATTTTTGCTGTTCTTTTTATACCAGGCATATTTTTCCAGTTCTTTTTCATCGTTACCGAAAAAATATTTTGTTTTAGTTCCGGCACGGCAGGCATATTCCCATTCTGCTTCTGTTGGTAACCTGTAAAAGATGCCAGTTTTTTTATATAACCAATGGCAAAACATCAATGCAGTTTTTTGTTGCATACTGTTTACAGGAAAACCACCGTCCCTACCCATGTTCCAGCTTAGATCTATATACTGTGGACTGGGCCTGGTGATAGCATCTGTTTCAGAATCCTGGCTGAAGCTTGCATCTTTAAAAAATAAATCAAACTCATCATGTGTTATTTCATAAGCTCCCATCCAGAAAGCAGAAACAGAGAATGTTTTTTGCGGACCCTCATCTTCACTTCTTCCTTTTTCTGTTGCCGGACTTCCCATTAAAAAACTTCCTGCTTTGATGGGAAGCATTTTAATTTTTATTGATGAGCCGGGCAGTGATTGCTCATAGGCAATAAAAGCGGGAGTTTGTGAAAAGGATATTTTGCAAACCAGTAAATACAGGACTGTTTTTAATAAATACATATTCGGCATCAAGGTAACAAGTTCATGGTTCTTTTTTTTGGAAAAAGCTTTCAAAGTTTTCAGATTTATGAATAATAATTTTTTCTCCGTAAGGAGTCCTTTGGACGTCTTTTAATATGGCCATCAATAAAGCTGCATTTTCTTTTTTTACAAGAGCTAAAGCTTTCTGTTCGGGTAAAATACTACACGCTGTAGCCAGCCAGTCTGCAGTTGTTCCGTCCTTTGCAATCACAGTTACATTTCGCAGGGAAGTAATACCGTACCCGGTACGTGGATCTATGATATGCGAGTATTTTTTCCCTTTGTGAACAGTGAACCGATACACATCGCCAGATGTAGCCACAGCCCAATTTGCTAATTCCAGTTTGTTAGCCCAAACTTCATTTTCCTGCTCAGGCATATTCACCGCAATTGTCCAGCCTTGTTTACCGGGCGGTGCATCAGCAGTAATTATATCTCCGCCTGCATCTGCCAGTGCCATGAAAATATTTTTACTTTTTAAATATTCAATAACTTTTTGGGCTGCAAAACCTTTTACTATTCCGCCAAAATCAAGTAGCATTCCTTTTTGACTCAACGTAATAGTTTTTGCTTCTTCGGAAATATTTATTTTATCAAATCCAGTTTTATGTTTTGCCTTCCGTATTTCTTTTTTTGTTGGAAATCTGTTTTCAGAATTCGCATTTCTCCAGAGTTGTGAAAGTACCCCCATGGAAATATCAAATGTTTCGTCTGATTTGATCCAGGCTTCCCTGGCAATTAAAAGTATTTGATGTAATTCATCAGAAACAGGAATGGACTGACCCGGTGAAAATTGAAGAAGCCGGCTGATTTCACTTTCAGGAGAATAATCACTGAAAATCATATTCAGCGAATCAACTATTAAAAAACATTCTTTCGCAACTAAATCTGCAGCTTCAGCATCTTCATGATAAAAAATGATCCGGAAGGAAGATCCCATTTTATTTTCTGTAAACTGAAATCTTTTCAGCTGTGCTGATAAAGTAAGGGGGAAGAATAAAATAATAATCCAACGCAACATGATTTTGAAGTCTTACATTTAGGATTGAAAGATAATGATTATGAAACGCAGAAATTTTTTACAAAATAGTTTTTTGACCAGTGCTGCTGTTATCACCGGCAGCCAATTATTTGCAAACCCGGAAAAAGAAAAATATTTTTCGGAAGACAAACCTTTTAACCTGGATTATGCCTTTCATGACGGCATGTTTAAGAATAATGCCGGCGACGATTTTCTTCACCAGATTCAATGGGCTTATGACAGAGGATTCCGGAGTATAGAAGATAACGGAATGATGAGCCGGCCGGTTGAGCAACAAAAAAAGATTGGTGACCTGCTGGCAAAATTGGGAATGAAGATGGGGGTATTCGTCATCACATCAGATAGCTGGCATTGGAAAACTTCAATCACAACCGGAAAACAGGAATGGATTGATAAAATGGTTAAGGATTGTAAAGAAGCCGTGGAAGTGGCGAAAAGAGTGAATGCGAAATGGATGACAGTTGTACCGGGAAATTATGACAGGAGCTTGTCGCATGATATGCAAACAGCGAATGTGATTAATGCATTAAGAATGGGAGCGGAGATCCTGGAGCCGCATGGCCTGGTGATGGTGCTGGAACCATTAAGTGACAATGCAGATCTTTTTTTAAGACACTCTCACCAGACTTTTATGATTTGCAATGCAGTGAATAGCGCATCCTGCAAAATTTTGTTTGATATGTATCACATGCAGCGAAATGAGGGCAACATCATCAATAATATTGACAAGTGTTGGGAAGAGATCGCTTATTTCCAGATTGGCGATAATCCTGGAAGAAAAGAACCAACAACAGGAGAGATGAACTACAAAAATATATTCAAACACATTTACAACAAGGGATACAAAGGTATTATGGGCATGGAGCATGGTAATGCAAAACCGGGAAAAGAGGGGGAGATGGAATTGATAAAGGCCTACCGGGAAGTAGATAGCTTTTTATAATTAATGACATTTGAAATAATCAAAAGGCTCCTGGCAATCTTTACACTGAAATAATGCCTTACAGGCAGTGCTGCCAAATTCACTTACCAGTTTTGTATTGTTTGAATTGCACTGAGGGCAGGTAATTCCATCTTTTGGAATAGAGAATTTTTTGTCAGGAGGTGCTATTCCGTATTCTTTTAATTTTCTTTTACCTTTTTCACTCATCCAATCGGTGGTCCATGCAGGAGAAAGCTGATTTTTTATCTGGATTTTTTTATAGCCATGTTCCAGCAAAGACATTCTGATATCTGTATTAATGACATCCGTAGCAGGACAACCAGAATAGGTAGTTGTGACTGTAATGACAGGATTGTCATTATCAAATTCAATTTTCCGGACAATGCCTAAATCAATAACAGATAATGCCGGCACTTCCGGATCAGTTACATTTTCAAGAATAGAAAGTATTTTTTCTTCTTCAGATATGTTTTTGTTGCCTACCATTCTGCACCAGGGTAAGTTCTTTGTAAATATTGTAATTCTGTAAGAATGTATCCCATATGTTCTGAATGCAATCCTTTTTTCCCTCCTGATTGCATAAAAACATTTTCGGGCATTTGTTGTGAAGCTTCTTCAAATGTTTCTTTCACTTTTTTCAACCAGGATTCTTTTAGTTTCGAAACATCTGGTGCAATGCCCTCTTTCGAATTTTCGATTTCGTACTTTTCATTTTCAAACAATTCACCTGTATATCTCCATAGTTCATCAACTGCTTTTTTTATCCGTCTGTTACTTTCTTCCGTTCCATCTCCCAACCTGATCACCCATTCACTACTCCATCGAACATGATAAGTAACTTCTTTCAGTGATTTTACAGCAATGGCTGCAAGCTGTTCATCCTTGCTCTTTTGTAATTGCTCAAACAATAAATATTGATATTGGCTAAATAAAAATTGCCGCAGAATTGTTTGTGCCCAATCGCCTTTTGGCATTTCAACTAACAAACAGTTTTTAAATTCTCTCTCGGTTCTTAAATAAGCCAATGAATCTTCGGTGGCAGAGTTAATTGGTTTATTGGTTAATTGGTTAATTTGTATTGCTGCATATTGATAAAAATGTCTTGCCTGACCAATTAAGTCCAGTGAAATATTGGTGATGGCAATATCTTGTTCCAGTACAGGACCGTGTCCGCACCATTCTGCATTGCGTTGACCCAGAATTAATGCATTGTCTGCTAAATGAAGTGTGTAGTCTATTAATAAATTATTCATTATTCAATTTTCAATTCAGCTTACATATGTTTCAATTCATCCGGCAATTCATAAAAAGTAGGATGACGATATGCTTTATCAGATGCGGGGTCATATAAACTTTCAGCTTCGTCAGGATTTGTGGCATGAATATGTTTTGATTCTACTACCCAGATACTTACCCCTTCCATTCTTCGGGTATAAACATCTCTTGCATTTTCTATGGCCATTTTTGCATCGGCTGCATGCAGGCTGCCGGCATGTTTATGATCAAGTCCTTGCTTGCTGCGTATAAAAACTTCCCAAAGAGGCCAATCATGACCAGATTGTTTGCTATCGGTATTTCCACCGCCTTTTTCGTCGGGAATGTCTCCGTAATTGATTTTTTTGAAATAGTTCATTTTTTAATTTTTAAAACCCACTCTTTCTCTTTTGTCAAAGTCTTCCTTTTTATGTTTTTCATTCAATAAAAGTTCTAATACTTTCTTTATATACATCATTAAAGTTCTTATTGTATTTTTTTTCCAGTTTCTTAATCTTTTCCTGAAGATCTTTATAATTCAACAAATGTTGTCTTATTAAAACAAAAGTTCTGATAATGATAATATTTACTTGTATCGCTTTTTCACTATTCAAAATACTGGAAAGCATGGCGACACCTTGTTCTGCAAATGCATAAGGCATATATCTGGTGCCGCCTCTTTTTGAGGTCACAATTTGTGACCTCAAACCCTGAAACTCTTTCTGGGTAAGGGAAAACATAAAATCGGAAGGGAAGCGTTTGATATTTCTTTTTATTGCCTGTTTTAACACTTTTGTTTCCACCTCATACATTTCTGCCAGATCAAAATCCAGCATCACTTTCTGGCCTCTGATTTCAAAAATCTTATTTTGAATAATACTTAACTGCATCAGGCTGCCTTTTGTTTCTCTTTTTCCAACTTCTTTTTTGCATAAACCGCCGCCGCCTCTCTTACCCACTCGCCTTCTTCCCATGCTTTTCTTCTTGCATCTAATCTCTGTTTATTGCAGGGACCATTTCCTTTTACCACTTGCCAGAATTCGTTCCAATTGATCTCACCCCAATCATGTTGTTTTTTTTCTTCATTCCATTTCAGATCCGGGTCAGGCAAAGTCATGCCTAGCAGTTTAACCTGCTCAGCAATCATATCTACAAAATTCTGCCTAAGCTCATCATTGGTTTTTCTTTTGATCTTCCATTTCATACTCTGATCACTATTGGTACTTTCTGAATCTTTCGGTCCAAACATCATCAACGAGGGCCACCACCAACGGTTGATGGCGTCCTGGCACATGGCTTTTTGTTCTTTTGTTCCTTTTGATAGCACTAATAAGATTTCAAATCCCTGGCGTTGATGAAAACTTTCTTCTTTGCAAATCCTCACCATGGCTCTTGCATAGGGTCCATAAGATGTTCTGGTAAGCATCACCTGGTTCATAATAGCTGCACCATCTACCAGCCAGCCAATGGCACCCATATCGGCCCAGGTTATTGTTGGGTAATTAAAAATGGAAGAATATTTTGCTTTGCCGCTATGCAGATCATTGATCGTTTCCTCTCTTGTAATACCAAGCGTTTCACATGCACTATAGAGATATAAGCCATGACCGGCTTCGTCCTGAACTTTTGCAATAAGTATTGCTTTTCTTTTTAATGTTGGAGCTCTGGATATCCAGTTTCCTTCGGGAAGCATGCCAACGATCTCACTATGGGCATGCTGACTGATCTGGCGGATATTGGTTTTTCGATAAGCATCCGGCATCCAGTCTTTGGGTTCTATCTTGGTTTCAGCATCTATTTTTTGTTGGAAAATATTTTCCAGATCATGAGTCGGCATCGCAAAATTTTTAGAAAGCAAATTTAACGAAAACCAACGGGTGTTAGCCTTGTCATTTTATATCAAAATCAACGGCTACTATTTCTGTTTTAGGATGAGACTGGCAGGTAAGAATAAATCCTTTTTCAATTTCTTCATGTTCCAGTCCCCAGTGAACATCCATTTCTACTTCACCTTCCAGCAATTTTGCTTTGCAGGTACAGCACATGCCACCTTTACAGGCATAAGGAAGATCAGCGCCTTGTTGAAGTGCTGCATCTAGGATACTGCTTTCGTCATTGAATGACAATTTAAATTCAAATTCTCTTCCATCTGCTTTTACAGAAATAGTACTTTGTCTGCCGGCCTCAATTTCAGTTTTTGATCCGGGCTTTTGTTTTTTTGGAGTGGAGCTGGTGAATAATTCAAAATGTATCTTTTTTTCCGGGATATCTTTTTGTTGTAAAAAATCTTTAACATAAAAAATCATTTCCTCTGGTCCGCAAATAAATATTTCATCCATTGCAGCATAATCAATCAGGCGGGAAAGCTCAGTTAGTTTTGCCTGATCAATCCTTCCAAAATTTACAGGTGCTTCAGTTTTTTCCCTGCTCAGGATATTGATAAAATTGAAACGGTCAATAAACTGATTTTTCAGACCCTCCAGCTCTTCAAAAAAAATGATGGAAGATCGTTTCCGGTTTCCATACACTAATGTGAACGTACTGTTCAGTTCTGTTCTTAATGTTGTTTTGATAATTGAAATGACAGGGGTGATGCCACTGCCAGCTGCAAAAGCCAGGTAGTTTTTTTTATGGGAAGGATTGAGTTCCGTATAAAATTTTCCAACCGGTTCCATTATTTCAAGACTGTCACCAGCTTTCAGACTGTCATTGGCAAAAGAAGAGAACAATCCGCCTTCTACTTTTTTAATTGCCACTTTCCATTTTTTATCCAAAGGCGAACTGCATAGAGAATAAGTACGCCTTACTTCTTCATCGTTGATTGTTGTCCGCATGGTCAGGCTTTGTCCCTGTTTAAAGACAAAAGCATCCTTTTTTAATTCGGGAATATCAAATTCTACTGAAACACATTCAGCAGTTTCTTTTTTAATCTCCTTAATTCTTATCGGGTGGAAATGGATGGACATGATCCGATTAATGTTTTCTGATGCCATCGATCATGATCGCAACAATATTATCTTCCAGGGCCTGTGCATTGATCTTGGCTTCAGAACGATGCCAGCTTTCAATTCCGTTTACAGAGTGTAATAAAATAAGTACTGCCGTAGGGGCATCTATTTTTTTAATTTCATTTCTTACAATCCCTGTTTCTATGATGGCGGCAAAACGTTTGCGGTAAGTGCGGCGTTGATTGTGAAAGTTGGACAAATAGGGTTCAGCAAGATGCTTCCATTCCCGGTCAGCTACAGTTACTTCTTCAAAATGATCGATCATCTGGCGGATATGAAACCGAAGTACAATTTCAATTTTTTTTATGATTTTCTGGTTATTCAATTCCAGTTCATCCATATGTAAATTAAAACGATTAGCAACATCAAAACAGATAGATTCCAGCATCTCGTTTTTAGAACTGATATGGTTATATAAACTGGCTGCTTCAATACCTACCGTTTCAGCAAGGTCCCGCATGGAAGTAGCAGCAAACCCTTTTTCACGGAACATCTGTGCCGCTTTTTTTAAAATAAATTCTTTTTTTGAAGCTTTTTTCCTGGTTGTTTTTGCCATGTATCAAAGATAAGATTGTGTCCGTTAATAAGAAATTACTTATTCGAAATTTCTAATATTGGATTTCCGCTTTGATTTTAATAAAATTCCTGATCTGGTAACTATCAGGTCTCAATTTCTCAATTCATCTAATTCCTGTAATATTGCCCAACATAAATAATTTTATTTTACCTAATTATCTGGTTCATGTCTTTATTAGTAGTTGGTTCAATGGCATTTGATGCAATAGAAACTCCATTTGGAAAAAGCGATAAGATTGTAGGCGGTGCTGCTACTTATATAGCATGGAGTGCCTCTAATTTCACCCGACCCATAAAACAGGTTTCCATAGTTGGCGGCGATTTTCCCAAGGATGAATTAAAAATCCTGGAAGCAAGAGGCGTACAAATGGAAGGCGTACAAATAAAGGAAAACGAGAAATCTTTTTTCTGGAGCGGCCGCTATCATATGGATATGAATACCCGCGATACACTGGAAACACAATTAAATGTATTGGGAACTTTTAAACCTGTGGTACCCGATAGTTACCAGGATTGTGAATACCTGATGTTGGGTAACCTGCTTCCTTCGGTTCAATTATCTGTCATAAACCAAATGAAGAACAAACCCAAACTGATCGTTCTGGATACAATGAATTTCTGGATGGAAACAGCCATGGCAGATCTGGAAAAAGTATTGAAGAGAATAGATGTATTGATGGTTAATGATAGTGAAGCCAGACAGCTCAGCGGCCAATACTCTCTGGTTGCTGCAGCCCGGACAATTATGGAAATGGGCCCCCGATACCTGATCATTAAAAAAGGAGAACACGGCGCTTTATTGTTTTATGAAGAAAAAGTATTCTTTGCACCCGCCCTGCCACTTGAAGTTGTGTTTGATCCCACTGGTGCAGGCGATACTTTTGCCGGAGGTTTTATTGGCCATTTGGCAAAAACAGGGGATATAAGTTTTGAGTCCATGAAATATGCCATCATTGTTGGATCTGCAATGGCCAGTTTTTGTGTAGAGAAATTCGGCACACTAAGACTGAGAGAACTAACCAATGAAGATATTGAACAGCGAATGCAATTATTCAGGGATCTGACCAGGTTTGATATCGAACTGGTATAGTGATATGATCCATGTCAATTAAAATCCTTTCTTTTCATCCGGTTTGCTCAGCAGGTAACGTGTCATAAATATACCAGTACCCTTATCACTTGGACTTAAGGTCATGGGTGTCACCTGGTAAACCTTCCATCCACTATCAATATAATTTTTTAATACTCTTAAAATATCCGACTCATTACTCTTGATATTTTTTAAGTTCATTCCGGTCAGGCTGAAAAGATTTTCCATATCTCTTTCCTCCTGGGAGCCATCTTCTTTGGTAATGATCATTTTTGAACGACCAAGCCCGCCACCAACTACTGATTCAATGGTAGTGATCTGCATAAATTTCTGGGGAATTTCTTTGGTAGTTTCCTGCGCAAAAGAATTTGCAGATAATGTCAAAAAAAGAATCGGAATTAAAATTGATTTTCTCATAACTGATTTATTGATGAATGTTTAAAATTTAATTAAGAACACGGGCAAGTACCACTACATTTTTAAAGCTCTCTTTTTTTCCTTTCAGGTTAAAAATTTCTGTATGGATAATATATGTGCCTACAGGTAGCTTCATTTTTTTATTATCCAGACCATCCCAGTTCCAATAACCTTCCAGGCCCAGGATGCCATTACTTACCAGGTTTTTTACCGGCCTTCCATTAGCAGCGTAAATAATAATATTGGCTACATATCCGGGCTCTGTTGTTTTATACTGAACAGATACAATATCATCCCTGCCATCATTATCAGGAGAAAATACTTTCAGGCTTGTCTCAATTTTCGCATTGATGCTTTGCAATAATTTGTATTGAGAGTTTTTATAAGTGGGAGTTCCATATCCTGCAGTGGAGGCTGATGAATGCCAGTTTGAGGCTTCCTGAGAAGGTCCTTCCGGATCAATTCTTTCCAATGACACTCCATTTTCATCATCAAGTAATGCAAAATGCCAGCTTTTATTGTAAGCCACTTCATCCACAATATTTCCCTGGAAATTCAGCAGGATCACATTTCCTTTATCATCAGGAAAAGAAGGCATTGTTGAAACTACATGCACAGCATCCGGATTTTTTACTAAAAAATTTAATTTAAGATTATTTGCGTCAGCAGTTACTACTATATAATCTCCGGGGAAAAACAGGAATGGAGAAGAAGACAAAAGTTTTGCTGAACTGACAGCATTGCTGCTGTTTCTGTTGGCGATGTATAATTTATTCGCGTCATAGATTTTATTACTGCGATTATAAAACTCCACATAATCACTTCCCCCCGTTTTGGGGTTAAACAATATTTCGTTGATCACTATTTCTGAAATGGCAGCATCTGCAGGTAATCCGAATTTTGATTTGTTTTTGGATCCGATCGGATTATTCTTACAGTCTGTTATATTATTTGATGTAAGATTATAAATCGTATTTGGCTGCATCGGATTTGTCAAACGTAGTTGCACCTGGTTAAATAATGGCGAAATGGTTGTTGCAGATTGAATGGTTAAGCCTCCATCAACTGAATAGTTTGTAAGTGTGGCTCCTTTTAAACTATCCACAGGTTCATCAAACTCTGCTACAATATTCAAATTATCTATAGCATACACTTTTTTTAACGAGGGGCCAACCATGTCGTTATTCACCGCATCAATTGAATTTTTAATTCCAGGACTTCCTCCGCGAATGTCCACACTTGCTTTCCAGTTACTCATGCCTGCACAGGGGTTTTTTGAATCAATCATTTCCAGGGTCCATCCACCTTCTTTTTTTACAGCATTCTGATACCATTCAGAAGAATAATTTACAGCATGAATGATCAACCCTGTATTGCTTTTTAGATAAATGAGGTCACCATCGTTATCCAAAGATGGAAAACTGGTAACAGAAATAACTCTGCCATATACCTGCATAGCAGCAACTGCACTCCCTGTACAAATAATTACAAAACTGTCCGGTTGTAAAATAAAATTGGGCATGGGTCCACTTTGTCCTGTTAAATCCCCGATCCTCCAATTCAGCAGGTTAATAGGATTAGGGGAAACATTTTTTAATTCAATCCACTCATTAGATGGTAAACTAACAGGAGGAGTCTGGTCTGCCATGATCTCATCAATTACTACATCATACCTGTTTTGGGCAGTTACAAAAAAAGGAAGAAAAATAACAACCAGTAGTTTGAATAATTTCATAAAACCAAGTTATGCAAACCTTGTCAAATGAAATTCATTAAAGAATTTTCGTTTTTATTTGGACTGCTGTGTATGCCTCCCTACTTTTGCAACACTTATGACGATGATTAAACATACAAAACGCAATAAAAAACTTTCTTAAGAAGGCTTTAGCGATTTGTATAATTAAAGTATAAAATGATTGCAGGCCTTCCAAACGGAAGGCTTGTTTTTTTAGCACACAAATTTTAATAACTAAAAAACTCTTGAAAAAAGAGAACGGGGGGAGAACAAAAAAAATGAAAGTAGCAGTAGTTGGTGCCACAGGACTTGTAGGAACAAAAATGTTACAGGTATTGGCCGAAAGAAATTTTCCGGTTACTGAATTGGTACCGGTTGCATCTGAAAGATCAATTGGTAAGGAAGTTGATTTTAAAGGAAAGAAATTTAAGGTGGTCAGCATGCAGGATGCAGTTGCAGCAAAACCGGCAGTGGCTATTTTTTCAGCTGGCGGAAGTACTTCAACAGAATGGGCGCCAAAATTTGCTGAAGCAGGAATTACTGTAATTGATAATTCAAGTGCCTGGAGAATGGATCCTACCAAACCACTAGTTGTACCTGAATTAAATGCAGATATTCTTACTGCTAATGACAAGATCATTGCAAATCCGAACTGTTCTACTATTCAGATGGTGGTTGCCTTAAACCCCCTGCATAAAAAATATAAAGTGAAAAGAATTGTGGTAAGCACCTATCAAAGTGTAACAGGTACAGGAGTGAAAGCTGTAACTCAAATGATGAATGAAAGAAATGGTGTAGAAGGAGAGATGGCTTATAAATACCAGATCGATATGAATGCTATACCGCAGATTGATGTTTTTCTGGACAATGGTTATACCAAAGAAGAAATGAAAATGGTAAATGAAACCAGGAAAATTATGCGGGATGATTCTATCGCAGTAACTGCAACTACAGTCCGTATCCCGGTAATGGGTGGACACAGTGAAAGTGTGAATGTGGAATTTGAAAGTGAATTTGATCTTTCTGAAGTAAGATCATTGTTGCAATCTTCCGAAGGAATAATAGTGGTAGATGACCCGGCTACTCAACAATACCCCATGCCGATGGATGCACATGAAAGAGATGAAGTGTTTGTGGGCCGTTTACGCAGGGATGAAACTCAACCAAAGACCTTGAACATGTGGGTGGTTTCTGATAACCTGAGAAAAGGGGCTGCTACCAATGCCGTTCAGATCGCTGAGTATTTACTTTCGAAAAATTTATTGGGATAAAAATCAGAATGTTTTTTTGCCACGGAGACACGGAATATTTTGTTCCCTGTCTCCGTGGCAATTCCTAATATCTCCATGATTTAATATCTGCATGTGCAGGTTTCCTTGTTTTTACTTCTTCGGCCCATTTGGTAATAAACATCCGGTGATAGCGAAGCCGGCTGACATAATTAGGTTGTGTCTGGTCTCCGTTCCAGCAATGTTCGGCACGGTCACCATAATCCACTTCACAGTCACATTTGGGATTTTCCAGTTTTTTGATCATGTCTTCTGCAGTGTACACAGCATTGTTAAGATAATAATTATCCATATCACCCACATAGAGATGGATCTTTCCTTTTAATTTTTCACCAATCTTCGGCCAGTCTCTTTTAATAATATGTACAAGGTCATAATTCTCTCTCCAATGTTCGGCCACTTTTTTATTGATCTCCCCGGTATATTTATCAAAAATTCTTTCGGGATAACCATCTTTTCCAACCGGGGAATAAACCGCTTCCCAGATATCCCACTGATCTCCGCTTCTGCTTTTTGTTCCGAGTGCCAGCTCACGATGATTCATGTCTTTTACCATGGCACTTACATGACCGAGATAATTTCTATGCCCGGGCCTTAATGTTTTTCTGAATGGTCCTTCCTGGTAATAAGCATTTTTGTCTTTGTAAATATTTACAGTCATGTAATGATTAAAATCTATTGGATCCGGACAGGCGGCATAACAACCATTGTATTCATCCGGATAAAAAACCTGTGCAGCCAATACTTCCCATCCTCCGGTACTGCCACCATACATAAACCTGGCCCAGCCTTCTCCAATACCCCGAAAACGTTTTTCAATTTCAGGAATTAGCTCATAAGTGATTGCATCGCCGTAGGGGCCATTATTTTCTGAATTCACTGCATAGGAGTCATCATAAAATGGAGTGGGATGTTGTATTTCTATTGCAATCACTCTGGGAAAATCAGGTCCTGTCCATAGCTTATAGAAATCATATGCTTCCTGTTGAACTATTTTATTATACCCAATGAGATTAAATCTTGAATTAGTATCGGGTTTCAGATTTTCATCGGGTGGAGTTGTTCTCCATCCGCTAAAGTCAGAAGGAAAATGTCCATGAAAAATAGCTAAAGGATATTTTACCGTAGTATGTGTATCCCAACCTTCCGGCAATAAAATATGAGCACCAAGAAACATGGGCCGTCCCCAAAATTCTGTAAGCAGCTTGCTTTGAATTTTAATATGCTTAATGTATTTGGAATCTTCAGGTTCTTTGATTGGTGGAATAGTTTTAGTTAAAACAAGTTTATGATCGGTTTTAGTTTTCGGATCAAATTTTAATTTAACCGGAACTGAATAAATATTTCCGGGTGCCAGGTTCCAGTGTTGTCCTTCACCTCTGTCCATTGGCAATTTAACAACATGACCGTCTTTACGGTGAAATGTTTCATATATATGCAGCAGGGCCTGCAAATGATATTCCCCGGCAATAATATTTTTCAATGATTCAACCGGATAACCAAAAGCTTCTGCTGAAATAGATTTTGATGTACCGGGTTTCCAGTTTTCAATATCTATTCCAAAAACCTGCTGGGTATTTGGCCCGTCCGCGATCTGGAACCTGGGTTCAGAAGCTCCGTTTTTTGACAATAACAATAACAACCTGCCGTCAAGTGGTTTTTTGCTTATTGAGTCAGGAAGAAAGATGGAAAAATTTTGTGTATTTCCTGAAACAAAAAGGAATATTAGTAAAATAAGAATTAAATTTTTTTTCATAATAGTTGGTTTGGTTTTCTATGCCAGTGTTTATTCAGGATTTTATTTTATACCAATGCCCGGTTTAAGAAATCAATCATCGGTTTTAAAGATTCAAAAGCAACTGTTGTTTTTTTCAAGAGATTTTTTGAGGTCACTTCTTTATCGTTTAGTTGAGTGATGGCCAGGTAGCTTTTCAGTTTCAGGTATTCGGCCGCAGGATTATCTGCTTCATATCCTTTGGGAACACGACTCAATAAAAATTCTTTGCTTTTATCCAAATCGCCATACACTGATTTAAATTTCTTTGAATTAATTATTTTTTTGAATTCCTTAAAGCAATAGTCCACTTCCTGCCTAACCTTATTTAATTCTGCAGGCATAGGCTGGTAAATGCCGCCACCAAGAAATAATTGTCCGGGTTCCAGGTGAAAATAATAACCGGCAGAATTAAAAGCTTTTCTGCCTCCTTTATTGATGCTTGCTCCAAAATTAGTTTTGTAGGGAGATTTGTCCTTACTGAAACGAATATCCCGGTTAATCCGGAACATACAGTCTTTTGCTTTGATCCCGGTAAGAGTTTTATCTTTTTTGCTATAGGAATCAATTACAGCCTGGATGAATTGCAGGAAATCTGCTTTCGCATCTTCATACCGCTTCCTGTTTTTATCAAACCAGGGCTTGTTGTTATTCTTTTTTAAATCTTTTAGGAATTTGATAGTGGAAGATTGAATCATAGAACTCTGATTATAAAATATGAAGAATAAGGGGATAAATTTACTGCAGATTTTTAGAAATAATTGGGGTCATTGATTTAATAACCCGTTAAGGAAATTTACTGTTTGGTGATATGACTGACAGCTTGCTAATTGATAAGCACTATCGTCTCTCATGGGATCATAACTATTCGCTTCGGCAAGCATTTGTTCTTTTGCTGAACGCAATGCATCCTGCAAGTGACTGAATCCTGAAAGTTTGGAAATAACCTGCTCAGCTATTGGTAAAAGTTGCAGCCCTTCTTTGTAAAAAGAGAAGTATTTGTTGTTGCTATCAAAAGCAGCCTGTCGATATTGTTCAACGATCTTTATTACTAATGAAGGTTCAAATTCTGACGCATGATCCCGGGCTGCCCACAATATTTTTTTTCTTTGTTCCCAATCCCCAGAATTCCATCCTCGTTCAATAAGCTTTACATAAGCAGGCTTGGCTTCTTCTTTTTTCAACCACTCTTCTTTTTCGGCTATCTTCTTTAGCCCCTTTTCTGCCATTATTGTCACATTTCTGTTATAAGAACATTTGAGCATTTCATGCAGGCATTGCTTATCACTGACGTGTGAAAGAGCTTTTTCAGCTGCTTGCTGAACAACTCTCTCGGAGTGGTTGAGCAATTCTATTATTCGCTTCACCACATCTACATCATCAAATATTTTAAAATACAAAGATTGGAGGCATTCAATAAGTATTTTGGTTTTGTTTGTATTTAAAACCTGTAAATAAACCGAAGCAGAAATATTCTTCATATCATAAAGGGGATTATAACCGGAATAACCAACTTCGCCGGTAACAGAACTGATGTATCTTTCTTGGTTCGGTAATTCAAAATAAGCCTCAAGAGCCCTGCTGTCATTGAAATTTCTGAGTGCTATTCTGATAGCCGGTTCGGCACTTGTAATATCTAATGGAGGTATTTTTTCTGTAAAAGGACTGAATGGATCAAGTTTGAAAACAGTTAGAAAATGATTCTTTTTTTGTATTGTATGTAGTTTAGCTATCAATGGCTCGATCGCCTTTGCATCGCCAATAACTGCTAAAGTTTCAATTGCAGAGATATTCGCTCCATAAACAGGATGATTCAGTGATTGAATTAAAGCATCAACAACTTCAGTTGAAGGCAGGTAACGCAGAGTATGAGCCGCTCTTTCTCGAACATCTACCGATGAATCCTGCAAAGCCCTAATTAATGGCTTTTGGGCTCTCGAATCAGCTTTATGATACAGCAAATTTCCAAGGGCGAATGCGGCGCTGCTTCGGATATGTTCTTTATGTTTATAAGAAAGTGCCCTACATAGACCGGGAATATTTTTCTCTGCTTCTAATTTATAAACATCGGGTTTAAATAAATCAAAAAGCCCCATAAATTCTTTGTTTCAGAATTTTTTCTAAAATGGCTTTAAATACGACCCCAGTTCTCACCACTCTTAATGCGGTAGATAGTCATTTCACTAACGTTGTATTTTTTTGCCAGACGTTTTATGGTGATGGACCTGTTTTTATCTTTAAGAATTTCTTTGATCTTTTTTACCTGGTTTGCATTCAGTTTTAGACCCACTGTACGATTAGCCTGAACCTTTTTGTATGCAATCTTTGCAGGGCTTTTTTGCTGGTGAGCAATCATGGTCTCTAATGTGGCCCATTTGAGATTTTTTACATTATTATCCAGTTTATCATGGTTAACATGGATAACATATTTGTGTTTTGCAGAAGGTTTTTTTAAAAAAATCTTTGCCATTTCCCGATGAATATAAAGAGTGCCTTTGTTTCCGGGGCGGTGAAGATTCAAAGTCCTGTAACCGGTGGTTAAAGAGCCATTCAGAAGTTTGCCATCCGGAATATCTTTTTTATAGCTGGCAATTCGTCCATGGCTGGAGACTGCATAACGATAACGAAGTTGTTTCCATCCGGAAAAAATCAGTGGTTTCCATACTTCGTTTGGGGCTTTTTTTATCATGGCGCATCAGTTTTTTTTGAACAGGATGCGGAGGCAGATAATAACGCAGGTACGCTAGAAAGTTATCAGTGCAGGTTTAATGACTTACTCCTAAGTTATAGAAGTTTTTAATGTCTTAATTATTTTTTACTCATTAATTTTAAAAATTCTTCTTCCGAGATGATCTTAACCGTGTTGATCTTTTTTGCTTTTTCCAACTTACTTCCGGCATCTTCGCCTACTACCAGATAGTTCAACTTGCTACTAACCCCGCTTAGGATCTGTCCACCGTTTTGTTCTGCCAGCTCCTCAGCAGCGCTTCGCTTAAGTGTTGGTAATGTGCCGGTAAACAAAAACGTTTGGCCCTGAAAATTACCACCTGATACATGATCTTTTTTTTCGTTTTTTAATTTTAATCCCAGGCTTTCCAGCTTCCCGATCATTTGAATATTATCCTTGTTTCGAAAGAACTGGTAAATGCTTCCGCCCACTTTCGGACCAACATCCTCAAGATTCTGCAAATCTTCCAGTGAAAAATTCTGGAAATCCAGAAGGTGCTTTACAGAATTGGCCAATGTCTTTGCCGTTGTTTCACCAACAAAGCGAATACCCAATGCATAGATTAAACGATGAAGTGGCTGTTCTTTTGATTTGGAAATAGATGTTTGCAAATTACTGATCGATTTTTCACCAAAACCTTCCATCGAACTGATTTTGCTGAAATCAAGCTGATAAATACCGGGAACATCTTTCAGCAATTCTAACTCATAAAATTTTCTCACATTGGCATCCCCAAAACCCCTGATATCCATTGCATCCTTACTTACAAAATGTATGATACGTTCTACAACCTGGGCAGGACATTCAATATTGATACATCGCCATACTGCTTCATCATCTTCTTTAAACAGTTTGCTTTTACATACCGGACATTTATCCGGGAAATGTATTTTTTTTTCTTTACCCGTTCTGCTATCGGTTATTGATTTTACAATTTGAGGAATTACATCGCCGGCTCTTTCAATTAAAACAAAATCACCAATTCTCAGATCTTTTTCTTTAATGTAGTCTTCATTATGAATGGAAATACTGCTTACAGTAACTCCTCCAACTGAAACAGGTTCCAGTTTTGCCACTGGTGTTACTGCTCCTGTTCTTCCTACCTGGAATTCAACAGCCATTAATTTACTTGTGCCTTGTCTTGCTTTAAATTTATAAGCAATGGCCCATCGTGGATGATGGGAGGTCATTCCCATTTTATCCTGCAGGGTAAGGTCATTTACTTTAATCACCATACCATCTATTTCATATGGCAGCTCATCCCGTTTGGATTCAAATTCATTACAGTATTTAACAACTGCATCAATTCCTTTGAAAACTTTTTTTTCTTTATTCGGACTACGGAATCCCAACTCCCAAAGCAATTCAAGCGAAGTGGAGTGATGCAAAATTTCTTCTGCAACTTTTTTTCCGGGAAGGGTGTTGAAGTGGCTGATATGATAAACGAAAGCCTCGAGATTTCTTTTTCCAACTTCAACTGAGTCTTTGATCCGCATAGATCCGGCAGCTGCATTTCTTGGATTTGCCAATGGCGGGATGCCCTCTTCTATCAGCTTTTCATTATTTTTTTTAAAATTATTTTTATTGATCAGGACCTCACCACGAATTTCTGCAAGCAGTATTCCATATTCAGAAAATTTTGCAGATAGCGGAATGCTTTTAATCTGTTTGATGTTCGTGGTTATTTCATCACCTTCTACACCATCACCGCGGGTAGCGCCTCTTACTAAAAGATCATTTTCGAAAACAAGAGATATGCTGGCCCCATCAAATTTTGGTTCAACACAATATTCAATATTGTTTTTTCCAGTCAACTCCCTGGCTTTTCTGTCAAAATCAATAAGGTCTTCACTGTTATATGAATTATCCAGGGAGAGCATAGGAACCAAGTGTTGTACAGTTGGAAAATCTTTAGTCAATCCTTTAGCAACCCTTTGTGTGGGAGAATCCGCAGTGATAAGTTTTGGATTTTCCAGCTCAATTTTTTCAAGAGCTTTATATAGTTTGTCATATTCAAAATCAGAAATTACCGGGTCATTCATTACATAATATCGGTGTTCATGAAAACGAAGCACATCACGCAAGGCTTCAATATCCTTTGGATCTATTTTATCTTTTTTTAAAAAAACATCAGTAACAGATTGATTTTTTTTTATTTCTTCTTTGGTATACATTTTTGAAAATTAGGATTGTAAAAATAAACTTAAGAGATTTTACATGGTTTTAAAAATAGTGAGAAAATATTCAACGTGTAATATATACACACTCCTTATCTTTAACTTTACAAACTTGCATTAATGAAAAGACTCCTGATTTTATTGATAATTCTTTTTGTAAAAGAAACCATACAAGGTCAATTGTTATCATGGACACCGGATTTCCCCAAAGACAATGATAATATTACCATAACCATGGATGCGACCAAAGGTAATAAAGCAATGATGGGTTATTCGGGAAATGTATATGTTCATGTGGGTGTTATAACTAATCAGAGTACCGGTCCTACAAACTGGAAATATGTAAAATTTACCTGGGGTTCTACTGAAGTTGCTGCACAGGCAACTACATCCGGTGCGAATAAGTGGTCCTATACTATAAATAATATCCGTACATTTTTTAATGTGCCGGGAGGTGAAGTCATTCAGAGGATTTCAATATTGTTTCGTAGCGGTGGCTGTACAGATTGCGTTGTTCAGCGAAATGCTGACGGAAGCGATATGTATGTACCGGTATATGATAATAATCTCACTGTCCGCATCAATGACCCTTTTCTTCAGCCTACTTATATACCAATTCCAGAGCCTATTAATAAAAACCTGGGAGAAAATATAAATATAACTGCATCGGCAAGTACCAGTTCCAACATGAGATTGTTATTGAATGGTGCAGTAGTGCAAACAGCAAATAATGTTACTTCGATTAATGCGAATCCAATATTAACTACAACTGGAAATCAAACAATAGTTGCGGAAGCTACAGCAGGAGCCACAACTAAAACAGAAACAATCAACTTTTTTGTTTCCGGTGGACCAACCATCGCTCCTTTGCCACCAGGTGTTCGAGATGGAATTAATTATGAAGCTGGAAATACTTCAGTGGTATTGGTATTAAATGCACCGGGAAAAAACAGGGTTTCAGTGATTGGATCATTTGCCGGTAGTAACTGGACAGAGCAATCTGCTTATCAAATGAATAAAACAGCCGACAATAAATTTTGGTGGATCCGAATTACAGGACTGACACCGGGAACTGAATATGCTTATCAATACCTTGTTGACGGACAATTGAAAATTGCTGATCCTTATGCTGAGAAAATTCTTGACCCATGGAATGACGGATTCATTACGGCAGCTACTTATCCTGGATTAATGCCCTATCCTGCCCAAACTACGGGGATAGTAAGTGTATTACAAACTTCACAACCATCTTATACCTGGCAAGTGAATAATTTTTCCAGACCAGATAAAAGGGGGTTGATTATTTACGAGCTCCTGCTCAGAGATTTTGTAGCTGCACATGACTGGAAAACTTTGAAGGATACTTTAAATTATTTAAAGAACATGGGTGTGAATGCAATTGAACTGCTTCCTTTCAATGAGTTTGAGGGCAATAATAGCTGGGGCTATAATCCGGATTTTTATTTTGCTCCTGATAAATATTATGGGACAAAGAATTCTTTAAAAGAATTTATCGATAGTTGTCATAAAAAAGGAATTGCTGTTATTATGGATATAGCGCTGAACCATTCCTTTGGATTATCTCCATATGTACAGCTTTACTGGGATGCAGCGAATAACCGGCCTGCTCCGGATAATCCCTGGTTTAATCCTGTAGCAAAACATCCTTTCAATGTTGGATATGATATGAATCATGAAAGCCCTGCTACTCAATATTTTTTTAACAGGGTTGTAGAGCACTGGCTTTCTGAATATAAGCTTGATGGATTCCGTTTCGATCTTTCAAAAGGATTTACACAAGTTAATTCCGGAAACAATGTTAATGCATGGGGCCAGTATGATGCAAGCCGTGTGTCTATTTGGAAAAAGTATTATGATACATTACAATTAAAATCTCCGGGTAGTTATGTGATATTGGAACATTTTGCTGACAATTCAGAGGAGCTTGAATTGTCAAATTATGGAATGCTATTTTGGGGAAACAGTAATTATAATTTTTCAGAAGCAGCAATGGGATTTATTCCCAACTCCAATTTTGAATATGGAATTTTTAAAGTGAGAAACTGGACGCAGCCACACCTGATCACCTATATGGAAAGCCATGACGAGGAAAGGTTGATGTATAAAAACTTAAATTTCGGAAACTCAACAGGCTCTTATAATACCAGAGAAATTACAACAGCCTTGAAACGAATGGAAATGAGTGCTGCATTTCTCACAATGATACCGGGACCAAAAATGATATGGCAGTTTGGAGAAACAGGATATGATTACAGTATAAATCATTGTACAAACGGAACGGTAAACAATAATTGCCGTCTTGATCCTAAACCCATACGATGGGATTATTTACAAAATACCGGCAGAAAAAAATTATATGATGTATATAGTTCTTTATTGAAACTGCGTTTCCATCCACAGTATAAAGAAGGGTTTTTATCAAATAGAGTAACGCATAGTCTGTCTTCGGGGTTTAAGTGGTTACAAATAACCACAGATTCATCAAATCTATGTCTGGTAGGTAATTTTGATGTTAACCAAATTTCCGGGCAGGTTATTTTTCAAAATGCCGGCACCTGGTACGATTATCTGAATAATAATACATTTACTGCTACAGGACTTGCCCAGAGTATTACGCTTCAGCCAGGTGAATTCCGTTTATTTCTTAACAGAAATGTAAATAATATAGTTGCAACGGCTGTTAGTAATATCAATAACCCTGCTAATACTTTTAAAATATCGACTTACCCAAATCCTTTTACAGATGCGGCTTTATTAGAGATTGAAAACAAGGAAACAGGATTAGCAAATATCCGGTGGTATAACGAAGCTGGTCAGATGGTTAAGGAAAAATCTTTAGGTATATTGATAAAAGGAATACATAAAATACCAATTTCTGTTTCAGAAAGAAAAAAAATGTCTCCTGGCATTTATCTTTTAAGGGTACAAATAAAAAACCAGGTTCAAACAAAGAAAATTATTTTACTTTGACATCTTTTATAAAAAGTAAATTATGACAACTGAAATAATGAAGCGATTGAAAACAGCGAAAGTTGAAAAAATAACTCACCCGGATAATTTTAATATTGGAGTATCTGTGGATTGTGTCATATTTGGATTCGAAAAAAAAGAATTGAAGGTTTTATTGATAAAATCTGACCTGGAAGAGTTTTCTGATAAATGGTCATTATTGGGTGACCTGATAAATCCTGACGAAGACCTGGATAGTGCTCCATACAGGGTTTTAAAACAACGCACCGGACTTGATGATGTATTGGTTCAGCAAGTAGGAAGTTTTGGAGATGTAAACAGGCATCCATCCGGCAGAGTAATAACAACAGCCTATTATTCACTGATAAATATCAGGGACCATCAATTAAAGATTACGGAAAATGAAGTTCACTGGCATTCAATAACGGATGTTCAGGATCTTGCATTTGACCACAAATCAATCATGGATACCTGCCTGAAGAAACTCCGTGTACAGATAATGGATGAGCCAATTGTATTTAATTTATTACCCGAAAAATTCTCCCTTAGAGAACTGCAGGATCTCTATCAATCTATTCTTGGTATTAAATTAGACAGGAGAAACTTCCGGAAAAAAATTGCACTGAAAAATTGGTTGAATGACCTCGATGAAATGGAAAATGATGTCCCTCACCGACCCGGAAAGCTTTATAAATTGAAAACATCATTAAAAAACGGGATTACAAAGTCCTGATTGATAGGAAATCTCCTCCCCATTGTATTGATTTGTATCTTCTTTTGTTGGAAAATTTAAACAAAACCCACTCATTTTTAATGAGAATTATCCCTCCAAATTTATTTGGCCATAAAAAAAAATTACCTAATATTGTGTTCTCATTACACACTAGTTTTTTTATTATTCAATTACTACTGCTTATGTATTACAAAAAACTGTTTAAACTAATTATTTTATCCTGTTTGATATTTATCGTTCAAACAGGATATTCACAGGTAAAAGTTATTACGGGAAAAGTTACTGACTCTAAAGATGGTATACCAATTCAAGGAGTAACGATAACTGCAAAGGGGACCCGCACTTCTACTCAAACTGGCTCAGATGGTGTCTTCGCAATTTCAGTAGCAAACTCAGTAAACACCCTGATATTTTCTTCGATTGGCTTTGCCACTCAGGAAATTTCTTTGTCAGGAAAATCTGAAGTAAACGTATCTCTCGTTATTACAAATGCACTTTTAAATGAAGTTGTAATAACTGGTTATGGAACATCCAAGAGAAAAGATCTCACAGGTTCCATTGCCACAATATCTTCAAAGGATTTTGTAAAGGGACCAATTACCACCCCCGAACAACTAATTGCCGGGAAAGTAGCGGGAGTGCAAATCACACCAAATAACGGTATGCCCGGATCAGGTAGCCGGATTCGTATTCGTGGAGGTACTTCTTTAAGAGCCAGTAACGCACCGCTGATTGTTATTGATGGGGTACCTATTGATAATAATGCTATTTCTGGAGCATCAAATCCTTTGGCACTGATCAACCCAAATGATATTGAAAGCATGAACATATTAAAAGATGCATCTGCTGCTGCGATTTATGGTAACAGGGCTGCAAATGGTGTCATACTGATCACAACAAAAAAAGGAGCAACAGGAAAATTGAAAGTGAATTTCAGTTCATTGAATTCTGTTTCTGTCATTACCGATAAAGTTGACATATTGAGTGCAGAAGAATTTAAAGCATTGGTTACTCAAAAAGGGAATGCTTCAGAAATTGCTATGTTGGGTAATTCAACAACCAACTGGCAGGATGAAATTTATAGTTCTGCTTTTAGTACAGATAATAATATCTCAGTCAGTGGAGGTATAACCGGAATCCCTTATAGATTCTCGCTGGGATACCTTAACCAGGATGGAATATTAAAAAGTAGTAACCTTCAGCGTACATCAGTTGGATTAAATTTATCGCCGAAATTTCTTGATAATCATCTTCTCGTTACAATCAACTCCAAGTTTGCTAATTCAAAAAATATTTTTGCAAACCAGGGAGCTATTGGGTCTGCTGTTTATTTTGATCCTTCCAAGCCGGTTATGTCCGGCAAAACTGAGTATGGGGGCTATTATGAGTGGTTAAGCAGTGGTACTACTTTAAATGGACTGGCGCCAAAAAATCCACTTGGTTTGTTAAATCAAAGGGATGATAATAGTAATGTAAACCGGTTTTTAGGAAACATTCAGTTAGATTATAAATTGCATTTCTTACCTGATCTGCATGCAAATTTAAATTTGGGAATGGATGAAAGCCATGGCGAAGGAACAGTTTTTGTACCTGCTGAAGCAGCATCAGATTTTAATCATCGTACACCTACCGGAACAACCGGCGGAAGATTTAATCAGTATGAACAATCAAAATCCAATAAACTATTAGAATTTTATTTAAGTTATGGAAAATATTTTTCTGAACTTCAAAGCAAGCTTGATGTAGTAGCCGGTTATTCCTGGCAGGATTGGAAAACAGAAACTCCAACTTTTCCCGATCTGGCTGCAAATAAAACCGACACTGTTGGCAAACCCGGAATCCCTGGATTTACACAAAACACTCTATTGTCTTTTTATGGAAGGGTGAATTACGTTTTGATGAACCGCTATCTCGCAACGTTTACTATTCGTCGTGACGGATCTTCCAGGTTCAGTAAAGAAAACCGGTTTGGTAACTTTCCTTCTGTGGCCCTTGCCTGGAATATTAAAGAAGAATCTTTCCTGAAAAGAAGCAATACTTTTTCTGCATTTAAAATCCGGTTTGGATGGGGAATTACCGGGCAGCAGGAAGGAATTCCTGATTATGGCTATCAACCCAACTTTTTTTATGGAAACCCTGCAGCACAGTATCAATTCGGAAGCACATATAATTTAGTCGTTCGGCCACAGGCATACGATGAGAATTTAAAATGGGAAGAAACAAACTCACGAAATATCGGGCTTGACCTCGGGTTCTTAAATAATAAAATAAACTTTACTGCAGATTATTATAACAGGCATACAAAAAATCTGTTGGCACAGGTACCTGCACCAGCGGGTACAAATTTCAGTAACGAAATCGTTACAAATGTAGGTTCAGCAGAAAGTGAAGGAATGGAGTTTGGATTAAATCTTAATCCTGTTAATAACAAAGATTTCAATTTAGATTTTGGTGCAAATCTTACTTACATTTTACAATATCAGATTACCAAACTACAGTTGGTAAATGATCCCACATATTTAGGTGCTGAAGTTGGTTCAATAGGCATTAACGGATTTGTACAAAGACATACAGTCGGATTCAGGCCTAATACTTTCTTCCTGTATAAACAGATATATGATAAAAGCGGTAACCCGATAGAAGGTTTGTATGAAGATAAAAACAGGGATGGCAAAATAGATGACTTTGATAAATACTGGGCACATACTCCGGAAGCAAAAGTATTTATGGGCTTTTTCGCCAACGCAACCTATAAAAAATTGAGTGGAGGATTTAGCATGCGGGCAAGTATTGACAATTATATGTATAATAATGTAAAAGCAGGTTCTGCTATATTAACTAATGTTTTAACCGGACAAAATTATCTGAACAATGCACATCGTGATATTCTTGTTTCTGGTTTTAAGAACAGGCAGACCTGGTCAGACTATTATTTAGAGAATGCTTCCTTCCTGCGCATGGACAACCTCTATGTTAATTATGATGTTGGAAGTATTATGAAGGGGAAAGCGGGTTTACGGGTGAATTTCAATGTGCAAAATGTTTTTGTAATATCAAAATATGATGGGCTTGATCCTGAAATCAGTGGTGGAATTGATGGTTCAATTTATCCACGTCCAAGAATGTTTGCATTGGGTTTTAACCTGGACTTTTAATTACTCAAAATAAAAATCTTGATATATGAATTTTAAACAAACAATATTAATTGCATTATGCGGATTTGTTTTGGCATCCTGTACCAAGGACCTGGACAGAACATCACCCAATGCATTAACAGCTGAGGCACTTTATAAAAATGAAGCAGGCTACAGAAGTTCCCTTGCAAAAATTTATGGTGGCCTTGCCTTAACAGGCAATAGTGGTCCGGATGGAAATGGTGATCTTGGTGGAATTGACGAAGGTTTTTCTTCTTACCTGCGTACATATTGGTATTTACAGGAACTGCCTACGGATGAAGCGGTGATTGGATGGAATGACCAGACGATTAAAGACCTCCATGAAATGGATTGGTCTCCGACTGAAGTTTTCAACAGGGCCTTATATAGCCGTATTTTTTACCAGATCACTTTAACCAATGCATTCATTCGTGAATCGTCTGATGCAAAACTTGCTGCAAGAGGTATAACCGGGGCTGATGCTGCAAAAGTTAAAGGCTACCAGGCAGAAGCAAGATTTCTAAGGGCATTAAGCTATATGCATGCGATGGATCTCTATGGAAATACAACCTTTGTAACTGAAAATGATGCAATCGGTGCTTTTTTACCTGCAAGAAAAGAAAGGGCCGAAATATTTGCCTACGTTGAATCCGAATTAAAAGCTGTTGAAAGTTTATTGCCTGAACCAAAGCAAAATGAATATGCACGGGCTGATAAAGCTGCGGCTTGGATGACTCTGGCAAATTTATATCTAAATGCACAGGTATATATAGGAACACAGCGTAATACTGATGCAGTTACTTATAGTGCAAAAGTTATTGGAGCTTCATATACACTTGAATCGAATTATTCAAAACTTTTTTTGGCAGACAATCACACTTCGAATGAATTCATTTTTGCAGTTGCTTTTGATGGTGTTCGAACACGTTCATGGGGCGGGACAACCTTTCTGGTTCATGCACCGGTTGGAGGTGACATGAATGTAAATGATTTTGGTATTGATTTTGGCTGGGGCGGTCTAAGAACTACTAAAGCAATTGTACAAAAATTTGCTGATCCTTCTGGAGCATCAGATAAAAGAGCTATGTTTCAAATGGCCGGACAGAGATTAGAGATTAATGATATCGGAGAATTCAGAGATGGATATAGTATCCGGAAATGGAAAAATAAAACTTCAACCGGAGCAAATGGCTCCAATCTAACATGGGTAGATACAGATTTTCCTATATACCGCCTTGCTGAAGCTTATTTGATATATGCGGAAGCAGTTTTAAGAGGCGGTTCCGGTGGATCAGCTACTCAGGCTTTGACATATATCAATAATCTTCGTCAAAGAGCTTATGGAAATACATCAGGAAATATCAGTGCTGCGCAATTGACACTTGATTTTATTCTTGATGAAAGAGCAAGGGAATTGATTTGGGAAGGAAAAAGAAGAACAGATCTGATCAGGTATAATTTGTTTACAACCGCAGGTTATTTATGGCCATGGAAAGGAAATGTAAAAGATGGAGTGGCTGTTGCTTCAACCCGGAACTTATACCCGATTCCTTCAGCGGAAATCAATACGAATCCAAACCTGGTTCAAAACCCCGGCTATTAATAACGTTTAATAATTAATTATTATGAAAAATAAATTTCTAACAATATTATCATCCACTTTGCTGATGATCTTCTTATGGTCATGTAAAAAAGAGGAGAATAAGATCTTTTTTGAAGGGGGCACCTCACCGGTTTTAAGTGCTTCAAAAACGGGCACTATTCCTCTTTCTTTTGCAAACAAAGACCTTGAAGCCGTAAGATTATCATGGACAAATCCAAATTATCAATTTACTACCGGGCTCAGTTCACAGAATGTAACATACCAGTTGGAGATTGATACCACTGGTGCAAATTTTACAAATCCTTCAAGGAAAATTTTAACTATCAGTCAGGAGCTTGGAATAAGTATGAGTCAAAACGATCTGAATGACTATTTGCTGAATCAAATACAATTGAATACAACAATGGCTCATAATATAGAAATGAGAGTGAGGGCAAGTATAGGATCTGCTGTTCCATTGTTTTCTAATGTCTTAAAATTTGTAGTTACTCCTTATGCTATTCCACCTAAAGTAACACCCCCTGCTTCTGGAAAACTTTTTATGGTAGGCAGCGCTACTCCGGGAGGATGGAATAATCCGGTACCAGTCCCCAGCCAGGAGTTTACAAAAATGAGTCCTACATTCTTTCAATTAACACTGGCACTTACCGGAGGAAATTCATATTTGTTTTTACCAGTTAATGGTGATTGGGGTACCAAATATGGTGGGTTGGGAGGAAATAATACCAATAATGTAAATGAAGATGATTTCAGACAGGGAGGAGGTGATCTTTTAGCTCCTGCAGCAAGCGGCAACTATAAAATAGAAGTAGATTTTCAACGAGGAAAATTTAAATTAACCAAACTGTAATTACCACTAATATATTTTTTATGAAATCAATATTAAACTTCATTTTTTTAGCAGCAGTCGGCTCTGTGTTTTTTGCTTCATGTGAAAAAGCAGCCATCTTACCATTATATGGTAGTGGTACAGCAGCCGTACTTTCAGCTTCTTCTGCTAATGTGGCTCCTATACCAGCTGACTCAAGTAAAATTGCATTAACACTTAACTGGACAGCCCCGAGTCACGCCACTCAACCAGAAAGTATTAAATACGTAGTTGAGATTGATACAACGGGAAAAAACTTTTCAAACCCTTTTAAACGTATAGTAACCGGTGTCCTCAGTACTTCTTTTATTGCAAAGGAGCTTAATTCAAACCTTTTAAGCAGAGGATATGCATTCAATGTTGCGGTAGATATGGATATCAGGGTTACTTCATCCTATGCGAACAATAATGAAAGGATTAGCTCAAATGTAATTAAGGTAAAAATGACACCTTATAAAGTTCCTCCAAAAGTTGCGCTTCCAACATCTTTGAAATTATTTATAGTTGGCGATGCTACACAGGGGGGATGGAATAATCCTGTTCCTGTTCCTAGCCAGGAGTTGGCAAGATTAGATGAAACAACCTGGGGCGGTGTATTTCAACTAAATGGCGGCAAACAATATTTGTTACTGCCTGTAAATGGAGATTGGAGTAATAAATTTTCTGTTGCTAATAATGGCATAGCAGGCCTTAGTGGTGGTGGAGATTTTGGATTTAATCTAAATGATAATTTTCCGGGCCCTGTAGCTTCTGGTTTTTATACAATAATTGTAGATTTCCAACAAGGAAAATTTACTGTTACACCTTATACAGGAACTTTAGCCTCAAATTTATTTATTGTGGGGGATGCTACACCAGGTGGTTGGAATAATCCTGTTCCTGTTCCATCGCAACAATTTACCAGGCTCAACTCATCAATCTTTGAACTTACCATATCGTTAATAGGCGGTAAGCAATATTTACTTTTACCAGTTAATGGAAGCTGGAACAATAAATATGCGGTAGCTAATAATTCTTTAGCCGGCCTTTCAGGAGGCGGAGTATTTGGTTATAATCTGAATGATAATTTCCCTGGTCCGGCGGCATCTGGCACCTATAAAATATCAGTGAATTTTATTACAAGCAGATTTACTGTAACACCTTAAAAGTATAATTTTAGAATTATTAAATAAGAAAGCCACACTGTGTGGCTTTCTTATTTAATAAAG
>CAZOOT010000003.1:75577-77876 GCA_964581455.1 uncultured Chitinophaga sp. | reverse complement strand
CACCCGTTGGGCAGGAGCGATCTGCTGGTCTACTCCGCCATTTTTTTTGAGGTATAATAAACCCTCCGGACTGATATAGTTTACAAACCAACTGATCTCATCAGCATGGGCTTCTATTACAATTTTAAATTTTGCATCAGGATTCAATACGCCAACTGCTGTGCCATAAGGGTCCGTATAAAAAGTATCCACATATGGTTTCAGGTATTCCAGCCAAATTTTTTGGCCACTGGTTTCAAAACCAACCGGAGAAGCATTGTTTAAATAACTTTTTAAAAAACTGTAAGATGAATCAGTTAGAATTGATTTTGTTTTTTTTGCTTTTGTTGATTTCGCCATGGGATAATTTTATTTGATTCAAAAATACTTAAATCCAAGTCATTATCCATAGCAAGTAATCTGTTCTGAAAAATCATAATTCCCTTTAAAGGATAGGAACACTAAAAAGAGTGTATGATCAATAGTATTAACCCTGAAAGCATCATCAGCCCATCCAGAATAAAATAATACAGGTAATCTGAAAAATTCTTTTTGGCATGGTTAAAAAGAAAGCCGGTAATAAATACCGGTAAAATCAAAATCAGAATAATGATCCAGGGAAGGCCTTCGTTTTTCAAGATCAGGAAAAAACAGATTGACAGCAGGAGAGAAATGTTGAAAATAAAGTTGATCCCCCTTTCTGTCATAATATGAATCATACTTTTTATGCCTTCAGCTTCATCATCTGCCCTGTCCCTGTAATCAAAGATCAGGCAAATGGAAAAGATGAGAAAAAATTGTCCGGCACAAAATAAAATTGATTTTTCTGTCCAGGCTGAATTTTCAACAATCAGAGGAAGTATTGCAGTAACATAGGTCCAAACAAATGAAAGGAAAACTGTTTTCCCATAAGCTACTTTTTTCAATAAGTGAAAAGGAGCCAGTGGAATTTTAGGAGCAGAATACAATAAGGTAAGAAAAGCGCCAATACCTAACCAAAACCAATGCTCAACTAAATGTAAAAAAAAATAAAACGAAAACAGAAGGCCGGTGACAGATAAAATAAGATGATAACCTTTGTGATGCAGGCTCCAGGATAAACGTGAGGATGGGTTGACCTGATGATGTGAAAGCAGCCAATGAAAATTATAACTGCAAACGGTGGAAAGAAATACAAAAGCCAGGTAATACAGGTTAACAGATTTGTTGATGAGAAGCAAATAAGTTTGATTAACCATTACCACAGCGCAGACGGCGATGTAAAAACTGGTAAAGAGGAAAAAATCAAAAACTTTTTTTTGTATTGTCAACAGCTTAACGTCTTACTATTATATTTTCTATTGTCAGCGTATCGCTTTTATTTCCTGCTTTATCTCTGGCTACTATTTTCAGATTCAATGTATCAGGTTCGTTTTGCGGCGGGTTGCTGCCAATGATCCGAAGCGGGGACAGGCCAAATATCAATCCGAACTGGTATTCAAGAGTTATTTCAAATTCGCCTTTTTTGGTAGCGGGGAATTTTGGAATTCCATAAGGACTTGCAGGAAGTGTAACCGGGCCTCTTTTATTCAATCTTTGCCTCACTATCAGCAGGGAGTCGCTTACATCGCCTTCTTTATCTGTAAATTCAATAAGTAAACGCAGGTTGCCGTTTATTCCTACAATATCTGTGTTTTTTGACTTGAACTTTAGCTGAGGCTTCGTCTCAAACCTATCTTTGTTGCAAGCTAAAAAAGCAAAGGTGAAAAGTAGAGCAATAAATAATCCCGTTTTCATATATCGCTTTTAGTTGTAAAACAAATTTAAGCTTAAACAAGATACCTTCCTACAATGACCTGTGAATGGCATGATAAAATTTTTTCTGTTTCTGAAGCTGAATTCCAGTCACTGGCCCTGGAAATATTTCATTTCCAGTATCAGCATAACCAGGTTTACAGGGCTTATGTGGAGGCGCTGAAGACAGACCTGCATTCAGTAAATGCTATTGAAAAAATTCCATTTCTGCCGATCAGTTTTTTTAAAACACTTGAAATAAAAACTGGAAATTTCACAGCTGAGATAATTTTTGAAAGCAGTGCAACTACTGGCACTGTCAGAAGCAGGCACCATGTGAAAGATGTAAGCATATACAGGAAAAGCTTTATAAGCTCATTTGAAAAAACTATGGCAAACCAAAGGACTCTTGCATCATTGGCTTATTACCCTCTTACCTGGAAAGAGATGCATCCTCTCTGGTATTTATGGTAAATGACTTAATCAAAGCAAGCAGCCATCCCCAAAGCGGATTTTATTTAGACGATTTTCAGAAGTTGAATGAAGT
>CAZOOT010000003.1:0-75477 GCA_964581455.1 uncultured Chitinophaga sp. | reverse complement strand
GCAGCCATCCCCAAAGCGGATTTTATTTAGACGATTTTCAGAAGTTGAATGAAGTGCTTGCAGAATTGGAGAAAAATGGCCAAAAAACAATTTTACTGGGAGTTACATTTGGACTGCTCGATTTCGCAGATAAATTTCAATTTCCGCTGAACAACACAACTATAATTGAAACAGGAGGTATGAAGGGCAGGAGAGAAGAGATGACCAGAACTGAAGTACATGCGATACTTAAAAAGGCATTTTCAAAATCCGGGATTCATTCTGAATATGGCATGACAGAACTATTATCCCAGGCATATTCAAAAGGGGAAGGTTTGTTTGAAAGTCCACCCTGGATGAAGGTACTGATCAGGGATGATGAAGATCCTTTTTTGGTTCAGTCAGGAATCAGGAGTTCGGAGTCAGGAGTTCAGAGTCAGGAGGCAAGATTTCAACTACCTATTCCCGACTCCAGACTCCCGACTCTCTCCGGTGCTCTCAACATTATTGATCTGGCTAACATTTATAGTTGTTCATTCATTGCCACTGATGATGTTGGAAAAATTTATCCAGATGGCAGTTTTGAAGTATTGGGCAGAATGGATGGAAGTGATTTAAGGGGTTGTAGTTTGATGGTGATATAAAAATAGTCAGCAAAATTAATTACTGACTATTCATTGTGCCCAGAACTGGATTCGAACCAGCACACCGTTTCCGGCGCTGCCACCTGAAGGCAGTGCGTCTACCAATTTCGCCATCTGGGCGATAATATTATAAATAAGAACTTTTTTGTACCCTGAACCCCGATTGAATCGGGGCACACCGTTTCCGGCGTCCCGCCTTAAGCGGGATGCGTCTACCAATTTCGCAATCTGGGCGGGTTGCAAATATATTGACTAAACTGATACATTAAAATCCCTCAACGCATCATTCAAACTTGTTTTCAGATCCGTACTTGGTTTTCGCTGACCAATGATCAATGCACAACCAACCCCAAACTCACCGGCAGGAAATTTCTTTGCATAGGTTCCCGGTATCACCACACTTCTGGCCGGCACTCTTCCTTTCATTTCCACCGGTTCGTTTCCGCTTACATCTATAATTTTTGTGGATTGAGTCAAAACAACATTGGCGCCAAGAACTGCTTCCTTTTCTATAATTACACCTTCCACCACTATACACCTGCTGCCAATAAAACATCCATTTTCAATGATCACCGGGCTTGCCTGTAATGGTTCCAGCACACCGCCAATGCCAACACCGCCACTCAAATGCACTCCTTTTCCAATCTGTGCACAACTTCCTACAGTAGCCCATGTATCCACCATCGTGCCTTCATCTACATAGGCACCAATGTTGACATAGCTGGGCATCAATACCACATTTTTCCCAAGATATGCGCCATACCTGGCTACAGCATGCGGCACGGCCCGAACACCCAAATCTTTATAATTTTTTTTCAATAACATTTTATCATAAAACTCAAAAGGTGATACATCCCATGTCTGCATTTGCTGAATTCCGAAATACATCAAGATTGCCTGCTTCACCCACTCGTTTACCTGCCAGCCATTGTCTGTTGGTGCTGCTGTTCTTAACCGACCCTTATCCACTTCTTCTATCACTGCCCGCACAGCATCACTGTATTTTGCTTCCTTTAGTAATTCACGATTACTCCAGGCTTCCAGTATTAATTCTTTCATTTATTATTTTTTTCTAAAAAAGATTTGATTTGGACTGCGAAAATAAAAGTATTTATGTTACCAGCTGCTGTAATTCTATTCATCGTTCCTTGCTAGTTTACCCTGAACGAAGCGAAGGGCTCCATTCAGGGTGAGGTAATTCTATTCAGCTTTAATTAATTAACAAATTCCTTATTCCAAACTACAATCTCTCATTCACAATTTACCATTGACCATTCACAATTTTATCTGCACCTTTGCCTGCTATGAATATCGGATTTGATGCAAAAAGGGCATATCACAACGGCACCGGCCTCGGGCATTACAGCAGAACATTGATCCGTTCACTTGCTGAATATTTTCCGGGGCACCAGTATTATTTATTCAATCCAAAACCATCGGATCAATTTTCTCTAGAAGGAAAAAATCTTCATGATGTGCTGCCTGAAAATTATTTACATAAACTTTTTCCGGCGGTATGGCGTTCAACCTTTATCAAAAATGATATCAGGGATTTAAAAATTGATGTGTATCATGGCCTGAGCAATGAAATTCCGGTTAACATGAAAATGACGGAAGCGAAAACTGTTGTAACTATTCATGATCTGATCTTTGAAAGATTTCCTGAACAATATTCAAAAATAGATGTGGAAATTTATAAACGAAAATTCAGGTATGCCTGTGAAAACGCAGACAAAGTGATTGCAATCAGTGAACAAACAAAGAAGGATATTCTTGAGTTTTATAAAATTCCCGAGAAAAAAATTACCATTTGTTATCAAAGTTGTAATCCTTCTTTTGCGATTCCAGTTTCGGAAAAAGTAAAAGAGCAAATAAAACAGAAATATTCATTACCAGACCAGTATTTTTTATATGTCGGTTCAATTATTGAAAGAAAGAATTTATTGAATGTTTGCAAAGGATTATTTCTTTCCCGTGCTGATCATAACATTCCCCTGGTAGTGATAGGCAATGGCGGAAAATATAAAAAGAAAGTAAAAGATTTTATTAAAAAGAATGGTTTAGAGACGAGGGTAATATTTCTTTCCGATAACCATTTAGCCAAACAGTCGTCTTCGTTTTTAAGGGCCGAGGACTTTCCTGCTATTTATCAGTCGGCCATTGCCATGATCTATCCTTCCTTTTTTGAAGGATTTGGCATACCTGTTCTGGAAGCCTTGTGGAGCAGGTTACCGGTTGTCACTTCCAATGTCTCTTGTCTGCCTGAAGCAGGTGGCCATGGAGCATATTATGTAAATCCGGAAAGTGCAGAGGAAATAGCAGAAGCCTTGAAGAAGATTTATTCCGATAAAAATTTTGCTGATTCATTAAAAGAAAAAGGCTGGGAACATGCACAGAATTTTTTGCAACAAAAATGTGCGGCAAAGGTCATGGATGTTTATAAAGAACTGATTGCATTTTAAAATCCAAATAATAAAATGGATCTGGAAAAAGACGTATTGAATTGTTTGGAAGTTTTAAAAAAAGGAGGATTGATCCTTTATCCTACTGATACGGTTTGGGGAATAGGATGCGATGCAACAAATGAAAAAGCTATTGAAAGAATTTATCAGTTAAAACAAAGGCCTGAAAGCAAAAGCATGATCGTTTTAGTGGCAGAAGAAAAAGAAATTTTACAGCATGTTGCTTCTCCTGACCTTGCTGTTTTTGATTTCTTGGAAAAAACTGAAAAGCCTACCACTGTTATTTACAATGGAGTTTTAGGATTGGCCGAAAACCTGACTGGCGATGACAATACAGTTGCGATCAGAATTTGTAAAGAAATATTTTGCAGGCACCTGCTCAAAAGATTCAGAAAGCCTATCGTCTCCACATCAGCAAATATTTCCGGTTCAGTAACACCGAAAATATTTAACGAGATCAGCGAAAAAATTAAAAATGGAGTTGATTATATTGTAAAGTACAGGCAAGATGATGAAACCATTGCTGAACCATCATCAGTTATCAAATGGAATAAAAATGGAACTTTTGATATAATCAGAAAATAGTCTGTCGCTCCCAACCAAAACCCTCAACTTCCAACCTCCATCCATCATTAGTATCTTTGCTTTTCTATGGATATTAAGTGTACAGAACGGGAATTATTAATATTAAACAAAATTGCTCATGCTGCTGAAGAGTTGGGTGTGGAAACATTTCTGATCGGTGGTTTTGTGAGAGATAAGATCATTGGCAGAGAAACTAAAGATGCAGATATCGTTTGTATAGGAGATGGAATTGCATTGGCAAAATCGGTTGCACGGCGTTTCAAACCAGTTCCCAGGGTAAGCTATTTTAAAAACTTTGGAACAGCTCATATAAGAATTGATTTATCTGGTCATAACGATTCTTCAAAAGCCCAATCTCCCGAAGGAGATTTAGGGGGAGTCTACGATATTGAATTTGTAGGTGCAAGAAAAGAAAGTTATCAATACCATTCCCGTAATCCGGAAGTAAGCCCGGGAAATCTGAAAGATGATCAGGATCGCCGCGACTTTACAATCAATGCACTTGCAATAAGTCTGAATCCGTCAGATTATGGAAAGCTAATTGATCCCTTTAATGGTCAAAGCGATATTAAAAAAAAGATCATCCGTACTCCATTAGAGCCTTTGCAGACTTTTAGTGATGATCCGCTGAGAATGATGCGGGCCATTCGTTTTGCAACACAACTTGGATTTAAAATAGAAGAAAAAACATACCAGGCAATAAAAGAAGAATCACACAGGATCAGCATTATTTCCCAGGAAAGAATAACAGATGAATTGAATAAAATTATTGCTGCTGAAAAACCATCCATAGGTTTTGATCTGTTGTATCAATCAGGATTATTACACAATATTTTTCCGCAAATGGTAGACCTTGCCGGTGCTGAATATAAAGACGGGCTGGGGCATAAGGATAATTTTTATCATACGCTTACTGTTCTGGATAATGTAGCAGAAAAAACAAATGATTTGCGGATCCGCTGGGCTGCCATCCTGCATGATATTGCAAAACCAGTGACCAAGAAATTTGAAGAAGGCCATGGTTGGACATTTCATGGTCATGAAGTGGTTGGCGGCAGAATGGTGCCAAAGATATTTGCAAAATTAAAATTACCCCTGAATGACCAAATGAAATTTGTCAGAAAACTGGTAGAACTTCATTTACGGCCGATTAGTTTGACAAAAGAAAATATAACTGACTCGGCAATACGGCGTTTATTATTTGATGCCAATGAAGACTTCGATTCACTGATGCTGCTTTGTGAAGCAGACATTACTTCAAAGAACAAATGGAAAGTAAAGAAGTATATGGAGAATTTTAAGATGGTGAGAAAACGTTGTCAGGAAGTGGAGGAGAAAGACAAAATAAGAACCTGGCAGCCGCCAATATCCGGTGAGTTGATCATGGAAACCTTTGGATTAAAGCCGTCAAAGCAAGTTGGCATCATAAAAGATGCAATAAGGGATGCTATACTGGATGGTGAAATAAAAAGTGATTTTGATTCTGCCTATGATTATATGGTTGAGAAAGCAAAAGAATTGTACTTACTGCCGGTTAAATCTTAATTCGTAAATTTGTTTTATGACTATTTTAAAATTCAGAGTTTATTTTGAAGATGATGATAGCATTTACAGGGATGTAGCTATCCGGCACACACAAACTTTTTTTGATTTGCACGAAGCTATCCTGAAAGCATTTGAATTTGATAACAAACACAAGGCAACATTTTTCAGAAGTAATGAACATTGGCAACAGGGCAGGGAAATAACTCTTGAAGTTTATGATAAAGAATATAAAGCTCCGCCCCTGATCATGAGTGAAACTACTGTTGCATCTGAGATCCGTGATCCGGGACAGAAATTTATCTACAATTACGATTTTAATAAAAGCTGGAACTTTCTTGTGGAGTTGATCAATGTAAGCAAAGATGAGAACCCTAAACTCAGTTATCCTGCAACCATCCGATCTGAAGGTATTGCGCCAAGCCAGTATGGAACTAAAGGATTATTGGGTTCAAAATTTGCTGATATAGAAGAGAAGTATGATCTGATGCAGGGAGCAGAAGGATTTGTGGAATTAGGAGAAGAAGGTGAATCAGGTGAAACAAATGAAACCGGAGAAGATGAGGATAGTGTAATAGAGGAAGGAGAAGAAGGTACTGAACAATAATTATTGTTCGGATTAAACCTGAGACAATGATAATAGTTCATGAGTATTCCCCACGAAAAGACTGTAATCATTATTGCCGGCCCGACAGCTGTTGGTAAAACAGCTGTTGCCATTGCAATGGCTAAACATTTTCATACTGAGATCATCTCCGCTGACAGCCGTCAATGTTATAAAGAATTAAAAATTGGCGTAGCCAGGCCCGCCGAGAAAGAATTATCGGAAATCAAACATCATTTTATTGTTTCACATTCTGTCGGGGATGAAATTACTGCAATAGAATTTGAAAATTTTGCTTTGAAAAAATTAGCTGTGCTTTTTGAAAAGCATGATATTGTAATCATGGTAGGTGGCACCGGTCTTTATATCAGAGCTTTTTGTGAAGGGCTAGATGAAATTCCGGCTATTGATCCTGTAATCAAGCAAAATATTTTGAAAAATTATAAGGAAAAAGGAATTGGATGGTTGCAGAATGAGGTTAAAATAAAAGATCCTGTTTTTTTTGAAACAGGGGAGATGAAAAATCCTCAGCGTATCATGAGGGCATTGGAAGTATTAGAGGCCACTGGTGAATCAATACTTTTTTTCAGAAAAGGAAAAAAAACTAAACGGGATTTCAATATTATAAAAATCGGGCTGGAATTGCCAAAAGAAGAATTATACAGAAACATCAATGAACGAGTGGACAAAATGATGGAGGAAGGACAATTGGAAGAAGTAAAAAGTCTTGTTGAATTTAAAAATCTGAATGCATTACAAACTGTGGGCTATAAGGAAATTTTTGAATTTTTGGAAGGGAACAGCTCTTTGTCTGAAGCAATAGAAGTAATAAAAAAGAATACCAGGCATTATGCAAAACGGCAGATGACATGGTTTAAAAAGGATAAAGAGTATGAATGGTTTCATCCTTTAGAAATTGAAAACATGATCAAATTAATAAAAGCAAAAAAGTAAAAATTAAAAACCCTCAATTTTATTGAGGGTTTTTTAATCAGATCTGAATTTTTATCTCAGGAAAAGTATTTCTCTGTATTTCGGCAGATACCATTCACGGTCGTCAACCAATAATTCCAGCTTGTCAACATGATAGCGTATCTCATCAAAGAAAGCATCTTTCACTTTGCTTTGGTAAGCGATTGCTTTTTCTCTTGTATCTGAGATGCTGTTACATTCTTTTCTTGCTTCAATCATTTTTTCAACCAGGTCACTTGTTTTATTGATATGTTCTGAAATTTTTTCCAGGATCTGTTTCTGGTTAACAAAAGATGATTCTGCCAACCCGGAATCTTTTAGCCCTTTTATATTATTTGCCAGTAAATTCTGATACCTGATAGCCGGAGGTAAAATATGGCTGGTGGCTAATTCACCCATCATCCTTCCTTCAATCTGTACTTTCTTGATATATTTTTCCAATTCTATTTCATGACGTGCCTCTAATTCCTGGTGGGTATATATCAGGTTTCTTTCAAATAAAGCTTTTGCTTTTTTTGTAACCATGGCATCCAATGCCAGCGGAGTGGTTTTTACGTTTGGTAATTTTCTTTTTTCAGCTTCTTTTTCCCATGCTTCACTATAGCCATCGCCTTCAAATAAAACAGCTTCACTGGCAACAACATATTCACGGATCACATGCATGATGGCTATTTCTTTTTTCTCGCCTTTGTCAATTAATGCATCAACATCATTTTTAAACTGCTTTAGTGTGTCTGCCATGATGGTGTTTAATACTGTCATTGCATTGGCACAATTCGCAGATGAACCTACTGCACGGAATTCAAACTTATTTCCTGTAAAGGCAAAGGGAGAAGTTCTGTTTCTGTCAGTATTGTCTAACAGCAACTCGGGAATGCTTTTATGAATTTCTATTTTCAGTAAACTTTCATCCGTTTCATCCATTTCATCTGTCACTCTTTCTTTTATTTCGTTTAAAACCTTTGTAAGGTATTCACCAATGAAAACAGAAATAATAGCCGGAGGAGCTTCATTGGCGCCCAGGCGATGATCATTTTGAGCAGAAGCGATTGATGCTCTTAAAATATCTGAATAATCATGTACTGCTTTAATTGTATTTACAAAGAAAGTCAGGAACATTAAATTGGTCTTGGGTGTTTTCCCCGGAGCCAGCAGGTTTATACCTGTATCAGTAGCCATGCTCCAGTTGTTATGTTTACCACTTCCGTTAATTCCTGCAAATGGTTTCTCATGTAATAATACTCTCAGGTTATGACGTCGTGCTACCCTGTCCATAATATCCATCAGTAACGAGTTGTGGTCTACCGCTACACTTACATCTTCAAAAATCGGGGCACATTCAAATTGAGAAGGCGCCACTTCATTGTGCCTGGTGCGAAGAGGAATGCCTAATTTGTAGGACTCTGTTTCATAATCCCGCATAAAAGCATAAACTCTTTCAGGAATTGATCCGAAATAGTGATCTTCCAATTGCTGTCCCTTTGCTGAGCTATGTCCAAAAACAGTTCTTCCACATAAAACCAGGTCAGGGCGGGCATTAAATAATCCTTCATCAATCACAAAATATTCCTGCTCCCAACCCAAAGTGGCTGCTACATTAGATACATTCCGGTCAAAATAATTACAAACATCAACTGCAGACTTATTTAAAGCTTCAAGAGCTTTTAATAAAGGAGCTTTATAGTCCAAAGATTCACCCGTGTAGGAAACAAAGATTGTAGGAATACAAAGCGTTTTACCATTACCAATCTCCATTATAAATGCCGGAGAAGAAGGATCCCATGCAGTATAACCTCTTGCTTCAAATGTTGCTCTTAAACCACCACTTGGAAATGAAGAAGCATCCGGCTCCTGTTGAATCAGAGCATCGCCTTCAAATTGTTCTATAGCAGTTCCATCACTTTTTAAAGTAAAAAAAGAATCATGCTTTTCCGCAGTGGTACCAGTAAGTGGTTGAAACCAATGTGTAAAATGTGTAACACCTTTACTTTCTGCCCATGCCCGGATACCATTGGCAATCTGGTTCGCCATAGAGCGGTCAATTTGTTGATTTGCTCTTACAGAGGCCATCAGGCTTTTATAGGCTTCATTACTTAAATATTCACGAGCTGTTTTTTCGTTAAATACATTTTCGCCAAAAATTGCTGTGATTCGAAGAGATTTTTCTACCCTAACATCAGTTCCTGTTTGCAGGTTATCAATAGCATTAAACCGTAAAGACATAATTTTAATTTTTTGCAAAGAAAAGTGATTCCGAAAAAACAAATTGAATTATTTTTTAAAAAAACTGAAAAAATATTGAAATTGTGAGTAAAAAGGGAATAAAATAGCAAACTGCGTTTAAAAACAGAGATTTTGATTTGGTTTTTTAAACATTATTATTTTTACTAATGTTATTGAAAAGCAAGTCAGATATCCTCTTCCAATCTATAAAACAAATTACAGGCCCAAGCAGAAAGGGGAGAATAATACTCCTGTAGCGGACAATAGCACCCAGGAAGTTTACCGTATAACCTATGGTGAGTAAAAAGGAGAATGAGAAAAATATACAGAACCAAATAAAAACTTTTGATTGAATACCACCTGTTCGCCATATAAGAAAACATATAAACAATAAAATAAAAATTATCGTTTCTATTGATGCAGCTAATGACAATAAATGTTTTGCATCTGAAAGGTTAGGCCGAAGTAAGGTAGCACTTAGTGCATAGGGGCTGTTTTTTAAAAAGCTGATTGCCGTGGGATCCAACTCTGCATGTTTAATAGAAGAATTTCCCTGTAACTGAAGAAAAGCTTCTTGTTTATTAATGACAGCCTGAGGCAGATCCAATGCCGGTGAAATATATCGAAGAGTAAAAAAGAGTAATATAGAAACTGAATAAACAGAAACAAAAACCAGCAGCAATCTTTTAGGAAATCTGTAAGCAAGGTACCAGGCTGCCATTGCAGGGACCAGGATCACAAAAACATAATTTCGATAAGAAAGGATTATTAAAAAAGAAATGATAAAAACGAGGATCCTTGAAAAAGAAAAAATCCGGTCTTTCAATCCAAAGTAAAAATGATACACGATCAGGCCTAGAGCAAGAAATACCAATCCGTCTTTATGAATACCGCTGGTCCAATATGTGAACGACGGAATAAGGAATACGGCTATCAGGGTCAATAATTTTTTACCGGGAAAAACATTGTTCATTACCCGGAAAAATGCAATCGGTCCAAACATGGTAATGAAGGAATAAAAGATAACATTCGTGTAGTAATTGCCAAAGCTAAATACGTTAATAACTGAAAGAAATTTTATAAACATATTCCCTTTAAGATCATTCCACCAGGAATTATGAGCCGACAGAAAGCCACCATATTTGTTTTCGTACCCGCTGTAAAAAAGATTACTGAAATATTCTGCCGGTTGGCTAAATAAAAGTTTTGTTTCTGATAATCCTGCATGGTGGAATCCCCATGTATCATACATATAGGCAAATTGCCCATAGTAAATTCCAATCCACCCATATAAAATACCTGCGATAATTTTTATTAGTAAAAGAATAGTAAGTTGTGCTTTACTAAGCCCTGTTTTCCGGAAAAAACCGATTCGTGTCACCAGCCAGGCAAAAAGAAAAAGATATCCTGCAAATAATAAATATTCCAATGAAAAAATTTTATATCTGCACAAAATATAGAATATTCATGGTAAATAGTTAACAACTTAGCCTGTTTACTAGCTTTTCAGTTTGTAGATTTGCGCTTTCTTAAAATAATATGGAAGTAACTGTAAAAACCGCCGAACAACTTCGACTTACAGCCGAAGAATTTGAGATGATCAGGAAAATTTTAGGACGAACTCCCAACTTCAATGAGCTCTGTGCATTCAGTGGGATGTGGAGTGAACATTGCAGCTATAAAAATTCTATCAAGTGGTTGAAAACGCTGCCGAGAGAAGGTGGACGCATGCTTGTAAAAGCAGGTGAAGAAAATGCGGGGCTAATGGATATCGGAGATGGGTTGGGTGTTGTATTCAAAATTGAATCCCATAATCATCCATCTGCGATTGAGCCATTCCAGGGGGCAGCAACTGGAGTGGGGGGTATCCATCGGGATATTTTTACAATGGGTGCAAGGCCAATTGCCGCATTAAATTCTCTTCGTTTTGGCAACCTTGAAGAAGATAAAACACAACATTTGTTATCAGGTGTAGTACATGGTATCGGGCATTACGGAAATTGTTTTGGAGTGCCTACAGTTGGTGGTGAAATATACTTTGATGAATGTTATCATACTAATCCATTAGTAAATGCCATGAGTGTGGGAATTGTAAAAATAGGAGAAACGGTTTCTGCTACGGCAGAAGGGAAAGGTAATCCGGTAATGTTTGTTGGCAGTGCTACCGGAAAAGATGGAATAGGTGGGGCTTCATTTGCATCAGCAGATATTTCTGCAGATAGTGCTCAGGACCTTCCAGCAGTTCAGGTAGGGGATCCTTTCCAGGAAAAAAAATTACTGGAAGCATGCCTGGAAGTTATTCAAACAGGAGCCGTAGTAGGAATGCAGGATATGGGTGCAGCAGGAATAATTTGTTCTACTTCCGAAATGAGTGCAAAAGGAAAATCGGGGATGCGAATAGATTTGGATAAAGTGCCAACTCGCCAAAAAAATATGAAAGCTTGGGAATTGCTATTAAGTGAAAGCCAGGAAAGAATGTTGTTGGTGGCAAAAAAAGGAAGAGAAAAAGAAGTAACTGATGTTTTTGAAAAATGGGATCTTCCTTGTTCTGTTATAGGAGAGGTGACCGATGACGGTATTCTTAATTTTTATATGCGTGGAGAACTGGAAGCTTCATTGCCAGCCCATGACCTTGTATTGGGAGGTGGGGCGCCACAATATGAAAGAGAATTTTCAGAACCAAAATATTTTGAAAAAATAAAAAGTTTTAACCAGGATACAGTACCTGTTCCGGAAGATTTAAAAGCAATTGCAGAAAAATTAATTCAACTGCCATCCATTGCATCCAAAAGATGGATATATGATCAGTATGACAGTATGGTTTGCACAAACAATGTTTCTACCAATGCTCCAACGGATGCACCTGTGGTATTAATAAAAGGCACAATGAAGGGATTGGCCATTACTACTGATTGTAACAGCCGCTATGTTTATGCAGATCCATATAAAGGAACTATGATTGCCGTAAGTGAAGCAGCAAGAAATATTGTGTGCAGTGGTGGGAAACCTTTGGGAGTTACAAATTGTTTGAATTTTGGAAATCCTTTTGATCCGGAAGTTTATTACCAGTTTGTTCATGCCATTAAAGGAATGGGGGAAGCTTGCCGAAAATTTGATACACCGGTTACCGGGGGTAATGTGAGCTTTTATAATCAGAATCCTGATGGGCCTGTTTATCCTACACCTACAATCGGAATGGTAGGACTTTTGGAGAATGTCAATGATAAAATGACCCTGGATTTTAAAAAAGAAGGAGATGTGATTTATCTGTTGGGAAACTCAACAAATGATATCGGCTCATCACAATACCTGAGTAAAATTTGCGGAATTGAATATTCTTCAGCACCACATTTTGAACTGGAAGATGAATATGAGTTACAAAATAAAGTTGCAGAACTTATCAGTAAAAAATTGTTGCAAAGTGCACATGATATCAGTGAAGGCGGACTTTTTGTGGCTTTATGTGAAAGTGGATTCAATCGGGAGATTGGTTTTGCCATAGAAACAAAAGATGGACTAAGGGGAGATGCATATTTATTTGGAGAAGGACAAAGCAGGGTAGTGATATCTGTAAAAGCTGATCTGATCAGCCAATTTGAAAAAACGCTTGGAGATTTTCCTCACGAAAGAATCGGCATAGTTACAACAGGCGAAATGCTGGTTGACGGTGATTTCTGGGGAACGATTGACTGGTGGAAGGATCAGTATGATACTTCTATCGGGAAATACCTGGCAAAAGAAGAAGCCGGAGCAGCTTTAAGTTCTATCTAAAATTTCATTTCAGGTTTACTCGATAATTTCAGATATTTGAAAAAATTGCTTGCCACTCCAATTTTGGGAGTGGCATTTTTATTAAAAAAATATTTATGGCAAAAAAAATTGCAATTATAGGCGCTGGGAATATTGGAGCTTCTATTGCTGAAGGTTTAATTCTTAGCGAATTTAGCAGGCCGGTTGAATTATCTGTTACCCGGAGAAACCTTTCAGCTCTTGGCAGATTTTCTGAACAGGGATGTAATGTGACCAATGACAACAAAAAAGCAGTTCGAGCTTCTGAGATTATCATCCTTGCTGTGAAGCCTTATAATTATGAGCAGATTATTAAAGAAATTAAGCCGGCACTGGATCCAAAAAAACATGTGGTGGTTTCTGCAATAACAGGAATTTGGATCGAGCAATTACAAAAAGCAATTGGAAAACCCGTTCCGGTGATCCGTGCTATGCCAAATACAGCTATAGCAATTCAACAAAGCATTACCTGTCTTTCACATAGCAATGCTCAGCAGTCTCAGATCAATTATATCCAGCAGTTGTTTGATCAATTGGGAAAAACCGTATTGATAGATGAAAAGCTGATGGACGCAGCTACCGTTCTGGGTGCCTGTGGCACTGCATATGCCATGCGATATATTCGTGCCAATATACAGGGGGGTATTGAAATTGGTTTTGATGCAGAGACAGCTTCAATGATCGCAGCTCAAACAGTAAAAGGTGCTGCTCAATTATTATTGGAAAAAGGCAGTCATCCTGAACAGGAAATAGATAAAGTAACAACACCCAAAGGTTGTACTATAGCAGGGTTAAATGAAATGGAACACCAGGGATTTAGCTCTTCCCTGATCAGGGGCTTGGTGGCTAGCCATAATAAGATATTGAAAGGATAGGTTGCTGTATATATAAGCCATTTTAAAAGCCTGAGGCTTTTATTTCGTTTTTATACACTACACCGTCTTTCATTACAAATACAATTTTTCCAAACACAAGTGGATCTTTTAGCAGGTCGCCATCAACTGCTACTATATCTGCCAGTTTACCTTTTTCAATACTGCCCAACTGATCTTTCATCCCCAGTAAATCAGCTGCATTTATTGTAGCAGATTTTATTGCTTCCATAGAAGGCATACCGGCGCCAATCATATAGCCAAACTCTTTCCAGTTCAAACCATGTTTAAAAACACCGGCATCCGTACCAAAGGCAATTTTTACCCCGGCTTTATAAGCTTTGGCAAAAGTGTTCTGTATCTGGGATCCTATTTCCATTGCTTTTGTTGCAACTACTGCAGGGTAATAGCCTGGTTTTTTGGCTGAATCAGAAACAGCCATTCCTGCGGTAATAGTAGGAACATACCAGGTGCCGTATTTTTTAAACAATTCAATTGTTTCATCATCCATCAATGTTCCGTGTTCTATTGAATTCACACCTGCCCTGATGGCTCTTTTCATTCCTTCTGCTCCATGAGCATGTGCTGCAACTGCAAAGCCATAATCTTTAGCTGTATTTACAATTGCTCTTATTTCTTCTTCAGTAAATTGAGGATTCTGACCATTCTTTGCCATACTTAATACCCCACCAGTTGCAGTTATTTTTATCAGATCTGATCCATCTTTATAGCGCTGTCGTACAGCTTTAATGCCGTCTTCCGGACTATTGATCACACCTTCTGCCGGTCCCGGATCTCCCATCAGATCTTTTCTATATCCGTTTGTTGGGTCTGCATGTCCGCCAGTGGTGCCAATTGATTTACCTGCTGTAAAAATTCTCGGCCCTTTCACCAATCCTTTTTCAATTGCTTTTCTCAAAGAAATATTTACACCAGTTCCTCCCAAATCTCTTACCGTTGTAAAACCAGCCATTAATGTTCTTTCAACAAATGCAATAGAACTATATGCAACATCAGTGGGATTTGTTGTAAATCGATCAAGGTATTGATTTGGATTAGTTTCTCCTTCTACATGTACATGCATATCAATCCAGCCCGGAGTAACAGTTTTGTTTTTCAGGTCAATTGACTTATCTCCGGCTCCGGGAGAAATAAACCCGGATTCAACTGAAATGATCTTATTCTTTTCTACAATTACTGTCATATTCTTTTTGGGCTCATTTGAAACCCCGTCTATTAAAGAACCACACCAGATATATGTTTTTTGTGATATCGAAGAGAAACAAATGAATAAAATCAGAAAAATGCTGAATGAATACTTCACGATTTGAGAGTTTAGGTGATTAAAAGTAAAGAATGATAGGTCATTTAATTAAATCCCAGAGTTTTTTTTACAAAATCAGTATTGTTTTTTTCAGGCTTAATTAATTCTATTATTTTTGCATGACCTCCCGGAGTTATTTTGCTTCCGATGGTCAATTGGGGCAGTCTGTTTTTACTGAATATTTATTGTTGAAAAGAATTGTTGAAAATTCATCCTGATATACAGGAGTGTTGTTATTAATTATTTGTTGAATAGAGTTGATACAGCAAAATTGTGCAATTCTAAAATTGGAAGGATTGGGACAGGAGACACTTAATAATATAGGTGTAGCTGGCCCGATAATTATTTTTTAATAAAAAGTGCATTAACAATGGCCAAGTATGTATTTGTTACGGGTGGAGTTACTTCTTCATTAGGAAAAGGAATCATTTCTGCCTCGCTTGCAAAACTTTTACAAGCCAGGGGGCTTAGGGTAACGATACAGAAATTTGATCCATACATAAATGTTGATCCCGGTACGCTGAATCCTTACGAACACGGGGAGTGTTTTGTAACAGAAGATGGTGCTGAAACTGATCTTGATCTTGGCCATTATGAAAGATTCCTCAATACATTTACTTCGCAGGCAAATAATGTAACTACTGGCCGTATTTACCAGACAGTGATCAATAAAGAAAGAGAAGGAGCTTACCTGGGCAAAACAGTGCAGGTGATTCCTCATATTACCGATGAGATAAAAAGAAGAATGAAATTGCTTGGTGAAACAGGTGATTATGATGTGGTGATCACAGAAATTGGTGGAACTGTAGGTGATATTGAATCCTTACCCTATATAGAAGCGGTAAGACAATTACAATGGGAATTGCCCGAAGAAGATCTGTTGGTAGTTCACCTGACATTGATCCCCTATTTGAAAGCTGCAAAAGAACTGAAAACCAAACCAACGCAGCACTCAGTTAAATTATTAAGTTCGGAGGGAGTATTTCCTGATATAATAGTTTGCCGCACCGAAGAGCCTATCAATGCAGATATAAGAAGAAAGATTGCATTGTTTTGCAATGTGAAGCCTCATGCAGTTATTGAAGCACTGGATGCAAGTACAATTTATGAAGTGCCATTGATCATGATGCAGGAGAAATTGGATGAGATTGTTTTGAAAAAGCTTGAAATAAAGAATTACAAAGAACCTAAGCTGGACAAATGGAAAGGATTTATTGAAAAACTGAAAAACCCGAAATCAAAAGTAACGATAGGGTTGATCGGAAAATATGTGGAACTGCAAGATGCTTATAAATCTATTTTAGAGTCATTTGTACATGCTGGCGCAATCAATGAATGCAGTGTATTGGTAGAATATATCCACTCAGAATTTATTACACCCGATAATGTAGCAGAAAAACTAAACGGCCTGGACGGTTTATTGGTAGCGCCTGGTTTTGGTCATAGAGGTATAGAAGGAAAGATCACTGCCGTAAAATATGCCAGGGAACATGGGTTGCCGTTTTTTGGAATTTGTCTGGGTATGCAAATGGCTGTGATTGAATTTGCCAGAAATATTTTGGGAATAAAGGATGCACATTCTTCCGAAATGTATCCGGAGTGTAATGAACCGGTAATTGATATGATGGAAGAACAGAAAAAGATCACTATGAAAGGAGGCACGATGCGGTTAGGGTCTTATGCCTGTGAAATTAAAAAAGGTTCATTGGCACATCGGGTGTATGAAAGTGAGCTGGTGTTTGAAAGACATCGTCACCGCTACGAATTCAACAATAAATACCTGGATCAGTTTGAAAATAACGGGATGACAGCGAGTGGACTTAATCCTCAAACCGGGTTGGTTGAAATCATGGAGATTTCTAATCACCCGTTCTTTATTGGCGTACAATATCACCCGGAATTAAAAAGTACAGTAGAAAATCCACAGCCAATTTTTGTTCATTTTGTGGCAGCCGCAAAAAAATTCAATGAAAAAAAGAGCCAGGTTAAGTCAACTTCAATAAAGGAAGAAGTGATTTGAGGACAGCAGTCTGGAATTATTTCCATGAATTTTAAAAGTTATTTTTTGGGCATCTTTCATCTAATATCTGGCATCCCAGTTTACCTTATCTTTGCCCACTCCAAATTTTAAGCTACATGAATTTTGATCGTAATACAGTAATTGGTTTTGTGGTGCTGGCCTTACTTTTTTTTGGTTATTTCTATTTCATAAATAAAGAACAGTCGGCAAACCGTCAAAAAAAGATAATAGAAGATTCAATTGCCAATGCCCAGAAACCAAAATCGATCATTGATACAGTTGCTGAAAAAAAAATAGCAGCTGTTAATGATTCTATTGCAAAGGTTTCATCAGCAGGACAATACCAAAAAGCTGCCTCCAGTACTGAAGAACTGATTACGATTGAGAACGATGTTTTCAAAATTGCCTTTACGAATAAAGGAGGACAACCAAAATGGGTTGAGTTAAAGCGATTCAAAGAACACGACAGCTCATTGGTGCGGTTATCGGCAAGTGATTTTGATAAGATAGATTATCCAATTAATACAGCTTCCAACCAAAGTGCTAAAATTGCTGACCTCTTTTTCTCAGTTGGTGAAGTAACCAGGAATGGTGACCAGCAAACTATTTCATTTACATTGGCAGCAGATAGTGCAGGTCCTTCAATTGTTCATCAATATGTAATTAAGAAAAATGATTACATGATTGATTTTAATGTGAAAATGAATGGCGCAGACCAGTTACTTAGTCAAAATGCCCTGAACATTACCTGGAAAACCAAAGCGATTCAACTGGAAAGAGACCTGAATTATGAAAAGCAGCAATCTCAAATAGGGTTTAACCAGGACGGCGATTACGATTACCATACTATTGGCATGAAAAGTAGTAAGGAGTTTTCAGATCCGTTACAATGGGTTGCTGTCAAACAACAGTTTTTCAACAGGAGTTTCATAGCGAAGAAAAATTTCAATTCTGGCCGGATTGATTGGATTGTACCAGACGAAAAAGAAAAAACAGTGGTACAGGCAACTGCAGTACTAAGAATGGATGTTTCAGAATCAAACGTAGAAATTCTATTTGCGCTTTATTATGGACCGAATGACTATAAGATTTTAAAAAATTACAATAATGAAATGGAAAACCTGGTTAACCTGGGTCAGGGAGTATTTTCATTTGTAAAGTGGATTAACAGATGGCTGGTTTTACCTGTTTTTGATTTTTTCAAATCATTCATTGGCAGTTATGGAATTGTCATCTTATTGCTAACTTTTTTCCTCAGATTGATCATCTCGCCATTAACATATTCCAGCTATCTGAGCGGGGCAAAAATGAAAGCTCTTCGTCCGGAGATAGAAAAATTAAAAGCAAAATTTGGAAAGGACCAGCAACAAATGAGCATGGAGCAGATGAAGCTGTTCAGAGAAGCAGGGGTAAATCCGCTGGGAGGTTGTATCCCTGCATTGCTTCAGATCCCCATATTCTTTGCCCTTTATAGTTTTTTTAATTCCAATGTAGCCTTAAGGGGGGAAAATTTTTTGTGGGCAGATGATCTTTCTTCTTATGATTCAATTTTGAATTTTGGATTTAATATTCCTTTGTATGGTGAGCATATCAGTTTATTTACAATTACTGCCTGTATCACCAGTTTCGTGATATCAATATATAGTATGAGCATGACTCCGGACCAAAACAATCCTGTTTTGAAATACATGCCTTATATATTCCCGTTTTTCTTGTTATTTATTTTTAACAGGCTGCCTTCAGCTCTTACCTGGTATTATACAGTTTCAAACATTGTTACTTTAGGCTTGCAATTTGCCATTCAGACCTATATCATTGATCATGACAAAATCCTGTCAAAAATTGAGGAAAACAAGAAAAAGCCAAAGACAAAATCTAAATGGCAGGAAAAGTTTGATGCCATGCAGGAGTCGCAGAAAAAATTGAAAGAATTGCAGGCAAAAAACAAACGTTAAAGTATAGTCAGGCTGCAAGTTTCATTTTTTTGGTACAACTATTTTACCACTTTGACACGTCTTTTTACTACATTTAAGTCAATGAAAAAACTAACCCGTCCGGCATTTTTACTTTGTTCCTTTTTATTAGCTGGAAATCTATTCGCACAGAAAAGGATAACTGAGGGAATAATTTCTTATGATATTGTTGTAAACACCGGGAATAGCAATCCCTCAATAGCCAATTTGTTTGATGGCGCAACCAGCATTGTTTATTTGAAAGGTTATATGAGCCGTTTTGAAAGAGTGAGTTCATTGGGTGTAGAATCCACAATAGTAGACGGAAAAACCGGAAAAGTAAATGTGCTGAAAGAATATGGTGAACAGAAATACATGATCGCCATGAACGCAGATAACTGGAAAGATGCCAATAAAAAATATAAGGATATTGTTTTTTCAATAACAAATGAGACTAAAGAGATTGCAGGATATAAATGCAATAAAGCTGTTGGTAAAATGCCAGATGGCTCCGAGATCAATGTTTTTTTTACTAAAGATCTTATTGCTGAAAACCGGGATTTTGAGTATGCCTATAAAAGCCTCCCTGGCCTTGCAATGCAATATGAAACTACAGTGGGAACTTTGAAAGTGACTTATACTGTATCGAAAGTAAGTTTCAATATAGTTCCGGCAAGTAAATTTGAAATACCTAAATCAGGTTTTCGTATAATGACATATGAAGAAAGTGTTGGAGCCGGTAAAGTAAATTAATTACCTGTTTAGTTGTGGAATGCCTACAGAGAACTTCACTTTTTGCGTATTCACTATTGTATGCAGCGGAAGAATATAAGTCAAATTGCCTTTTTGATAAGTTACAATTGAATTTAGTGTTACAAAATTTTCTGTTTTCTGTTGATTGATTACCTGGCTGCCTCTGTATTGGTATCCTGATTTTAATGAGAACTTACCGGGAGTAACAGTAGTTTTATTATTCAATAAAGAAGCTTTTTTACCTTTTGATTTTCCATCTCCAAGAGAAGCAAAGGCAGCAAAAGCAGTAGCAGTGATTAACAGTAATACTGCCGCTTTTTTCCCCGAAAGGCTATTAAAGGTTTTGTTAAGTTTCATCTCTCCTGCAAATTTAAAAAGAAAATTCCTTAAAAATCAAACCATTCATCATCTTATTTCACTATTATTTAACGCTGGTTCTGGAAAAATGTTACTAAAACTTGCCTGATTTTGCAAAAAAGGGTAATTTAACTAAACCTTTGAAACACATGAAAGAACATCCATCCCGGGAAGACAACGAGGAATTGAATGAATTACTTCGGAAATACGAGAATCTTAAACGAGGCCGGAGCCAATCTTACCTGGATGAAGAGGCCTTTGAAAAAATCATTGATCATTTTGATGACAAAGACGATTTGAAGCGGGCACTTGATGCTGCGGAAAGAGGCACTGACCAATTTCCGTTTTCTTCTTCTTTATTAATTCGCAAGGCCGATCTTTTGATTGCTTCCAGAAAATATAAGGATGCATTGGAAATTCTGGACCATGCTGCTACACTTGACAGCACTGATATCAATCTTTATATACTTAGAACTGATGTTTACCTGGCGTTGGAAAAACATGATAAAGCTGTAGATATCCTGGAAGAAGCTCTAGTATTGTTTAGCGGACAGGAAAAAGTAGAGTTGCTTTTTGAATTAGCTGACGTTTATGATGATTATGAAGAATTCGAAAAAGTTTTTGATTGTCTGAAATTGATAATCGAAGAAGATCCCAATAACGAGGAAGCATTATATAAGATTTGTTTCTGGACTGACTTTACAGGTAGAAATGAAGAAAGTATCAGGCTACATAAAAAAATAATTGATGATTTTCCCTATAATGAATTGGCATGGTTCAACCTTGCTGCGGCCTACCAGGGAATAAAGTTGTATGAAAAAGCCCTGGATGCTTATCAATATGCCATTGTTATTGATGAAAAGTTTGATTATGCGTATAGAAATATGGGTGATGCTTATATCCGCCTGAGAAAATATAAAGAGGCAATAGAATCACTTCAGAAAGTGATCGAACTTTCAAAACCTGAAGCATTGATTTATGAAGCAATTGGTCATTGTTATGATAAACTTTTTAATAATGCTCAGGCAAGAATTCATTACCGGAAAGCCACGCATATTACTCCTGAAGAAAGCAAACTGTTTTATAAAATAGCCTGTACATATTTCAATGAAGAAAAATGGGAGAGTGCCGCAAGGCAGCTGGAAACAGCATTAAGAATACATCCTAAACAAATGGAGTATAATTTGCTAATGGGTGAATGTAAAATGCAAATGGGGTTTTATAGAGAAGCAATACGTTATTTTTCAGAAGTAGTTAGTCTCAGGCCCAGGAATTCGAAGGGTTGGGAAGCCTTGATCAGGAGCCTTTATATTTCTGAAAACTATGAGGAAGCATTGAACCAGGTGCTGGCATCCTTAAAACTCACTAACAATAAACCCATTTTTATTTATTACCAAAGTTTAATCCTTTTTGCGCTGGGTAAATCTAAAGAAGCATTACTCTTATTGCAGAAAGCACTGGAAATTGCTCCAAAAATGTTGAAAAAATTTGTTGACCTGAATCCATCTATATTGCAAAATCAACAGGTGGTTGATATCGTTGCAAAATTTAAAAAAAATAAATTCAGATAGAATTTCAGGACATTGAGATTCTTCAAATCCTTTATGAGGTTTCTTTCATATTTTTGCCCGCTTACTAAAAGACAGATCAGGCTTAAAGAAGACTTCTTCAATAGTAAAAGCAATCATTTTTAAAAATCAACTATGAATTTTAATCTGAGTAATATTCCTGACAGGGTAAAAAAACCCCGTAAATCAGGATTAACAATGATTATGGATAAGGGGCTTAGTGTAAATGAAGCAAAAAATTTTATGAGTGTTTCACACCCCCATGTAGACATTGTAAAACTTGGGTTTGGGACATCTTTTGTTACCCCAAATTTGCATGAGAAGCTTGAAGTATATGCTTCTTACGACATTCCGGTTTACTTTGGAGGCACTTTGTTTGAAGCTTTTTTAATTAGAAACCAATTTGAAGACTATATCTCGGTTTGCAAAGAATATGGTATTAAGTATATGGAAGTGAGTGATGGATCTGTCACTATCCCGCATTCTGAAAAATGCGGCTATATAGAAAAATTAACCAAACATGGAACTGTATTTAGTGAGGTTGGAAGCAAGGATGCAGAACATATAATACCGCCGTATAAATGGATAGAACTCATGCTTGCAGAATTAAATGCTGGCGCAACCTATGTTATTGCTGAAGCAAGAGAAGCTGGAAATGTGGGTATCTATCGCGGTTCTGGTGAAGTGAGGGAAGGTTTGGTACAGGAAATACTTACCCAAATTCCAGCAGAAAAAATAATTTGGGAAGCACCTCAGAAAGCACAGCAGCTGTATTTTATAGAATTAATTGGTTGTAATGTGAATCTTGGCAATATTGCACCAAGTGAAATTCTTCCTTTGGAAGCAATGCGAATTGGACTAAGGGGAGATACTTTTCACCTATTCCTGAATAAAGAAGAAGCATAATGAGATTATACGGGTTGATCGGTTTTCCTTTATCGCATTCTTTTTCAAAAAAATACTTTAACCAAAAATTTGAGAAAGAAGGTATTCAGCAATGTGTATATGAAAACTTTTCTATTCCAGTCATCGACGATTTTAATAAAATCATCTCTCTCCCCGGATTAGCGGGGCTGAATGTGACTATCCCCTATAAAGAACAGGTCATCCCTTTTTTACACGAAGCTTCCGATATTGTAAAAAAGATAAAAGCCTGTAATTGCATTAAAATTAAAGACGGCAAACTTTTTGGATATAATACTGATGTGCCCGGATTTGAAAATTCCCTTAACCTGAAATTGAATCCGGAGATTCATAAAAAAGCACTGATCCTCGGTACCGGCGGATCTGCTAAAGCCGTAAAATATGTGTTGGAGAAAAAGGGAATCAGTTTTAAAAATGTGTCAAGAAAGCCTTCTGCAGACAGCTTTTCTTATGAACAAGTAACAGAAGATGTGATCAGGGAGTTTCAACTCATCATCAACACAACTCCACTTGGCTTATATCCCAATGTAGTAGAAGCGCCACCAATCCCGTATAGGTTCATTACAAAAAATAATTTTTTATTTGATTTGATTTATAATCCTGCAAAAACTTTGTTTTTGACAAAGGGGGAAGAGCAAGGTGCTTTGATAGAGAATGGCCTTACAATGCTGGTAAATCAAGCTGAGGAAAACTGGAAGATCTGGAATACGGATAAAGGTTATATTAACCAGTAATTTTTTTTCTTACTTCGTCGGGAACCGGTACTATCTTTTTTCGGGAATAATCATAACAAACGATTCCGGTTTTCGCATTTACAATCGGAATTGTTTTTCCTTCCGCATCGGTTTTTTCAAATTTATAAAACACTTCAAAAGATACTCTTGAAAAATCTGCAGCGGTTACATAAGCTTTGATGACATCGCCATAGAATATTTCGTTTTTAAATTCAATTTCAACATCACTCATAATAGTGCCAATGCCTTCCATGTCCAGTTCCGAATATCCAAAAAAAGAAAAAAATTGTGTGCGGGCCTCATGAATAAGAGAAAGGATTTTGTCATTACCCACATGACCCCCAATGTTGATATCTGTAATTCTTATTGGGATTGTTGTTGAGAAAGAAAAATTTGCAGGTAACTTAATTTTAATCCTTGCCATTTCAGTATTTATTTTATCCTGTTCAATTCTTTTATTTCCCTTTTGAGGTACGGTCATCCACGGTTTTCATCAACTCAAGCATATTTGAAAACATATCTCCGGTGGTTACAGGTGCTGTAGCAAGCATTTGCCTCCATTCGCTCATTTTTTCTTTCCAGAATGCACCTTCTCCAAACATTAATTCATAGTAGTCTTCTGTTATTGGTTTATCCTGAAGATGTGGTACAAGATGTGCAAGATGTGTAGGTATTTTTACAATCCTTCCATTGGTTGTTACCATCGTCATATATTCATCACTTGGGGAAATCATTGATAAATCGTCAATTGGCTGATTAAAAACTTTATCACCCGGCTTGTCGTTTTTTATGCTTACTGGACTAAGTTCAGTTTCAAGTGCTGAAAAAACGGCTTGCTTATTCGGCTCAATGTTCTTTTTATTTGGTGAAACTTTATTATGAACCGCTATTAAAACAGGATCAGTTTTTGAACTGTTCTCTGCCTGATTAGCCGATAAGTTTTTCTCTTTGTTTTCAGGAAGAATTTTATCATCCTGAATGGCAGGAGAGGAGGTGTTTGCAGTAACAATTTCTTTATTACCTTGTTGCGGAATAAAAAATATAAGCCAAGCTGAAATAATAATACCTATGAAAATTGCGGCAACTGCTAATCTCTTCCAGTTGATGACCAGTCCTTTTTTTCTATAAATGGTATCTTCTTCAGTTTCTAATGAATCTTTTATGTTTTCCCAAAGCGAATGAGGTGGGGGGATTGCAGTTTCCTGAAACTTTCCGGAAATCAGCAGGTCTTTATTGATCTCATCAAGCTCATAAGAAAGGAACTCCCATACTTGTTTGGGAGGCGAAATTTCCATTTCATATAACCTTTTATGAACTTCGTTTTTCATGATTTATTTTGCTTTCTGTCGACTTCATCTAAAAATTTCACAACCATGCTTTGTAAGATCATTCTTGCTCTTGCCAGCTGAGATTTACTGGTACCTTCACTGATTCCTAAAATATCACCAACCTCTTTGTGAGTATATCCTTCTACCACATACATATTAAAAACAGTTCTGTATCCCGGTGAAAGTTGGCTGATCAGGTTCATAATATCTTTTTCTCCCAGTGAATCTAAAACTGACACTTCTTTGTAGGGTATCGTGTTCTCTTCTTTTTCAGCAATTGGTTTCAAAAATTTTTTACGGCGAAGATGCTCGATAGCAGTGTTCACAAAAATTCTCCTGATCCAACCTTCAAAGGAACCCTCACTTCTGAAACGGGATAAGTTTTTAAAGATCTTAACAAAACCATCCTGTAAAATGTCCTGGGCATCATCTGCATTTCCGGCATAACGGATACAAACTGCAAACATCTTTGGACTAAACCTGTTATATAATTCTTCCTGCATTCTCTTTTCGCCAGCGATGCATCCCTGTATTAAGTCGGTTTCTGCGATTGTATGGTTGCTTAATGATCTCAAATCAATGGTTTAGTTATTAAGGAATGCAGATATTCCAGCAATTTGCCAGCTGCTTTTGCCCGGTGATTATAATGATTTTTTTCAATTAATGTCATTTGGGCAAAAGTCTTTGAAGCGCCGTCCGGAACAAAAATGGGGTCGTAACCAAAACCTTTTTCCCCTTTTTCTTCACTAATTATTGTACCATTACAAACTCCTTCAAATTGAGTTTCAATTCCATCAATAATTAAGGAAATAACGGCCCTGAATCTTGCTTTTCTATTTTTACTTTGCCCCATTTTTTTCAGTACTTTATCAATATTGCTTTTAAAAGATCTTTCATCTCCGGCATACCTGGCACTTTTTACACCCGGTTCACCATTTAATATTTCAATTTCCAGGCCAGTATCTTCACTAAAACAATTCATCCCCGTAAGATCAAAAATAGTTCTGGACTTTGTTATTGCATTTTCTTCCAACGTGTCATATGGTTCAGGTATATCAATTTCAATGTTTGCATCTTCAAGAGACAACAATTCAAACTGATTGCCAATATAGGATTTTAGTTCTTCTATTTTATGCTTATTGTTAGAAGCAAAAATCAGTTTCATAAAGCAAATATTTTTTTAATGCAAATCCAGAGTTTGCTTTTTAAAACTTTGTCAGATTCGATATCATGTAATGAAGGCGACGATAAAAAAACAGTATTGTTAAATTGCTGAATTTGAAAATGAGGGAATAATAATGGCATCCCAAATTCAGCTGGTCCTACACCAAAAAGAAATACAGTTTTGGATTCGAAATAAGCTAAGATATCCTTAAATCCTTTGTCACTTTGATTTAGAAGATTCAAAATGGCCGTGTCTCCAAGATTTAATTTACAGGCACTAAGAAGATTTATCAGAAAACCCATTGTATCATCTGGCAAATGAACTGCTTCAGGGTATTTTACAACTATTAAAACTTTCTTTTTATTCTCTCCAAGGTATTTCCAGTTTTCAGGTTCTTTTTTCTTTTCAAAAACTGGCGATGTATTAGTTAACTCAACCAAATTGTTTTTATATAATTCTGCAATAATTTTTTTTGGAAACGATATGGTATTCAAGCTCATGAGATGACAATAATATTACAAATAGGTGTTAGCTTTTTTTTGTTTCTTTGTTCGTTCAAAAGTAAACATTTATGATTGCAACAGGAGGAATAACAATTACAAAAGCTGAAAGAAGCAAATTGACAAATTTGGATCTTGAAAACCTTTCTTTTGGTAAATATTTTTCTGATCATATGCTGGAAGCAGACTATGAGGGTGGTGAATGGAAGAATGCTGAAATAAAGCCCTATCAACCTTTATTATTAAGTCCATCTTTAGCAGCGCTGCATTATGGACAGGCAATTTTTGAGGGTATGAAAGCATATAAAAATCAAAATGGAGAGGCATTTTTATTCAGGCCAATTGATAATTTTAAACGGTTTAATGTTTCAGCTGCCAGGATGCAAATGCCCGAAGTTCCTGAAGATCTTTTTATGGAAGGATTAAGGAAGTTAGTTGATCTTGACAAAAACTGGATACCTCAAAAAACAGATCATTCTTTATACATCAGACCATTTATGTTTTCGTCTGATGAGTTAATTGGAGTCAGACCTTCAGATAATTATAAATTTCTTATCATACTGAGTCCAACTGGTCCCTATTATGGAGCCCCAATGAGGATTAATGTTGAGGAAAAGTTTGTAAGGGCAGTTGAAGGCGGTGCCGGATTTGCAAAAGCAGCAGGAAATTATGGCGCTGCCATGCATGCAACAGCGGAAGCAAAAAAGAATGGTTACGACCAAGTTTTATGGACTGATGCAAGCGAACATAAATATGTACAGGAATGTGGTACGATGAATGTGTTTTTTATATTGGGCGATAAAGCAATTACACCTGATCTTAGCTCGGGTACAATTCTGGACGGTGTGACAAGGAAAAGCACAATTACACTCTTAAATGAATTGGGATTTAAAGTTGAAGAAAAAGCAATTAGTATTGATGAAATCATTAAAGCTTATAAATCGGGAAAGCATGTAGAAGCATTTGGTACAGGTACGGCTGCCACTATCTCACTAATAAAAGAGTTGAAATACAAAGACATCATCATGAAATTTGATATCGAAAAATGGAAGATTGCACCAACTATAAAGTCTTGGCTTGCAGACATTCGTGAAGGGAAAAAAGAAGATAAATATAATTGGATGTGGAAGGTTTAGATATTTTCCATTACTTATTTAAAAATTCAAATTTCAATTTCTGAATTTGGATTTTTTGTGGGGATTAGTCTTAATAAATAACGGGATTGATTTTTTGGTTGTTAACCTATTGCCCATTACCTTTGCCCCCCTTTCCGAAGGAATCACTTCGGATTAAAAACAAAAGGTTCAGAATGCCTACTATTCAACAACTTGTAAGAAAAGGAAGACAAATTATTAAAGCCAAAAGTAAATCAAGGGCTTTAGACAGCTGCCCACAACGACGTGGCGTATGTACCAGGGTGTATACAACTACTCCTAAAAAACCAAACTCAGCGCTACGTAAAGTTGCCAAAGTTCGTTTGACAAATAAATTAGAGGTGATAGCCTATATTCCGGGTGAAGGTCACAATCTGCAGGAGCACTCAATCGTATTGATTCGTGGTGGTCGTGTAAAAGATTTACCTGGTGTTCGTTATCATATTGTACGTGGTTCTTTGGATACTGCGGGTGTGAAAGACAGAAAACAAAGCCGTTCTAAATACGGAACGAAAAGAGAAAAAGTAAAAAAATAATTTAAGTTTTAAAGTATAATTTAATTCAGACATGCGTAAAGCACAAGCCAAAAAACTCCCATTAGCACCTGACCCAAAATTTAATGATAAACTGGTAACCCGTTTTGTCAATAACCTGATGTGGGCCGGAAAGAAAAGTGGTTCTTTCAATATTTTTTATAATGCCCTTGACAAGGTGAATAAGCAAACAGGTGAGGAAGGATATGAAGTTTGGAAAAGAGCATTAGCTAACCTTACACCATCAGTAGAAGTTCGTAGCCGTCGTATTGGAGGAGCAACTTTCCAAATACCGGCAGAAGTTCGTCCTGATAGAAAAATTTCCCTGAGCATTAAATGGCTTATTCGTTACAGTCGTGAAAGAAACGGTCGTAGCATGGCTGATAAATTAGCAAACGAAATAGTGGCAGCATCTAAAGGTGAAGGATCTGCATTTAAAAAGAAGGAAGATATTCATCGTATGGCTGAAGCGAATAAAGCTTTTGCTCACTTCAGAATTTAAAAATTAAGAATTAAAATAATTCAAAGCCATTTGGAATTTTGCCAGATGGCTTTTTTTTACCTTTTTTATTGGCAGAATCATTCAGTTTTCCCATTTCTATAATTAGAATAACTAACTGATTTCAAGTGATAGAATCTGGAAAACTTATCTCTTTGAGTTTCTTGAATCATGGCATTTTCTCCCTACCTTTGCGCCTCCAAATTATAAAGGGAAATAAACAACATGGCAGACTTAAAATTTCAAAGAAACTTTGGTATCGCAGCTCATATTGATGCTGGAAAAACCACTACAACTGAACGAATTCTACGTTATACCGGCATGATTCATAAGATTGGTGAAGTTCATGACGGAGCAGCTACCACTGACTGGATGGAACAGGAAAAAGAAAGAGGTATTACCATCACTTCTGCAGCAGTAAGTTGTTTGTGGAATTTTCCAACAAACAAAGGTGTAGTGGATGCCAATACAAAAAAGTATTCTTTTAATATTATTGATACACCGGGCCACGTTGATTTTACAGTAGAAGTTGAACGTTCAATGAGGGTTTTGGATGGCCTTATCGCTTTATTCAGTGCAGTGGATGGTGTAGAACCTCAATCTGAAACTGTATGGCGCCAGGCGAATCGTTATAATGTTCCCCGTATAGGGTTTGTAAATAAAATGGACCGTGCCGGTGCTGACTTTTTAAACGTTGTTAAGCAGGTTCGGGAAATGCTGGGTTCAAAAGCAGTTCCTCTTCAATTGCCGATTGGCGCTGAAGATGATTTCATAGGTGTGGTGGATCTGATCAAAATGAAAGGTATTGTTTGGCATATGGAAACTGAAGGTATGACCTTTGATGAAATTCCTGTGCCGGAGGATATGCTTGCAGAAGCCAATGAGTGGAGAGCCCAGCTGGTAGAAGCTGTTGCAGAGTATGATGATAAATTAATGGAGAAATTTTTTGATAATCCGGATACAATTTCGGAAGACGAAATACATGAAGCCGTTCGCAAAGCTACGATTGACCTTAGTATTGTGCCTATGATGTGCGGTTCTTCATTTAAAAATAAAGGGGTTCAGACGGCACTTGATGCAGTTTGCCGTTATTTACCAAGTCCATTAGATATCGAAGCTATCAAAGGACTTGATCCGGATACAGGAGAAGAAATGCTACGCAGACCAGATGCAAAAGAACCATTTGCGGCTTTGGCATTTAAAATTATGACAGATCCGTTTGTGGGGCGTCTTGCTTTCTTCCGTTGTTATAGCGGTCATTTGGATGCGGGTTCTTATGTGTTAAATGTAAGAAGTGGTAAAAAAGAACGTATCAGCCGCATCATGAAAATGTTTGCCAACAAACAAAATCCGATTGATTTCATTGAAGCAGGTGATATTGGTGCTGCAGTTGGTTTTAAAGAAATAAAAACCGGAGATACCTTATGTGATGAGAATCATCCGATCGTTTTGGAAAATATGTTTATTCCGGAACCGGTTATTTCTGTTGCGGTTGAACCAAAAACGCAGGCTGATGTAGATAAAATGGGGATGGCTATTTCAAAATTGATTGAAGAAGACCCAACATTAAGAGTAAAGACAGATGAAGAAACCGGTCAGACTATTCTCAGCGGAATGGGTGAACTGCATCTGGAGATCATCGTGGATCGTATGCGTCGTGAATTTAAAGTTGAAGTTAACCAGGGTGCTCCCCAGGTTGCATATAAAGAAGCATTCAATGCTACAGTTGAGCATCGTGAAACTTTGAAGAAACAAACCGGAGGCCGTGGTAAGTTTGCAGATATCGTTTTCCAATTGGGACCAATTGATGCAGAATGGAAAGCTGAAAACCCTGATAAGAGTTACCAGTTTGTGAATGATCTTTTTGGAGGATCAATTCCAAGAGAATTTATTCCGGCTATTCAAAAAGGTTTTGAACAAGCCATGTCAACCGGTGTTTTGGCAAGTTATCCTGTTGATAATATGAAGATCCGTGTGTTTGATGGAAGTTTTCATGCTGTTGACTCTGATTCAATGTCATTTGAATTATGTGCCAGAGCTGGTTTCCGCGAAGCTGCCAGAAAAGCAAAACCTGTTTTACTGGAACCAATTATGAAAATAGAAGTGGTGACTCCTGATCAATATATGGGCGATGTAACAGGCGACTTAAACAGAAGAAGAGGAATGCTGGAAGGAATGGATAATCGTGCAGGTGCTCAGGTTATTAAAGCAAAAGTTCCATTAAGCGAAATGTTTGGTTATGTAACTCAATTACGTTCTTTGAGTTCTGGCCGTGCATCTTCTACAATGGAGTTTAGCCATTATGCACCAGCTCCTAGCGGAATAGCTGAAGAAGTGATTGCAAAAGTGAAAGGGAAAGTCAGTGCTTAAGTAAAACTACGAATGATTTAAAATAATAACCCGGTTCAAGTAACCGGGTTTTTTAATTTCTGCCTGCAATAAAAAATAACTGGCATTATTTTTGAAATTCTATCAGTAATATTTTACAAAACGAATTTTCTATATCCTGTTGACAACCGTATTATTTTACTTACCTGAAAAAAACTTATTATGAAAAAATTATTTCTTTATTCTTTTCTCCTTTTGTCTGTTGTATCATTGATTTTTATAGCCTGTCAAAAAGGATATTCTGGTGCTGAAAACAACAAAGCAAGGTTACAGGTTTATCTTACAGATGCACCAGGTGATTTTGAGGCAGTTTTCATTGACGTAAAAGATGTGATGATCAATGTAACCGGAGATACAATAAATGGCTGGCAAAGTCTTAACGGAGTGCATCCCGGGGTTTATGATCTGATTAAACTTACCAATGATCAGGATACATTATTGGCTGATGCCGAAATTCCTTCCGGAAAATTACATCAGTTAAGATTGGTATTGGGAACTGAAAACTATGTAAAAATTGAAGGAACCCTTCAGCCAATAAAACTTGAAACCCCAAGTGCACAGCAAAGTGGATTAAAATTGAAAGTTCAGCAGGATGTTGAAAATGGAGTGCTTTATACTATTTTATTAGATTTTGATGTTGCAAAATCAATTCACAAGACAGGAAACAATAAGTATATGCTGAAACCTGTGATCAGAACGATTCTTCAGGCAGCAGGTGGAAGTATAAAAGGAGTAGTCATGCCAAACAGTTTTCAAACAGCAATTTATGCAGTGCAGGGTCCGGATACAATTGCCAGCACGTTTACCGGAACAAATGGAGGATATCTAATTAAAGGATTAGCAGCCGGAAGTTATAATATTCATTATGCTCCATCTGATATAACTTATATGGATTCAATCAGGAATAATATCTCTGTAATAGCAGGCAAAGTCACCGTAGTAGATACTACAGTACTTCACCAGTAAAAATATTATACTATGAAAATTTCAAAGCCATTCCGAAAGGAATGGCTTTCTTTTTTACCGGGTAATTGCTTTCCTGATGCTTACCAGTTGTTCCAAAATAGGTTGAAGTAAATCCAGTTTCAGCATATTTGCTCCGTCACTTTTTGCAACTGAAGGGTTGGGGTGAGTTTCAATAAATAATCCATCAGCACCGGCAGCAATGGCCGCTTTTGCAATTGTGCTAATCATTTCAGGATTTCCTCCTGTAATCCCACTGGCCTGATTGGGTTGTTGTAAGGAATGTGTAACATCCATTACAACAGGTACACCATGTCCTTTCATGATAGGGATATTTCTCATATCTACCAGCAGATCCTGATATCCGAAAGTCGTTCCTCTTTCTGTAAGCATAATTTTATTGTTACCGGCTTTACGGATCTTTTCCACAGCAAACTTCATGGCTTCACCACTTACAAACTGGCCTTTTTTTACGTTTACAATTGTATTTGTTTTGGCAGCGGCTTCCAGCAAATCAGTTTGACGACAAAGAAATGCGGGGATCTGTAAAATATCTACATGTTGTGCAGCCAGTACCGCTTCATCTTTTGCATGAATATCTGTAACTGTTGGCAAGGAATATTTCTTTTTCACTTTAGAGATCATACCCAGGGCAAGATCATCTCCCAAACCCGTAAAAGATGAACCACTGCTGCGGTTCGCTTTTCGATAGGAAGCTTTAAAAACATAAGGTATGCCCAGGTCTTTACAAACCGAATAAACTTTTTCTGCAACTTCCAAAACAAGTTCTTCACTTTCCACTACACAAGGACCGGCGATGAGAAAAAAATTATTTTCATTATATGACTGACCGCTAAACAGGTCTTTCAAAAATTTTTCCATGACGGCAAAGGTAAGCTTGTTTTTAAACCGGATTGTATTTGGAAATTGGGATTTGGAATTTGACATTTGTTTTTCAAAATTGACTATGATAAAAGAGAAGATCCTTGTAATCGGCGCTTCCGGGCAGATAGGGGTTGAGTTAACACTTGCTCTTCGGGAAATTTATGGGAATGCCAATGTCATTGCTTCTGATCTCCGGGAAGAAAATGAATTATTACACGGAACCGGTCCTTATGTAAGCCTGGATGTAATGAATAATGAGATGCTGCATGTACAAGTGATCAGGCAGGGCATTACTCAAATTTATTTGCTTGCAGCTATTCTGTCTGCAACAGGTGAAAAAAATCCGGGTCTGGCCTGGAACCTGAATATGCAAAGCCTGCTGAATGTGCTCAACATCGCCAGGGAAGAAAAATTACACAAAGTATACTGGCCTTCCTCTATTGCAGTTTTTGGTCCTACCAGCCCCAAACAAAATTGCCCTCAGCAAACCATCATTGAGCCAACTACAGTTTATGGCATTAGTAAATATGCCGGCGAATTCTGGTGTAATTATTTTTTCATGAAATACGGGGTAGATGTCAGAAGCCTCCGCTATCCCGGGTTGATTTCATATAAATCTGCCCCTGGCGGTGGTACTACTGATTATGCCATAGAAATTTTTCATGAAGCTTTAGAAGAAAAAAAATATGAATGTTTTTTAAAAGAGAACACCTACTTGCCTATGATGTATATGCCAGATGCTATTCGATCAACTTTGGAATTGATGGAAGCACCTGCTGATAAAATTTCTGTTCGCACTTCTTATAATATTTCTGCCATGAGTTTTTCTCCGAAGGAAATAGCTGCCGAAATAAAAAAACATATTCCTGAGTTCAATATTACTTATAAACCGGATTATCGACAGCCTATTGCGGATAGCTGGCCCCAGAGTATTGACGATTCAGTAGCAAGAAATGACTGGGGATGGAAAGAGGAATATGGCCTTACAGCCATGACCAGCGATATGTTTTCAAATCTTACAAAACAGGTCTCTAAATAAATCCAAAGTAATCTGCAGCAAGATATTAAGTGTAATAAATCTAATTTATTGGAACTTATAAGAATTCTGAAATAGTTTTATTAATTTGGGATTCATTCATGCGAATAAAAATATCTTCCATATTGCTTCTAATTGTTTTTCTCTCATTTCAATACGGGAAAGTTGTCAACTTTCTTTATTGTAAATGGAAAATGGAGATAGTACTGAACCAACCAGATTGCGATTGCGATGATCATCTTGTGGCTTTGTTTGACCACTCTGCATCGGGTGATTCAAATAACCTGCTGAAGAATACCTTGCAGGAAAAGATCACAGAGTTTTCTCAGCAATTTAAGAGTATGGATTTATCACCAATAGCTGAATCAAATAAAATTCATTACAGAGATTTTGTTTCCCGTATTCCTCAAGGGTTTACTGCTGTTCCTTTTCATCCGCCTTCTGTTTAACTCTTTCATTCTTCTGTTTAATACCCTGAATCAGTGGTTATCTGTATGTATGCAGCTTAATATATAGCTGCTGCGTATCTATTTACTTTATTTTAAAATTTTACAACATGAAAAATATTTTCATCCGAATATTTCTGTTATTTATATTAACAGCAAATTCAACAATTTTACTAAAAGGCCAGATTAATGAGTCCCTGAACCAGGTGTCTACAGATGCACAGGGGAATAGCATGTTAGTTGGAAAATGCACTAAAGCCGGTTTGGAAAAAGCCCCTTTTAACATGTGGTTTGATGCAAACTATTCTGCTTATCAAATTGATTCTTTCACCTGTAATTTTATCAGGCCATTATTATCAGGTAAGTCAATAACAATCTTTCTGGGTACATGGTGTGGTGATAGCCGCAGAGAAGTTCCCAGGATAATAAAAATTCTGGAATGCTGTGATTTTCCTCAAAACATGCTTTCGTTGGTAATGGTCAGTAATGTAGGGGCTGAATATAAAAAAAGCCCTACACATGAAGAGGCAGGCAGAAACATTGTTCGGGTGCCGACAATTATCATAGAAGAAAATGGATCAGAGATTGGCAGAATAATTGAGTTTCCAATAATAAGTATGGAAAAAGATTTGCTCGCAATTTTGAAAAAAGAAAATTATAAACCGAATTACAATGATGCCCGGATAATTGCGAAATAATTACAGAAACATATTCAATAGAATATCTTTTTCGTTTTATTAACAGAATAAAAAAAAGGCTGTCACAGACATGACAGCCTTTACTGCTTTTTTTACCGATATTGCGTTCATGATTTCAAGACTATTTTCAATGTTTCAGTTAGGGACTTTTTTATTTGGATTAGCCAGCCCGGTTTTTGCACAAAAAGATCTGCCTGCAAACTGGAGAGCACATCTTGTAAGAAAAGACAGTAACGAAGTGATCTTTAATATTGAGTCGAAAAAGGAAAACGGCCAGGTTGTTTTTTATGTTAAAAATGATAAAGAGAAACTCAGAATAAGCCCGGTACATTTTATTGGAGATTCTATTCATTTTGATATGCCAACTTTTGAATCTTTTTTCAGAACAAAAAAAAACAAGGATGGCAGTTTGACCGGTACCTGGATTAAAGGAACAGCGGGTGAAACACAATACTGGAATTTTTATGCAGTTCCCAATCAGACTTTCCGTTTCGAAACGAATCTTGGGAAGGCTAAACAAAACATTTCCGGCCGATGGGATGTGGATATTACAAGGAGTAACGGGACAATAAGAAAAGCTGTAGCTGAATTTCAACAACAAGGTGAAAAACTGACCGGCACTTTTCTAACACCAACAGGCGATTCCCGATTTCTTGAGGGAGTTGTAACTGGTGATTCCTTAAAACTTTCGACATTTGACGGCGCCCACGCCTATCTATATTATGCGAAGATTGATAACGAGAATAAAATTTCAGGAGGAGTTTTTTATTCGGGATTTGCCGGAGTGGAAACATGGGTGGCAGAAAAAAATGAAATGATCGGCACTCCGGACCAGGAAAGGCCTACGATGTTGAAGGACGGAGAGTCGCGTTTGAATTTCACTTTTAATGACCTTAACGGGAAACCAGTATCAATTAATGATGATCGCTTTAAAAACAAAGTGGTGATCGTGCAGATTTTAGGAAGCTGGTGTCCGAACTGTATGGATGAAACAAAATTTTTAAGCGATTTTTATAATGAAAATAAAAGCAGGGGCGTAGAAGTGATTGGCCTGGCATATGAGTATGATACCAATATAGAAAGATCAATTAAAAGCCTGAAGAAATTTGAAAAATTATTTAATGTTCAATACCCGATCCTTATTACCGGAGGCACATCGTCTGATGATGAAAAAACAGAAAAAACCTTGCCTCAGCTAACACCCATCCGTTCTTTCCCCACTACAATTTTTATAGACAAAAAAGGTGAAGTGAGAAAAATTAAAGGAGTATTCTACGGTCCGGGTACAGGTGAATATTATGAAGCATTCAAAAAGGATTTTTATGGAACAGTGGATAAACTTTTAGCAGAAAATTAAAACGGTTTTGGTTTTTCCAGTTTTTTTAATTCAGTACTGATATATTCTTTCGGCAACCAGAGATTTCCCAACATAACACCGTCTATTTTTTTAGAGTTTTCAATATTCTGTAAAGGATTAGCGTCAAGTAGTATCAGATCTGAAACGAATCCGATTTTGATCATCCCCATATCTTTCTTGCCATAAAACTTTGCCACATTCACTGTCCCGGTTTGCAATGCTTCAAAAGGACTGAGGCCTGCATCTACCAAATATTTCAATTCATGATGAACAGAAAAACCAGGCACATTAAAAACCTGTGGCCCATCCGATCCCAATAGCAATCCCACAGCGTTGCGCTGACATTCCAGGATCAATCTTCTGCGTAATTGAATAAATTTCCGCATTGATTCCGGTTTGTTTTGTGGATTATTCTTTAGGTTATTCTTATTATTGATCCAGCTTTTCATAGTAGACTCGTTCATGTAGATCATTTCCGGGTCTTTGCTGAAAGCTTCTGCATCTTTATCAGGGCTAAACCATCTTTCTGCTAATGCTTGTGTTGGCACAACCCAAATATTTTTATCCCGCAATGCTTTCATCAGAGATGGTATTCTTTTTTCATCTGCAGCATCTGCGATAAACATTCCAAAGAGGCCTGTCTGATTCTCTTTAATTGTATCCATGCCGGGTACCAGGCTTTCAACAAAACCATCCAGGTGTTCAATAGTCGCATAGCCAGCGTCTATAGCTTTCCAAACCCCTACATCAAAAGAAACATGACCGGCAAAAGGCATGTTCACTTCTTTTGCGGTTTTTACAATGGATGCAAAGTTTTCCTTTGTAAGTCCGGGATGAAGTTTCATAAAATCATATCCGGCTTTTTTTTGTGCCCTCACCATTTCATCAGCGGTTTCTGTAGTTTTTACGCTATTACCATTCAGGGATGGCCCTGATGTATAAAAACGGGGACCCAGAATTTCTCCGCTATTAATTTTATCTCTTAATTCAAGATGAAGGGGATGACCCAGCATACCCCGGATTGTAGTGATGCCATTATAGGCAAAAAGCTGAAGCACTTCTTTCAGTGGTTCCATATCGTTGACCGGCGGAACATGTGCATGCATTTCTGCCAGGCCGGGTATCAGGAATTTTCCATTGGCATGAATCAACAAAGCATTTTTATCAAATTTCACTTTACCAGTTTCTCCGATGGAAACAATGACTCCGTTTTTAACCACAACATCTTGTTTATTGATCACCCGTTCACTATCCATGGGAATGACATTCACCGATTGAAATACAATTGTTGTTTGCCGGGAATCCCAGGTTTGCTGAGCAGTGCAGGCAAATGCGAAAACAGAAATGAGCATGATTAAAATAATCCTCATAAAAATTAATTTAAGGATTTACAATTCCCTAATCCAGATATTTCTGAAGCTGGTGGGGTTACCGTGATCCTGCAAGGCGATGGATTCTTTTGCTCCATGTTTCTCATAGGTTGGTAAGCCAATGTATTGTGTACTTCCCCAGATGGTCACATTGTTTTGAACCAATACGCCATTTTGAAAAACTGTTATTCTTGCAGGTTCCAATACAGAACCATTATCACTGAATCGCGGAGCAGTAAACACTACATCATAGCTCTGCCATTCACCGGGAGGCTTGCAGGCATTCACCAATGGAATATGTTGCTTATAAATACTACCCGCCTGCCCATTTGGATAAGTTTTATTATCATAACTATCAAGAACCTGTAATTCATAAAGCCCCATGAAAAAGATGCCACTATTTCCCCGACCCTGTCCTTCTCCCTTAACTTCTGCCGGTGTTCTCCATTCTATATGTAATTGGCAATCGCCGAATTTTTGTTTGGTTTGAATATCTCCGCTGCCGGCTTTTACTGTCATGTTATTATCCGCAACAGTCCATTTAGCTTCGCTGCCATTTTTATGCTGCCAGGCTGATGCGGATGTGCCGTTAAACAGAATAATGGCATCCGACGGTGCTCCTGCTGTTGATTTTCCTGGGCTGATCACTTTAGGTTCAGGCGCCCAAACTTCAGTAGTCTTCGGATCCTTTTGTGCAAAAGTGGTTGTTGCAATTATACTGGTGATCAATAAAACAGAAATCCTATAGTTGTTCATGGTAAAATTTTTTATGAAGGGAAGTTAGTTAATTTAAATTTCTCGAAAGTCAGTTGCCAAAGATTGACAGATTGTTCAAAATTAATCCAGCCGGGTATGGTTAAATAGGTTTTGACAAATTCAAATCCAATTTTCTCTAAAGATTTATTCGGAGCAGGATTAAGTGCATAAGGTTCACAAAGGATTTTTTTTAATTCCAGGTTATTGAAAAAAAACGGAAGTGATTTTCTGACCAATTCTGTTCCTATTCCTGATTTCCTGTTTTCAGCTTTCCAAATATGAAGATGCATATAAGCCTCCTCTCCAAAAATTATTTTGTTGACATTACAGTGGCCAATTGGTTTTTCATTTAAAAGCCAGGTAATACAATAGGATTTCTTTAGGTGATAGGACTGATCAATTTGTTCTTTAAGCAATTCTTTCCATTGAATACGGGAAGGAATTTTCGTTTTATCAGCACCCATTGAAATCAGGAATGCCGGATCTGCATTTAACCAGTAATCTGTAATCAAATCAATATCCGTTTCTTGTATTTCTCTTACTGATAATGCATCTGATTTCATGTACTATTACCTTGTTAAGCTTATTTTGTTATAATGACCTGACAATATTGCAAGCCCTTTCTGTTTCCTCATTTGTATTGAAATAATGAGGAGAAAAACGAATAGCCCAATCAATTCCCTTTTTCTCAAAGTCAATAAATGCCGAATCTTTATTTACTATAGAGAAATAAATATTGTTTCTGCTTAAGTCGTCAATAATTTTTTTTAACTCTTTGTTATTTTTTCTGAAAGTGATTATGCTACTTTTCTTAGTACCCTTATCATAAAGGGTTACACCATCAATGTTCAACAGTTTAGCTCTGAAAGAGGAACAAAGTTCTTTATTGTAATCGCGGATATTTTCCAGCCCGGTTTGCAAAGCATATTTTATTGCTTCTTTCAGGCCGATCAATAGTGCATATGGTATTTCCCAGCGTTCAAACCGGCGGGCAGTTTTTTCCAGGTAATAATTTTCTTTAGCAGACCACGTAGCGCCACGCAGATCTACATAGAGGGGAGCAAGTTCCTTATTTAAAGCTTTGTCAGAAACGTATAAAAAGCCTGTACCCCTTGGGCCCCTTAAAAATTTTCTTCCTGTTCCACTCAGAAAATCACATTTTATTTCTTGTATATCTACCGGCATTTGACCTACGGATTGACAGGCATCAACCAGGTAAAGTATATCCTTCGCCGCACAAATTTCTCCTACTGCTTCTACATCCTGTATAAGCCCTGAGTTGGTAGGAATATGGGTAATAGCAACCAGTTTTGGTTTTTTTTTGCTGATCAGCTTAATGAAATGTTCAAGATCAAGATCACCGGTATCGGTATTCCTGATCTGCTCAATTATTATCCCCGTTCTTTTTTGTAAAGAAAAAAAATGCATATAGTTCGATACATAATCATCATTACTGGTGATCAGCAAATCGCCATCGTTAAAGTCAATAGAGGAAAGTGCCTGGCTGTATGCATCAGTGGCATTGTTGGCAAAAGCAATATTGGTGGGATTTGTATTTAGCAGCTGAGCAGCATATAGATAGAAATCATTAATTTCCTCAGATCTCATTTCAGCTAATTTATAACCTCCGGTCTTTTCCTCTTCATTTAAATATTCGATAATTTTTTGAGTAATGATCTGAGGTGGGAGTGAAGAGCCGGCACTATTCAGAAAAATTTTATCAAGACAACTGGGTGTGTTATTTCTGATTTGCTGAATATTCATTTTTAAAAGATAATTTCAAACAGGAGTTTTAAATGAAGGGGATTACTCATGATGCCGGGGTTTTTTAAGTTTTCTTTCATCACTTATTTCACCTTCTATATTATAGTAGGCAGCAATTTCATCAATTAAGTCATTACTGATAAAATACCATTCTCTGACATCTAATTTAAAATCTCCCTGGATTGCAGTGTAGCGGACACAGGCCCTGTCCTTTCCATATAATTCATCATGAATTTCAAATCGGTGGCCTAAAAACTTCTCTTTGTTTGCTTCAACAAGATTGATGTATTTTTTTTCCCTTTGATGGTTCCGTAAGGGATGGTATGTTTGAAATTCTCAGAAACACGTAAATGAAGAAAATCTCCTTCTTTCCACTTATCAAACCACTGGTTTACTATTTTTTTTAAATCCATTTTACTAATGAGATTATTTTACATACTAAAATACAATCTTCGCATTAACAATTGACGTATTAAAAATAGTAAAGCATTAGTTGCCTTAGCCGGACACAATTCCGGGCCCGACAGAAGCGGAATAATTTATTTTAAGAATTTTGATAATTTACTTTGTACTACAAAGTACTTTTCATACATTTGCCATTCAATTTTATAAACAACTGGTTATGACAATACAAAACAAAAGACTTAAGGGTATTCTATTCACTGTAGCAGTACTATTGCTTATACCATTTATCGCAATGCAATTTACGGATCAGGTAAAATGGGGGCTTTTCGATTTTGTAATCATGGGTGTCCTGCTTCTTGGTACGGGTCTGATGATTGAATTTGTTTTGAGAAGGATTAAAGAAGTCAGATACCGGATCGTTGTGGTTGCCATTTTGTTAATACTTTTTTTGCTCACATGGGCTGAACTGGCGGTAGGTATTTTCGGAACACGGTTTGCCGGAAGTTAAGGAGAATGGTAAACATGTAATAAATCAAATGACCAAATTTAATATTGGTCATTTGATTTAGTTCTCAATATTCCAAAATGTAATTTCCGGAGGTCCCCCTAAAAATGATCTTGCATCATTCATGAACTGCAGCAAATGTTGTGTTTTCATGTGGTCACCTTTATAATAGTCTTCACTTGACCATTTTTCATAAAGCAATATGTTTGATTTATCAAATGGGTCTATATGAATGATGATATCAATATAGTTTGGTTCTTTTTTTACATCGCTTATCAAGCTTTTAATAGTTGAAAGTGCCAGGCTTTCTTTTCCGGGCAAGGTCTTATATTTTACCAAGACAATCAGATTCTTTGAATTCTGTGAATACACAGAATTCAAATTCAAAACAAATAGAAATAGAACCAAGTAGAATATTTTTTTCATTTTCATTTTTAATTAAAATACTTGTGATTATTGTTTGAACCCGGTTAACATTTGAAGAAATGCAGTCCGGAATAGGGTCAAATATAAAATTAACAATAAAACAATGAGACTTAAAGAAATCACCAATTTTAGAACAAATTTGAATCTTTATGTTCTTTGGCTTAACAAGCTGCTTTGTATACTGGCAATAATAACTAAACGGAATATTTTCAAATTAAGAAAAATCCCGGTCTTTAAAGCCGGGATAAAAGAAATACTTTTGCAAAAATGTTAGCCTAATTTTTTCTTTAGGTTATTATCTATCGCATCTAAAAACTCTTCCGTATATAGATAATGTTCACTATGGTTTACTTTATTTCCATGAATACAAACTGCAAGATCTTTTGTCATTTTTCCACCTTCTACTGTTTCGATACAAACAGCTTCCAATGCAAGACTGAAATCAATTAAAGCCTGGTTATTATCCAATTTACCACGGAAAGCAAGTCCTCTTGTCCACGCAAAAATGGATGCAATAGGATTTGTAGAAGTTGGCTTTCCTTTCTGGTGTTCACGATAATGACGGGTAACCGTACCATGAGCTGCTTCGGCTTCCATAGTTTTACCATCCGGTGTTACCAATACGGAGGTCATCAGACCCAATGAACCAAATCCCTGCGCTACGGTATCGCTTTGTACATCGCCATCATAATTTTTACAGGCCCATACAAAATTACCGTTCCATTTCAGTGCACTGGCTACCATATCATCAATCAGGCGGTGTTCATATACTATCCCTGCTGCATCAAATTGTTTTTTAAATTCTTTTTGAAAAATTTCCTCAAAGATGTCCTTGAAACGGCCATCATATTTTTTCAGGATCGTATTTTTTGTAGAAAGATAAAGTGGCCATTTTTTACTTAAAGCCATATTGAAGCAACTTCTGGCAAAACCAATAATACTTTCATCGGTATTATACATGCTCATAGCTACACCATCGCCTTTGAAATTATAGACTTCAAAAGTCTGAACATCGCCACCACCTTCAGGTGTAAATGTCATTGTCAGTTTACCTTTTCCTTTAATTACTGTATCTGTAGCACGGTATTGATCACCAAACGCATGACGCCCTACAATGATCGGTGCTGTCCAGTTAGTCACCAAACGGGGAACGTTTTTCATAACAATCGGCTCACGAAAAACGGTGCCATCAAGAATATTCCGGATAGTTCCGTTAGGACTCTTCCACATTTGTTTCAACTTAAATTCTTCTACTCTTGCTTCGTCAGGAGTGATGGTAGCACATTTGATACCAACACCATATTGTTTTATGGCATTGGCGGCATCTATGGTTACCTGGTCATTGGTCTCATCGCGGTATTCTACACCCAGGTCATAATATTTTATATCTATTTCCAGATAAGGGAGAATGAGTTTCTCTTTGATAAACTTCCAGATGATTCGGGTCATTTCATCACCATCTAATTCCACGACAGGATTTGCTACTTTAATTTTTGTTGCCATATTTATTATTTTGATTGATGAAGAGCTCTTTTGCGCCCTTATGCGCAAACCTACATGAAAAGTAGGATTCTTTCAAAGTGGAATAGATTCGTAAAAAGAAAAGATAACCCGGCTGTTAATTAAGAAGGTAAAAATAGTTTGAAATCTAAAATCTTTTGGTATATAAGAATTTGTGAAACTGATCGTTTGATCTGGATTTGATTCATAAATTTTAAGTTCGGAATACCTGAAATCAATATTTGCAGTAACTGAAAAATCAAACAGGCGTTATTGATTTAAATCAATAATACACTACCTTAGTAAAACCCGATTATGATTAGTCATAACGCCTTTTCAAACTATCTCGATAAGTTTATTCATTTTAAAGAAGGGGAATACAATGAATACATGTCCCCTTATATCAAATCGAGAAAATTTCATAAAAAGGAAATTATTACAAAGTCAGGTGAGGTTGAGAATTATTTCAATATTATTGAAAAAGGCCTTGTACGGAAATATTTTAAGAAGGGGAAACTTGAAATCAATACGCAAATTTCTATTGAGGGGCATATTATTCATTCGCAGGAATCTTTTCACAGCCGATTACCATCAGAATATATTATAGAAGCGATTGAGCCAACAGTATTATCTTCCATCTCTTTTGACGATCTGGAAAAGGTATATGCTTCCTCAAAAAGAATGGAAAAACTTGGGCGGCTTGTTATCACAGCGTCGATGGTTTTGAAAGACAAATGGCAAAGCCAGTTGGTGATGCTGACACCCAGAGAAAGATTCATCAAATTTGTTACACAGCAATCTGGGTTGATGCAAAGGGTTCCTCAAAAATATCTTGCTTCTTATTTAAATATTAAGCCTGAGACATTCAGCAGGTTTAAGCATCTTTTGAAAGATCATAACAGGAAAAAGTCAGAGAGTAAAATTTTGATTGAATCAAATGGCAAGTAATTATTCAATTTTTATAAAATTTTAGCCCAATGCAACATCCAGGATCATCATTACCAGGAACCCACCAATGAATCCAAGCACTGACCTGTCAGTGAATTTATCACGTTGTGTTTCAGGAATCACTTCCTCTACTACTACATAAATCATTGCACCGGCGGCAAAGGCCAATGCAAAAGGAAGAATAGGTTGCATATAAATTACAGCAATTGCACCTACTACTCCGGCAACAGGTTCTACAATAGCTGAAAGTTGTCCATACCAAAAACTTTTTCTTCTGCTTACACCATGTCTCCTTAAAGGCATTGCTACTGCTATCCCTTCAGGAAAATTTTGTATACCAATACCTATTGCCAAGGCAATAGCCCCCGCCGTAGAGGCCTCAGGCATACCTAAAGCTGCAGCACCAAATAAAACGCCAACTGCCAGTCCTTCAGGAATATTATGCAGGGTTATGGCCATAATTAATAATGTGGTTTTATGCCATTGTGTTTTGGTGCCTTCTTTTTCATGTTCTCCAAAATTGATATGAAGATGGGGAGTGAATTTATCCAGTACATAAATGAACATGGACCCTAAAAAAAAGCCAACTGCAGCCGGCATCCAGCTCATAGTAGGATATAATCTTTCAGACATTTCAATAGCCGGATTCAGCAGTGACCAGAAACTGGCAGCAATCATTACCCCACCTGTAAATCCTAACATAGGATCCAGTACACCACGATTTAATGTTTTAAAGAAAAAAACCAACGAGGCACCGAGCATTGTTACCAACCATGTAAATGTAGTTGCCAATAACGCTGAATGTACGGGTCCGATTTCAGAAAAATATTTTTCTAATGCTTCCATAATTTTTATTTTCTTACCAGGATATTATTTGCCAGTTGTTCACTGATATTAAATATTGAATTAGGTGTTGTTTTTATTTCCAATGAATTATCAAAAGGAAATTTCCGTTTTACTTCTAAAGTTGATCCTATATTGATTTTTCTGCTTTTCAGAAGATCCAGCAATTCCGGAGATTGATCCATTACCTGGCAAACAATCGCAGTAGTGTTCAGTGGCCAATCTGTAAGACTGATCTGGCCAACACTTTCCATGTTGCCATGTGTATCGGGAATGGGGTCTCCGTGTGGATCAAATTTTGGAAAGTCCAGGTATTCGTCCAGTTTATCAATAAGTTTTTTGCTGCTCACATGTTCCAGGTGTTCGGCAACCTCATGCACTTCGTCCCAGTTGAATTTTAATTTTTCTGAAAGAAAAAATTCCCATAACCGGTGTCGCCTTACTATTCCCAATGCTACTTTTTTACCTTCCCGGGAGAGTCTGAAACCTTTGTAGCGCTGATAATGTACCAGTTTACGAATCTTTAGTTTTTTCATCATATCCGTAACAGAGGCCGGTTTTGTATTCAACCTTTCGGCCAGTTCACTGGTTGTTACATTTCCATCTTCACTTTGTAAATGAAAGATGGCCTTTACATAATTTTCTTCACTGGTAGTAAAGTTCATAAAGCCTAAAAATAAATTTAGGCAAACCTAAAAACTTATTGCAACATTTCAAAAATTATTTCCGGGCAGATACTGAAGGAAAGATTTATTTTAGAGGATGAATCTGTCAAGCATGGTTAAAAATCTGTTTTTTTTACTTGCCGCCTCATTATTGTTAATTGCCTGTAAGGAGAAAACAAAACCTTCTCTTTCCGGGGATGTACCTGTAGCTATAGAAGATTTTATCAATGCCTTTGAACTGGTAAAACCCACTTATGAAATTGCTGACAGTATTCTTTTAAAAAAAGAAACGGATTCTTTGCTGATCAGTTATAAAGTATTCACTCAATTCATACCTGATTCAATCCTCACAAATGTTTTTGGGAAAAATATTAAACCTAAAATATATTTCCTGAAAAGAGTAGCTGAAGAGAAGGGAGAAACTTACCTTTTTACCAAAATGGTACATGCTGATAAAAAGTTATTATATATTTTATGCTTTGATAAGGACAACAATTTTAATGCGGCAATGCCCTTGCTGAAATATGATAACAAATCTGCTGTCTCTCAAGTAGCCGGAATTGACAGAAAATATACTATTTACAGGAATACATACCAAAGGATGCAGGATGGGTCTGTAAGAGAAGGAAGAGAGGTGTTTGTGTATAATACAGATGCAAAACAGTTTATTCTCATCATGACAGATGCTCTGGACGACCGGGTGAATGAAGTGATCAATCCTATAGACACTTTGCCCAGGAATAATAAATACTCAGCGGATTATATAAAAGATAAAATGAATATCGTATCCATCAGAGACATGAAAAATTCCGGAAAAATTAATTTCTTTATACATTTTGAGAATGCAAAAGGAAGTTGTACCGGTGAATTGAAGGGCATTGCTTCATTTGTAAAAACCAATATTGCAGAATACCGGCAAGCCGGAGATATCTGCATTTTACAATTTATTTTCAACTCATCTTCGGTTACGATAAAAGAATTGGCACCTTGCGGCAATCACAGGGGAGTTAAGTGTTCCTTTGACGGAAACTACCCCCGAAAAAAAGCAGAAAAGAAAAAAACTGTAAGGAAATAATTTTTTTAAATGGAAACCCCATCTATTAGCGATTATCTTATTTGTAAACAACTAATCAACAGTATTCAGAAATTATAACGATTGTTCTCCTTTTTTCCATTTAAATTACGCCCTCGTGTAAAAATAACACACTATGAATTTCAGACATTACAAAGTTCCGTACCCGTTTGATGAACGTTATGCAAAAAAAGTAGCTTATTTCTCAATGGAATTTGCTACTCATCAACCTTTAAAAATTTACAGTGGTGGCCTGGGTTTTCTGTCGGGTTCTCACTTAAGAAGCGCATATGAGTTAAAACAGAATATGATCGGTATCGGTATTCTGTGGAAATATGGATATTATGACCAAACCCGTAACCAGGACCAGACATTACAAGTAAGCTGGATGGAAAAAAATTACAGTTTCCTGAAAGATACCGGGATCAAATTCAAGATCACCGTACATGAACACCCTGTATGGGTAAAAGTGTGGTATCTGGATCCTGAAACATTTCAGACAGCACCATTATTTTTATTGAGTACTGATCTTCCGGAGAATGATTATGTGTCACAAACAATTTCCCATCGGTTGTATGATGCAAATGTGGCTACTAAAGTAGCCCAGTTTATTTTATTGGGTGTTGGTGGTGCAAAATTGTTGGATGAGATCGGATTTAATCCCGAGCGATATCATTTGAATGAAGCACATGGTTTGTCGGCTGCATTTTATTTGTATGATAAGTTCAAGAAAAATCTGGCGGAAGTAAAAAAACGCCTGGTATTCACTACGCATACACCGGAAGAGGCGGGTAATGAAAAGCATGATATTTATCTCTGCCATAAAATGAGTTATTTCTGCGGATTGACAGTGGACGAGGTAAAAAAACTTACTGGAAATTCTGAAGATATGTTCAACCATTCCCTGGTTGCACTTCGTTTTGCAAAATTAGCCAATGGTGTGTCACAATTACATGGACAGGTTTCCAGGGCTATGTGGAAAAAGCATGATAATATTTGCCCGATCATTTCAATCACAAATTCACAGAACTGGCGATACTGGGCCGATAAACAATTATACCGGTTTATGGAAGAAGGTAATGACTGGGCTTTTGATGACCGGAAAAAATACCTGAAGAAAAGAGCTTTTGAAATTGTAGCAGATCAAACCGGAAAAATATTCGATCCAAATGTTTTCACAATTGTATGGGCAAGACGTTTTGCCGGGTATAAAAGAGCCAGCCTGCTTACATCAGACAAAGAAAGATTTGAAAAACTTTTAAGCAGTTCAAAATACCCTGTGCAGATCATCTGGGCAGGCAAACCTTATCCCGTTGATTATCCGGCCATTTCTGAATTTAATAACCTGGTACACCTAAGTAAAAATTATTCTAATGTAGCAGTATTGATTGGTTACGAACTTGGGCTTTCAAAAAGAATGAAACAGGCTTCGGATGCATGGTTAAATAATCCCCGTGTACCAAGAGAAGCATCTGGTACGAGCGGAATGACTGCAGCCATGAATGGCGCTGTAAATGTTTCTACTGACGATGGTTGGATACCGGAATTTATCAACCATCGCCACAATGGATTTGTAGTACCCAAAGCGGATTATGCAAATATGGCGGTACATGAGCAGGATGAGTATGACCTGAATAAGCTATATGAGTTACTGGAAAGGGAAATTCTTCCCTTATACTACGATAATTATGATACATGGAGGTCGGTAGTGAAAAACGGAATGAGAGATGTTCGTTTCCAGTTTGACAGTAATCGAATGGCTCATGAATATTATGAACTGTTATACGGTCCGCAATAAGTAAGTGTTAATGAAAAATTGAAAAACTTAATTATATTTTTCAATAAATTTTTTCAATAAGATTTCTTTCCTGAAAAAGCTTACCAGTTTATCTATAACTCCTTCCACTAATGCATCGGGGCAGGAGGCTCCGCTTGTAATAAGAATTTTTACGGTTGATTTTTCCGGCAGATAACCGGAACTGAGTAATTCGGCTTTATTTTGAAGGCTATAATGAAGAATTTCTTTTTCTGAAATAATCTTTTCTTCGCTATTAATAAAGTAAGTTGGTAATTTTTCTTCACATAATTCTACTAGATGTGATGTGTTGGAGGAATTATAGCCACCTACAACAATTGCAAGGTCAGCTTTCGTTTCTAACATTCCCGTTACAGCATTCTGATTATCCAGTGTTGCATAACATAGCGTATCACGGGTATCAGCAAAATGTATATCTGTATTCCCTTCATTTAATTTATAACTGGAAACAATTATCTGCTTTAGAAAATCAGCAATAGCCTGGGTGTCGCTGGCCAGCATAGTGGTTTGATTGACCACACCAATGCGTTGTAAATCTTTTTCAACATCAAATGCTTCTGAATACTGGCCTTTAAATTCTTTATAAAAATTTTCGGGTGCAGCTTCTCCTGTAATATATTTTGCCAGCTTTTCCGCTTCATTCATATCTCTTACCACCACTGACGGTGCATTAGCCGCTGCGTGTGAAAAGGTTGCCCTGGTTTCTTCATGTTTGGGTTTTCCATGAATAATGATCGTATAATTTTTTCTGGCGATTTGTTCGCTTCGGTTCCATACTTTTTCTACAAACGGGCAGGTGGTATTGTATTTTTCGGTCCGGATACCGATCTCATTAAGCTTCTTTTCTTGTTGCAGTGTTGTTCCAAATGCAGGAATGATAACAATGTCTTCTGCAGTCAGTGTTTCAAATGGTATTAATTCTTTCCCGTAATTATCCTGTAAAAAATTCACACCATGACTTTGCAGATCAGCATTTACCTGAGGGTTGTGGATCATTTCACTTAAAAGAAAAATTCTTTTACCCGGGTTTTCAGCTACTGTTTTAAAAGCAATTTCAATGGCGTTTTCCACACCATAACAAAAGCCAAAATGCCGGGCCAGATAGATCTGGAGGGAGCCAAAATCCAGCAGGGTAGGACTAAAGTCCTTTTTCATTTTATCCACTTCTTTCCGCTTTTTTTTAATAGCAGAAATAAGTGGGCTCCGGTAAATAATGGGAACATCAAAACTTTTCACTGTTCAAAGATAAGTTGAATGTAAGAAGCAATCCGGTTCCTGTTGTGTACAAAGTTATTTTATGCTTTATTCAGCATCAATAAGCAACTTTAATAATAACATTACCTTTCTTATGCCCGGTATCTACATGACGATGTGCTTCGGCCATTTGTTCAAGTGTATAGAATTTATCAATCACTACTTTGTATTTCCCGGATGCTGTTAAGTTTGAAAGTAATTCCATATCATCCATATTCGTTCTGGCCAGGCCCTTATTTACTGTTACAAATTTTCCGCCTGCTGACAATGCTTTTTTGCAGTTTGCAAAAGATGTTTTGCCAACTGTATCAAATATTATGTCATATAGTTTTCCTCTATCTGTCACCCCTTCTTTATTATAATCGATCACTTCATCAGCACCGATTGATCTGACCAATTCCAAATTTTTACTACTGGTGAATCCCGTTACAACAGCACCAAAATGTTTTGCCAGTTGCACAGCTGCAGTACCGGTGGCGCCTGAAGCACCATAGATCAATACATTTTGTCCCTGTTTGATACCGGCTTTTCTTAAAAAATGTATTGCTGTTATACCCCCAAATGGCAGACCGGCTGCTTCTTCATGGGTAATCTCTTCCGGTTTTATGATGAGCATAGCTTTTTCTGGTAAGCACACAAATTCCGCATTGGCTCCAAAACGCATGCCTGTGGATCCGAAAACCTGCTCGCCAACATGAAATCGGTTTACATTTTCACCAACAGCAACTACTTCACCGGAAACTACCAAGCCTAGTATTTTTTTTCGTGGTCTGAATAATCCGAAAAAAAGACGAATCAATTGAGGGTCAGCTTTTCTAATCCGCACATCGGCTGTATTAACAGCAGTGGCCTTTACTTTTACCAATATTTCCTTTTTTCGGGGAATAGGTTTTTCTACTTCTTTCAAGTGTAAAACTTCAGGTGGGCCATATTGGTTGTAAATAACTGCTTTCATTTTTTAAAAGAATTATTAAAATTGCTACAAACCATTATCACGATATATTTTCCATTCGCCATTTTCCTGTTTCCAAACCACTACATATTTTCCCTTGTATTTCACCTGGTTCTTATCATCTTTTCCTTCATAATATCCATAATCTATTAAAAAATCATCATCACCTGTAAGCGTTATAATAGTAAAGGTCAGATTTCTTGTATTGTTTTTAATTGAATTGCGGATAGATCTGCCCCATGCTGACAGTATCTCATCGCCTTTAGCTGATCCCAACATGGCGTCTTTAGTATAATATGCTGCCAATGCAACAGAATCTCCCTTTAAATAATCCACTGAGAACTTTGCAACAGTATTTTCAATTGCTGTTCTGGCTTTTACCAGATCAATAGCTTGTGCCAAAAGATGATTGCCCGAAAATGATATTAAAAAAATGGTAAGTAAAAGTTTGAATTGCAAAATGTTTTTTTGCATAATTGATGAAGTTAATTGTATAAAAAAATGTTGAGCTGTAATTTATTTTAATTTATTTGCCTTTTTCATATCAGTGAAAGATGCTTTGATGAGTTCTTTTAAAACTTTTTCATCAATATCTGACAATCGTTTTATATAAACACAGGAGCCGCCACTTAGTTTATGTTTTCCCAGTTTTTCCAACAGGTTTTTATATTTCCCAACACCGGGCATAATGTATAATGAGATATTCTGTTTGCGGGGTGAAAAACCAGTCATCATCCAATCACCTTCCTGCTTGCTGCGTTCTGATTTGTAATGATAGGAACCAAACCCAATTATGCTGGTGCCCCACATAGCAGGTTTTTCTTTAGTTATTTCTTTAAAAATCTTAATTAACTGCTGGCTGTCTTTTCTTTTAATTTCATCATCAACAGAAGCAATAAAATCTGTTACACTGGCTTTGTTTTTTTGAGTTTTTAGTTCTGCCATATCTCATAATATTTAAAATTGCATTTAAATTTTAACTGCTGTTAATATCGGTTCGGGTTCATGAATTGTGAATGAAATTACTTTTCCGTCTTTCACTGAAAATCGGATACGGACGGATGGGGCGCCTCCCGGTGCAAAAACATGTTCTTCAATTTTATTCATTACCCTTCCAAAACTTCCTTTTCTCCCTACCGATAACATTTTCCTGGAATTCAATTCGATGCTGAAGACTTCGTCCGTTCCTTGTCCAAACCTATATTCACCTAAATAGAGCTTTTGTTCGTTTTCAGAAATGTCTAGGCTTTTCGATTTTATATCAGCATTGCCCAATCCTTCCAGGTAACTAACTGTTTTATTGATATTGTTTCGGTCGCTTTCAGTTAGATCCGTTAACCGTAATCTGCTTTTTGCATGAGCCAGTAGCGTAATGCCATGAGGACCCGGAATGGTTTGTATATCTGGTACCCCTTCTACCATATTCTGTACTGCTTGATAATTTCCCAGCATAGCCATAGTGAAGATATCAGGCCGGGCACCATGGTTAATGAGTAACTCTGCTATATCCTTTCGTCCAACATGAGAAGCAGCGCCGAGAGCTGACTCCCAATCGCCAAAACCCCAATCCCAGGTAGCAAGTGCCAACTCGGGACGTTTGCTTACCATTGTTTTTACTTTGTCAAAATCAGAATGGGATGCTCCTACAATTGCAGATACCTGGTCATCGTTCATACTTGGGTACCGGTAAAATAGTTTATCAGCACCTGATGAAAACAAGACATTATTGTTTATGTTTTTTGCATATAAATTATTGAAAGCGGTAAAGCCAATCAGTCCAAAGGCAGAGCTTTTGATAAATCTGCGGCGGGAATCGGTTGTGTTTTTCATTTCTATATTTCTTTAGAAATTTAAAAAATAACTTTTCGTAACTGAATATTTCAAAAGTTAACAAGAATTATTCTATCTGAATGAAAAACTACATGAATGGTTCTGAGTTTTTATTTTCCTCCTTATTAATATTTACGTTAAAGCCAGGTGCTTTATAATCCTTAGGCAGATAATTTGCCGGTATAGTGGTTGTGTTCCCGTCTCTGGCAGCCCTGTAATGGGGAGAAAGAATTTCAATTCCCCTTTCATTACAAACATCCTGAATATTTTGATGCAGGTTTGAATAAATAAGGGCTTGTTTATTTGCTTCCTTTGTATAGGCATTGATCTGGTATGATACATAAAAATCATCCAGGCTGGTTTGCAAAACAAAAGGTGCCGGATCTTCCAGAATAAAATTTGTTTTTAATGCTGCATCAATCAGAGCCTGGTGCATATCTCTCCAGGGTACATCATATCCAATTGTAACTGTTGTATGAATGATCAATCCTTTATCCGTGGCATCGCTGCTGTAATTTACCGTGTGGCTGCTCATCACGGTTGAATTGGGAATAGAAATAATTTCATTTTTTATTGTTCTGACCCTCGTAACCAGCATTGATTTCTCAATTACATCACCTACTACATCACCGATTTTTACACGGTCACCAATTTTAAATAACCGCATATAGGTAAGCACCAGTCCTGCTATGATATTGGATAATGAACCGGCTGATCCAAAAGTGAAAAGAAAACCGAGAAATACCGACACACCGCGGAATACCGGAGATTCACTTCCGGGCAGGTATGGAAATATTACAATTATCATAAAAGCAAATACCAATACTCTTATTATCTGGTAAGTAGGATTTGCCCAATCGGGATAGAAACCTGCAATTGTCAATTTCCCTTTTTCAATTTCATCTTTTAAAAAATGTATTCCTTTGAGTACATACCGGAAAACAAAGACAATAACGATGATGGTAATCAGGCTTGGAAGATAATTCCAGAATCCGTTTGCAATTTTCTTAATGGGGTTAAGGATATATCCAAAAAGAGTATCGGCAAAGTTTTTTGTCCAGGGGAAAATGCCGAACAATATTGGCAAAGCGGTATAAATGATGAGTAAAAGCAGGATCCATTTAATAATGGTATTGACATTCAAAAAGGCATTCACTTGCCGTTTCGCATCAAACAACACATAATCTTTGATCTTTATTCCGTGAATTCGTTTGCCTTCCTGTTGCTGAACTTTTACTGCGGTCCATTTAAATAATTTAATTACATAAAAAATCAGGGTACCGGTAATAGCCAGAACGAGAAGAGCAAGTCCAATTTCTTTTGCAAGGGTGGTAAAGCTTGTTTCGGACCTGTAATTGAGTACTGCATCACTGACCGCTTGTTTGTATTTTTTTGCAAGTTCAAGTTTGGATAAATTGTTCCAAATAGCATCATTTTCTGAAATGCTCATAATAATACTTTCGCCAAAAATGAGGTCAACGGTGGATTCTGCCTCCTCAATGACTAAAGAATCAGGATTGAACCTGAAATTTTTTCCAAGATTTTTTATTCTTTTTGCAATTGCATCAGCTCTGTCTTTTGCAGAAAAACTTCCCAGTTTACTGTAAATCGTAAATAAAGTATCATTAAAAAAAGGAATGACGGGAAATCCTTTTGCTGTAGAACGTAAAGAATCAATTTGTGCTTTTTTCTGAATCAGCCTTATTGATTCTTTTTCATTCAGGTCCTGCAATTGTTTTTGCAGTTCTTCTTTCTTTAAATTATCTGTTGTTTTTAGAGAATTAAGTTGCGCTTCCAGGTCAGCTTTTTTGATAGAGTCAGCAACACGTTGCTGTTCTATTGCTTTCAGCTTTTCATTATAGTCCCTGAGAATTACGGCATTCAAAGAGTCATTGGTATTATTTAAACTGTCAGTTTGTGCAAATACTGTATTCGTAGCAAATAAAAAAACTAATAGAAAAGAAAAATATCTGAACATGTAAATACTTATTAGCAGTTAAATTATATAATAATAAAATTACACAACAAGATAGTTCAAAGCGGATTAATTACCATTGCCGGCTGATAGAGAAATCAAAACTTGCCTGGTCATTTTATTAATATATATAAAAAAAACATTTTTCTTTCAGCATTTATTTTCCGGCTTACCAGCATGATTTGAAAACCATCTTCAAATTTTCAACTTATAATCCTTTGTCACTGCTTATTTCTCCTGACCGGAGGATCAAAGTTGGCAGAAAAAGTATTTTATTTTTTGTCAAAAATTATCTTGTTTGAATAATTGCTATGTTGTAAAATTCTGATCACTTTCCCTGAATTGTCTTTTTCAAATTTGATTTCTTCCCCAAGTGATTTATCATTACGTACTCTTTTGAAAATATCTCCGGTAACATGCTGGAGCAAGGTCATATTCTCACTGGGATTATCATTTGGAAAGTTCAACATAACCAGATCGCCATACCAGGAGCTAACAATTTTTTCTGATCCCCAGGGTTGCGAAGAGTATGTCCCCGTATATTGTTCCAGGTCTATATCGTTTTTACCAGGCGTTTTGTCTTTTGGAATTTTAGAGATTATTTCACGAATTTCTTTCGCAAAAAATTCAGGACTTTCTCCACCTGCATTTATCATAACGGTATAGGCCATTTTATTTTTTGAATCAAGTTGAAGTGTAGTTCGATAACCAGGGCAGGAACCACCGTGTCCAACAATAGTAGTTCCATCTTGTTGAGTTATACTGAAGCCTAATCCCCAATATGTTTTCCAATCAGGGTCTGTCCATTGAACACGATGCATTTCTTTTAAAGTTGATGATTTAAGTATCTCAGCTTCTTCATTATTGTTTAATAATCTGAAGTTCCAGGAAGCAAACCTGGCCAGATCTTCAACATTTGAAGAAAATCCAGCTGCAGCTTTAATTCCATTTGTGTTAAATAGATTTACTTTATCCCTTGACCCATCACGTTTAATAGCTCCATACCCAACGGCCAATTTCTTTCCCCATTCTTCTTTAGGAAGAAAGGTATTTGTTGAATTTAACCTCAGTGGTTTTAGAATATTCTGTTCAACATATGAATCAAATGATTGCCCCGAAATTTTTTCTACTACTTCACCTAAAAGTGAAATTCCTAAATTGCTATATTGAAAATAGCTGGATGCGGGGTATAGGGTTTGTTGTTCACCTAATTTGGAATTCATTTGTGATTGTGATGGAAAAGGAAAATCAGGACCCGTCCAGTATGGGTAGTCTGATTCACGGGGTAATCCGGAAGAATGCGTTAACAGAGAACGAATAGTAATAGGACCACTGAATTTGTATTGTTGCTTAAGATTATAATTTGGCAGTAAAGCTTCAATGTTGTCATCAAGACGGAGTTTGCCGGCATCATACAATTGCATAATAGCAATGGATGTAAATAGTTTAGAGATTGAGCAAATGCTATAAACTGTATTTGTAGAAGCTGCAACTTTATTTTCTTTATTTGCCAGGCCATATGCCTTACTCCAAATTGTTTCCTGATTCTTCACAATGGCTATAGAGATCGAAGGTAATTTCGAATAATCTCTTTGAGCTTCAACCCAGGAATCTATTAATCGGAGAGCATCGTTATAGTCTGTTGCCTGGGATTGAGGGAATGATTTCTGTACGAGTAAGATGAAGAATATAAAGGCAAGTAAATTTTTCATAATAAATGAAAGTTAATATTAAGAAATTGTTTTTATCATTAGTTTAAGAATATATAAAAAGACTTGTTCTGTATTTTTGCTCATTGTGGAATTGAAAGTTTAGCTTCTTCTCTTTGCTTACATCCTATATCGTAATTGGTTACAATTTCTTCAATTAAATCAATTCATTCAGGTTTCCATTCACGTACTTCTAAAATAAAATAATATTTGAATTGCAATATAGTAAACGCTATTGTGTTCTTGACATAAATCCTGATAGTGTATCTCGTATGGTTTGGGATGATTTTATTATTGGTTTTCCTGGCTATCTTTTACGTCCCCGCAACCGGTTTTATAGCTATTGTCCATTTATTCTCAGGTTTAAACCATTCCTGATTGTGGGGACGATAGCGGCAACGGAGTATTATAATAAGCGCTTTGCATTTTCAGACTTAAACTTGTGCTAACTTTCACGCAAAGCATTCTCATGTTCAAAATACTTTTTTCGATAATCACATTGAATATTTTAAATAGTTGTAATAGTCCTTCATCTACTAATTTTGAGCATCAAACTATGGAGCCTGAATTCACACCTGTCAACTGGTCACATTCAACAAATATCTATGAAGTAAACCTGCGGCAGTATACTCAAGAAGGAACTATCAAAGCATTTGCCACTCATCTTCCCAGATTAAAGGAAATGGGAGTGGAGACCCTCTGGTTTATGCCAATCACACCCATCGCACAAAAAAACAAGAAAGGGGTTTTGGGCAGTTATTATGCCTGTTCAGATTATACTTCAGTTAGTCCTGAGTTTGGTACTATTGAAGATTTCAAAGCATTGGTGAATGAGGCTCATGCCATGGGGTTTAAAGTAATCATTGATTGGGTGGCCAATCACACCGGTTGGGATCATGTTTGGACTAAAAAACATCCGGACTGGTATGAGAAAGACACAACAACCAATGATTTTAAAATTGCTTCCGGAATGGATGATATCATTGAATTGGATTTCAAGAATCCGGAATTAAGAAAAGCAATGATTGATGCTATGAGGTTTTGGATAACTGAATGCAATATTGACGGTTTTAGGTCTGACCTTGCATTTTGGGTTGAACTTGATTTCTGGCAGGAAGCAAGAAAGGAATTGGAAAAAACCAAAAAACTTTTCTGGTTGGGAGAATTGGATCCTTTGGAACATCCAGAATATATGGGCACCTATGATGCTGCATATACCTGGACATGGATGCATAAAACAAAAGAATTTTATCAAAAACAATTACCGGTTACTGAACTGGATTCTGTGCTGGAAAAATATAAACTTATTGGAGATGCTACTATGCGGGCCTGGTTTACTACAAACCACGATGAGAACAGTTGGAATGGCACAGAATATGAAAAATATGGGGATATGGCAAAAGCCCTGGCAGTATTCAGCTGTACTTGGAATGGGATTCCGCTTCTTTACAGTGGCCAGGAAATGCCAAACAAAAAGAGGTTGAAATTTTTTGAAAAAGATCCGATTGAATGGACAGATAAGAATGATCTGCATGATTTTTACAAAACTTTATTAACCCTGCACAGCAATCATCCAGCCTTGAGAGCAGGGGATGAGCTAGTGAAAACATTAAGATTAACTACTACTGCAGATGACAAAATTTTTTCGTTCCTGAAAAAGAATAGGAAAAGAGAGGTGCTTGTTATCCTGAATCTTTCTAAAGTTTCAAACCTGAATTTCAAAATAACAGATGAAAGAATTACCGGAGAATACCAGGAAGTCTTTACCAATAAATTATGGGATCTTTCAACCAATAAAAATCTTCAATTAAAAGCCTGGGACTGGCTTGTTTTAGTGAAATAAAAAAACCGCCTCGGAAAATAACGAGACGGTTTTTTATATTCTTGGATTTTCATTAATCGCCGTTCAGGTTCAAAGGATAAGTGTAGTTACCTCTATATCCCGGGTAAAAACCTTCCAGTCTTATAGTTCCAATTTGGTTGTCAATGATTCTGCTTAATTCATTCAAATTTCTTACCGAAATACCGTTTATACTTGTAATTACAAATCCTTCATCCATTTTTGTTTCACTTAATTTTCCTCCTTCTCTGATCTTTTTCACTACAACACCACCATCTACATCATATTGAATAGCTTTTTTGGAATCAAAGTTTTCAAGATCAGCACCAATTCTGTCCTGGATATTTTCTGGCGTTACGGCAACAATTGTATTTACCTGTGCTTTTAGGGTTACTGTTGTGGTATATTCTTTTCCGCCGCGTTTGTAGGTCACGGTCACTTTGTCCTTAGGCCTGAAGCCGGCTATTTGTGCACTCATTTCTAAACCTGAACTTACCGGTACATTATTTACTTTAGTGATGATATCACCTTTCTTAATTCCGGCAGCTGCAGCTCCGCCATCTGAAGGAACAGCAGAAACATACACACCTTCACCATCTTTAATACCCAGTTCTTTCAATTGAGATTCAGAAAGATTACTGGCATACTGAATGCCTAAAAAGCCTCTTTGTACATCACCATATTCAATGATATCGTTAATGATCTTTTTAGCAATCGTGACCGGAATAGCAAATGAATAACCAGCATATGTGCCACTTGGTGCAAGAATGGCTGAATTAATGCCGACCAGTTTGCCATCTGTAGTCACCAATGCTCCACCGCTGTTTCCCTGGTTAACGGCGGCATCGGTTTGAATAAAAGATTCTACGGGTGACTGACTCTGGTTACTATTAATGCCAATTGATCTTGCTTTGGCACTAACGATTCCTGCTGTTACTGTTGTTTGCAAAGTAAGCGGATAGCCAATTGCTAATACCCATTGGCCAATTTTCAGTTCATCAGAATTGCCATAAAGTAAATAGGGTAGCCCTGTTCCATCTATTTTCAATACGGCAAGGTCGCTGCTCGGATCTTTACCAATCAGCCTGGCTTTATAAGTTTTTTTGTTATGCATGGTTACCATGATCTCTTCCGCCACACCGCCCTTCTGATCACTGATGACGTGGTTATTGGTCACAATATATCCATCACCGCTTATCAAAACACCACTGCCTGAAGCTCGTTGTTCCGGAATTATTTGCGGACCAAATTCAAACATCCTGTCAAAAAAATCATCAAAAACTCCTCCCCGCTGACGCCTGGGTAATTCGTTACTGATTTTTTGTGCAGCTATTTTAGTTTTAATGTGAACCACAGCCTGTACGGAAGTTTCCGAAGCTTTTGTGAAGTCAAGGTTATCAGCAATTACAGATTTTCCATCTAAGAAGCCAGCATAATTTGCCGGTACTTTGCCATCCGTTTGAACGGCTGTGAGCTGATTTTTTTGGATTAAATTAGAATACACCCAAACACTTGCAATAGCAGAAACACTGCTCAATGCTACAATTAAAATTATCTGCTTTAGTTTCATGGCGATAGAATTGAATTTATTTTTATTATTCTTTCACAAAGTAACAAAGTCTGCTGTTTAATTGTTTACCAGTTATTTAGTTTAACAATTTATTTACCAGTTGCTTCGTACTTGAAAGCAAAATTACTAACAAAAATCATTTTTGCTGACCAAAATTCAGAGTGAAATCAGAAATTTCAAACTGTCAACGCCGTCAGCAAATTCAGTAAATCCCGGACACTGGGATTTGCCAAAAGGAACAAATCCCCGGCCAATTTTACACTGCAGGTCTGTAGATAAATCTAGTTCTTCCAGTACATCATTTTCATTTGTGTAAAACTCGTAATTGAGTTGAGCGATTCGGGAAAACAAAGACTTGTCTTCTACAAGAATTATGGCTTCGGTGGACATATAAAACTTGTTATTCAAAATATGAATGGCAAGATTGTACTCATAATTGTTTTTGTATTTATTATGGTTACCCAGATAATTATATTTTTTAAAGGCTTCCAGCATAGGAATGAAATCATAATCCGCAGGCACATATATTTTAGTTACGTTTCTGCAACCAAGGCCGAAATATAAAAAAACATCATCTGCCAGTAATTCAAGTTCTTCTTTGGTTTCCGCTCCGGTCAGTATGGCAACAGATGTTCTGTTTTTCCGGATAATATTCGGGTATTTGGTAAAATAATATTCAAAATACCTTGAAGAATTATTGCTGCCGGTAGCAATATATGCATCACAACCTTTCAGCATTTCTTCAAACACGATCAGTTTATCCGTCTCCGGGTCCCATTCACACATTTTGTCTGCCAGATGCTTAATCAGCACATCGTCTTTGGAAGAAGGCTTGATCCTGATTTTATGACCGGAAATAAAAACTGAAAGAAAATCATGAAAACCCACCAAAGGAATATTTCCAGCCATGATAACCCCAACTGTTTTCTGATTTCCAAACGTTTCATTTTCTGCCGGATCATTTTTATCAAGCCTGTAAATGCCAGCAAGGTTTTCCAGAACTTCTTTTTCCAAATAATGTAGGGCTATATTAGAAACAGCGAGGTCAATAAACTCAGGAACAAACCAGCTATTTTGAATACTGGCTTTTTCTTTGGCAAGTTTCCAGGAATCGTTATCAGATAAAATATATTGTCTAAGTTTTTCAAGAATGGCAAATCTCATTTGTAAATTCATCAACGAAAGTTATATTTGTCTGGCAAAAATAATTCCCAACCCATTAATAAAAACAATTTATGGCAATTAAGATAACTGAAGAATGTATCAATTGTGGCGCCTGTGAACCTGAATGCCCGAATAATGCAATTTATGAAGGCGGAGTAGAGTGGGCAATTTCTGATGGCACCACTGTAAAAGGTACTTATACGCTGTTAGACGGCACTACACTAGAGGCTGATCAGAAGAATGCTCCTGTGTCAAATGATATTTATTATATCGTTCCAAATAAATGCACCGAATGCCAGGGTTTTCATGAAGAGCCTCAGTGTGCAGCGGTTTGCCCCGTAGATTGTTGTGTTCCAGACGAAATGTATCAGGAAACAGTTGAACAACTAATGGAGAAAAAATCAAGGTTGCATATTTAAAAAATAATGTGCTAATACTGTGGAAAATTATTACACAGTTATGCATTTGTTTCTATTTAATTAATGTAACTTTAAATATCTAAATAAGGCGGCGAGTGAGCTGCTTAAATCGAGCGGGTGATATGTTCCGCTGTAAAAAGGTGAAGGGAGAACGTCCTTCACCTTTCTTATTTAAGAGTCTTTTCCCGAATTAGTTTCTAAAGTGCTGTTATAAATCTTATTTTTTACCATATTGATTTTCATCAAAACAATTTTTAAGCAATATTTGCGTCATTAAAATCAGGGCCTAAACATATATGAAGAAAAATATCGCACTGGTAACCGGAGGTTTTTCCGGTGAAGCAGTAATTTCCTATAAATCCGCAATAACAATTGACAATAATCTGGATCGGGAAAAATTCAATGTTTATAAAATTGATATTAACCCCAATGGATGGTTTTATGAAATGATTGATGGCAGAAAGCTGGAAGTTGATAAAAATGATTTCTCTCTTCAGTTGGACGATAATAAAATTATTTTTGATTCTGTATTCATCGGGATACATGGCACACCTGGAGAAGATGGAAAACTACAAGGATATTTTGACACTTTGAAAATCCCATATAACAGTTGTGGCACTGCTACTTCAGCCATTACTTTTAATAAGCGATATACAGTGGCTGTAGCTGCAATGGGTGGTATTCATGTTGCAAAATCAGTTCATCTGTTTAAACATATTCCTTTTACCGCCACACAGATCCTTGATCAGATAAAGCTGCCTGTATTTGTAAAACCAAATAATGGCGGGAGCAGTATTGGAATGAGCAAAGTAGGTAAAGCGGTTGACCTGGACGCTGCTATTGCAAAAGCTTTTCAGGAAGACGACCAGGTACTGGTAGAAGAAATGATTAATGGAAAGGAACTTACCGTGGGAGCATTCCGGTCAAAAGAGGAAATAATCATACTTCCTATTACAGAAATAAAAAGCAAAAAAGATTTTTTTGATTATGAAGCAAAATACGAGGGGGCTTCCACTGAAGTAACACCAGCAGAAATTAATGAGGAAACTGCAGAGAAAATAAGAAGTGCAGTAAAAAAGATCTATAGTATATTTAATTGCAGGGGAGTGGTTCGTATAGATTTTATCATGAATGAAGAAAACAATGAACCATATATGCTGGAAATAAATACAATCCCGGGCCAAAGTGAAGCAAGTATAGTGCCTCAACAGGTAAAAGTATTGGGCTGGAACCTGAAGGAATTTTATACCAGGCTGATAGAAGAAAGTTTCAATCAATAATTTTGGAATTGGGAAATTTGGAAATTTCCCATTCGAACAATTTCCCAAAATAAACCAATAGGATGTTTCGATTTATTACAAGCAAATCAATCTGGGTAAATATCATTGCAGGATTACTGATAACGGTCGGCAGTCTTTTTTTATTAAATCTATTACTTGCCCCGCTTACCAAACATGGAAAATCCATGACAGTGCCGAATGTAACCGGAAAATCATTTGAAGAAGCAAGAAAAATTTTAAAAAGTTCCGGGTTTGACCTGGAGATTCAGGATTCCATTTATGTTGATACAAGTGCCAAAGGATCTGTATTAAGGCAAATACCTGAAGGCGATGCAGTCGTTAAAATCAACCGGAAAGTTTATTTGACCATTAATCGTCATGTACCTCCTGCAGTGGAAATGCCGAACCTGATCGGTTTTAGTTTCAGGAATGCGGAGATGCAATTGAAAAATATGGGACTAAGGATCGGCGATACACTTTTAAAACCAGATTTTGCAAAAAACTCAGTACTGGAGCAACTTTATCAAGGAGCTCCTATCACAGCAGGAACAAAAATTCTGCAAGGCAGTGAACTTACCCTTGTATTGGGAGATGGCATAGGCGACCTGGCGTTTGCAGTTCCGGATCTGGTGGGGATGACATACAGTGCAGCTAAATCTTTACTGGAAGCAAATGGTTTAAGTTTTTTAGTAGTACTTCCTGATCCTGGAATTACTGATTCTTTAAATGCATTTATTTACTGGCAAAACCCGCCCAGGTTGAATGAGGATGGAAAAAGATTAAAAATCCGGCCCGGCCAAACGATGGATGTAAGGCTTAGTATTGAAAAGCCTATTGTTGATAGTTTAATGAATTAAATAAAAATCAAAATAATTTATATGCAAAACATAACTGTAGAAGAATTGAAAAGCCGCCTGGATGCCGGGGAAAAAATTGACATTGTCGATGTAAGAGAGCCTCATGAGAATCTTGAGTTTAATATCGGGGGCACTTTAATTCCTCTTGGCAAAATTCAAAGCATGCAAATTGAAGAGCTGGAAGATTTGAAAGAAAATGAATTGATCCTCTATTGCCGTAGTGGTAACCGCAGCGGACAAGCCTGCATGTTTTTAGATGCAATGGGATTTAAAAACACTAAAAACCTGGTAGGCGGTATGCTTGCCTGGCAGGAGAAGTATGGAGGATAGTCGGAAGTCAGAAGTCGGAAGTTCAGAGTCAGATTTAGACTTTGAACTCATGACTCCAGACTCAGAACTTAATATTAACGCCAAACATAAAATTTCTCCCTGCCATTGGGTAATAATAATTTTCTGTTTTCAATTCCCCGCCATAGATATAGCTGAATGTATAGCCATTTGGCTCGTATAGTTTGTTGAATATATTGTTCAACTGAAAAATAATATTCAAATCTTTCAGCCAGTTTTTACTTATTGAATAAATGACCCTTGCATCTTGCGTATAAAATGCATTCAGCTTTCTGTTGTCATTTTGTGTATTGTCAAGATATTGCTTGCCTACGTACTTGCTGATAAAACTCAATTCTACATTTTTAATTGGTAGAATATTTAGAGTGACACCGGCAACATGGTTGGGAGAATAAGCTATATCAGTAGAAGAAAACTGGTTGGTTTTTTGACCGCCATTATCATAATCATCCACAAATTCTTTAAAATCGATCACTTTGTTTTTACTTAAGGTAAAGTTAGCATTGAGGTTAACTCTGCTATTTATTTTAACATTACCGGTTATTTCAACTCCCATACGATAGCTTTTTGGAATATTTGTTCTGGTATAGGCGCCTACATCATTTATTTTTCCGGTTAAAACCAATTGATCTTGGTAATCCATAAAATAACCGACCACCCCGATAGAATAATTTAGATTTCCTTTTTCTCCAAAGGAGTCCACATGGACAATTCCCAGTTCTATATCATTTAGTTTTTCCGGTTTGGGCATTTGAGAAATGCCGGCTTCAAAGTCATCCCGGTTTGGTTCCTTTTGCCCTTTACTAAATGACAAATATCCGGACCAGTCATTTTTTACATAACTGATACCAGCTTTTGGATTAAAGAAATTGTAATTATTCAGCATAAATAATCGGGGGTTATCTCTGAACCCTTCAATGGAATATTTTACTTTTCTAAATTGCAGATCCAGAAAGGCGGTGAGCTGCCTGCTTATTTTGGTTTGCTCTTTAATATAAAAATTAAGATCTGTTTTAAAAGCGTCAAGATCATACCACCTGCCCGGTGAAATCAATCCTTTAGACGCCCATATTACTTCTCCAAAATGATTGCCATCGTATCTGTTCCATCCTGCTCCTGCTGTAACCTGTGTTATACTATCCAGAAAATGCATGGAAAAAATACTTCCATAAAAATCATTATCCAGCCATAACTGCCGAACGAGATCAGTATGGGTGATTGGTTGGTTGCCAGATATTGGTGCAGTGAGCCCGTAATCTGCATAAGCCTTATCGGCTTTATATTGTTCGTAATAGCCTTTCCCTTTTATATAAAAAACTGTGGTGTTGAATTTAATCTTATTGCTTAATTGTTGGTTATACAGAAGCTGGAAGTGGTCCTGTTTATAATTATCGGTCTCATTGTCATAGGGCTCACCTGGTCTTTCTGTACCCGCATAATTTATGGTTCTGTTCTGCTTCAGGTCAGATTCAGAAACTCCATACCAGGCCTGGTAAGTTTTTTCTTTTCCTGAAAAGACATTGAATCTTAAAGAAGATCTTTTATTCAGATATGCAGTTGAAAAATAAAATGATTTCAGATCACTACTGGCACGGTCAATATAACCATCGCTGCTGATCCTTGATAGCCTTAAGTCAGCTGTAAAATGATCGCCGATCAAACCAGTTCCGGTTTTAAAAGTATTCTTCCATGTATTAAAAGACCCGAAACTATTATTTACCTCGGCATAGGGTATAGTGTTTATTGCATTGGTACTGATATTGATACTGGCGCCAAAAGCACCCACTCCATTGGAGGAAGTGCCAACACCTCTTTGAACCTGTATACTATTAACTGATGATGAAAAATCGGGAAGGTTTACAAAGAATGTTCCCTGGCTTTCAGGATCGTTAAAAGGGATACCATTTAAAGTGATATTGATTCGGGAGGCATCAGAGCCACGTATACGAATTCCGGTATATCCCACTGCATTTCCGGCATCTGAGTTTACAACAACTGATGGGGTCTGGTTTAAAATAAAGGGAAGATCCACTCCAAGGTTTACTTTTTCAATTTCTTTTTTTGAAATATTTGTTTTTGTAAAAGGTGAGTGATCTCCGGCTCTGACAGCCTTTAGTTCTACAGGTTCTAATAAAAGAATACTGTCTTTTTTTACTTTTTCATCATTTTGGCCGATTGCGATTTGGCCGGAAAAGACGAACATTAAAAGCAAAATCCTCTTCATTTTTTTAAAATTTAATAGTTAAAAATGAGAGGGAATGCAAATGACAGGGGAAAAATTGAAAGATGTTTAGCACCTTCCCTGGCAGGCATTACCCTGATCAGGTTCTACGGGTTTGATCTCAGATTCTGGTTATTTACCAAAAACACCCCGGGGAAACTCTGAAGTTCTGCTGCAAAACTAGGAAATTTTTTTTCAAAATAATGTAACTTTTCTACGCCACCCTTCGTATAACACTAAAACCGTCTAATTATGAAGAAGATTTTATTATTTCTGCTCTTCACAGCATTTGTGATATCGCCAATATTTGCTCAAAAGACCTATAATGATGCTAACGTAGAAAAAAGAAGTATTAGTAGTTTTCATGGAATTGAAGTTTCTACCGGAATAACATTGATATTGACCAAAGGAAATGAAGAGGAATTGGCTGTTAGTGCATCAACTGCTGAATTCAGGGATAAAATTGTAACTCAGGTTTCAAACGGAATATTAAAAATTCATTATGAAACCAGGATGGGGGCTATCAATAAAAAAAATGAAAGTAAAAACCTGAGAGCCTATGTTTCATATAAAACTCTTGATCGTTTAAATGTAAACACAGGTGCGGAAGTTGAAATTCAGGGTGTATTGGCTACAGCCACTTTAGATTTAGAAGCAAACACAGGAGGATTGGTAAAAGGCGAGATAGATATTAATAAATTAAAAGTAAGTCAGAATACCGGATCCAGGATCACACTTACCGGCAAGGCCCTATCCATGGAAATAGAAGGAGATACCGGAAGTAAATTTATCGGTGAATCATTAACAGCAGGCATATGTAGTATTACCGTTAGCACCGGGGCAGGAGTAACCGTCACAGTAGAGAACGAATTAAATGCAAAAGCAAATACAGGAGGTTATATAAAATACAAGGGAAATGCGGGTATCAGGGAAATAAAAACCAATACCGGAGGCACCATTACTAAAATTTAATTTTTCAAAAATTTTGTTATGAAAAAAATATTTTTCTTATTAGTCTTAGCCACTTTTTGTTTAAATGGTTATACGCAAAAAACCGTGAATGATGCAAATGCAGAAAGGAGAACTGTAGGCAGCTTTCATTCTATAAATATTGCAAATGCGTTTGATGTATATATTTCGCAGGGAAATGAAGAAGCTGTTGCAATCAGTGGTTCATCTTCAGAAATCAGGGACCGGATCAAAACATCTGTTGAAAACGGGGCGCTGGTTATCCGTTTCGACGATGATAAGAAGTTCTGGAAATTGTTCAATATGGATAAGCAAAAATTAAAAGCTTATATCTCTGTGAAAAAACTGGACAAACTTACCGTAAGCGGGGCATGTGATGTATTTATGGAAGAGGGAATTTCCTCAGACGATCTTACAATTCATTTTTCCGGTGCCAGCGATTTGAAGGGAAAAGTGAATGCAAAGAATCTTAAAGTGGATCTCAGTGGAGCATCAGATATCACTTTGTCAGGAAATGCCGCAAATTTGAAAATCGAAACAAGTGGTGCCAGTGATTTTAAAGGCTATGATCTTATAACAAATTACTGTGAGGCAAAAGCATCAGGAGCCTCATCAGTTTTTATTACTGTGAATAAAGAACTGAATGCAAACGCAAGTGGTGCCAGTGATGTAAAATTTAAGGGGGAAGGGTTGATCAGGAATATTAAAACCAGTGGCGCCAGTAGTGTGACCAGGAAATCCTAAAATTTGATTTGAAAATAAGGAAGCGTTTCTGGACTCAGAGACGCTTTTTCTTTTGGATAGTAGGGCATCAACACATACCTTTGCGCTCCATATCGCGAAGTAGAGCAGTCCGCCAGCTGGCGGATCGGGCTCAGAACCCAAGGACTGGATTTGGTAAATAGAAACTTAAGGAATTAAACTTATATCGCGAAGTAGAGCAGCGGTAGCTCGTCGGGCTCATAACCCGAAGGTCGGGAGTTCGATCCTCCCCTTCGCAACAAAACAGAAGGTCGCCCCGATTGTATCGGGGCCTTCGCAACAAAACAGAAGGTCGCCCCGATTGGATCGGGGCCTTCACAACAAAGAAGCGCCAAACCCAGGTTTGGTTTTTCTATTTTTTCCAAACAGTTGTAAAAAAACAACTGCAAGGATCGACTACCTCCTCTTCTCTTGTAGCCTGAAACTTGCAGTACAGGTATAATTAATGAAAGTTGGATTTGTAAATATTTTCGGGCGTCCAAATGCAGGTAAAAGCACATTAATGAATGCATTGATGGGTGAAAAGCTCGCCATTGTATCTTCAAAAGTGCAGACAACCCGGCATAGGATAAAGGGAATATTAACGGAAAATGATTATCAAATCGTTTTTTCAGATACACCTGGCATTATAGAACCCCGCTATAAGCTTCATAAAAAAATGATGGAAGCTGTTAAAGGATCCCTGGATGATGCTGATGTGGCCCTGTTATTGGTAGATGTAAATGAGAACTGGGAAGAATGTGATACAATATTTTCTGCGCTGAATCTGAAAGTTCCGGCTATTGTAGTGATCAATAAAATAGACCGTGCCGGGGAAAAGAAAAATAAAGAAGCGATAGATTTTTTTATTTCAAAACCCTATTGCAGAAAAGTGGTCCCCGTATCTGCTTTAACAGGCATCAATAAAAAGAAGTTTTTGAAAAATATTCTTGAATTTCTTTCTGAAGGAGAACCTTTCTATAGTGGCGATGATATTTCTGATTTGAATACAAGGTTTTTTGTAGCTGAATTAATCCGGGAAAAAATTTATGAAAATTTCGAAGAAGAAATTCCCTACCAGGCAACTGTGATGGTAAATGAGTATAAACAAAAAACAGGGTTAATAAAAATTACGGCAGATATTATAGTGCAAAGAGAAACGCAAAAGGCAATAATAATTGGAACCGGTGGTAAAATGATCAAGAAGGTTGGAACTGAATCCCGAAAGTCAATTGAGACTTTCCTGGATCAAAAAATATTTCTGGAATTGTTTGTGAAAGTCAGGGAGAAATGGAGAGATAGTGATGTCCATTTAAAAGAATATGGATACCGATAATTATTTAAAAAAGAGAATTAAAATTTACATGTTCATTCATATAAAATTGTGATTATGAAAAAAATATTTATCATTCTGACAATACAGTTTATGCTGCTTAGCCTGCAGGGGCAGGTATTTATTGAAACAGGATCGCCTACAAATCCCAGAGATGCTTTTGGCAGTATCGTGGTTTATGGCAGTGGCGGCTTATCTCAAACTATTCCTTATAACAGAATTAAGGGTAATGCATACTGGAGAGACGTTTGGCAAAAAGCTTATTTTTTTGATTCCCGTGATTCTTCAAAGGGAGATTACCAGGCTAAATTCAATTTTGCAACCCAGGAAGTGCATTACATGAATAAAATGGGGGAAGAGCAGGTAGCTATTCCGGGTGAATTGAAGACAATAGTTTTTATGCAAAAAGAAGATAGCAATCAGATTGCTGCTATTTTCCGTATGACTATTGAGGATCTGAGAAAAAAAGCAAATTGCAAAAAATGTTATGTTCAGGAGTTAAACCAGGGAGAAACAAAGCTTTTGAAAATGACAAAACGTGAAGTAAGGTCAGCGGATTCACTTTTTGGAACCCAAAAGAGATATTATTTTAATGACACAGAGGAGTATTTCGTGCAAACCGGAGATCAGTATAATAAAATCAAACGGTTGTCAAAAGATGATTTCTTTGCACATATTCCCGGAAAGACAGCTTATGATTCCTGGATCAAACAGCAAGGACTAAAGTTTAAAGAAGAAAATGATTATATAGTTTTTTTGGAACATTATAACACTACACATAAAAAGGATTAACCGGAAAAGAAGAAATTAAAAAAATGGGATTTACATTAGCTATAGCAGGAAGACCCAATGTGGGCAAGAGTACTTTGTTTAATCGTATGTTGGAACAACGAAAAGCTATTGTAGATGACATAAGTGGTGTTACAAGGGACCGGCAATATGGAATTACAGAATGGAATGGTAAATCCTTCAATGTAATTGATACCGGTGGTTTCGTGCCGGACAGCCAGGATGTATTTGAAAAAGAGATCAGGAAACAGGTGGCCATTGCAATTGATGAGGCAAATGCAGTATTATTCATGACCGATGTAGCCACCGGAATTACAAATCTGGATGATGCAATGGCGAACCTGCTAAGAAGGAGTTCCAAACCGGTTTTCCTTGTGGTAAACAAAGTGGATAACAACGAAAGGATGCTGGCTGCTACAGAATTTTACAGCCTTGGGTTTGAAAACGTATTTTTTGTTTCTTCAATCAGTGGCAGTGGAACGGGAGAGTTGATGGATGCAATTACTGAAATTATTCCGGCAGACGATATAAAAGAAACATTGGATGATGCTTTACCAAAGATCGCCATCATCGGGCAACCAAATGTTGGTAAATCTTCTTTATTAAATTCTTTAGTGGGCCAGGAAAGGACAATCGTCAGCGATATTGCCGGAACCACAAGGGACAGTATTCATACACATTACAATCTTTTTCAAAAAGAATTTGTGTTGATTGATACAGCCGGAATTCGAAGGAAAACAAAAGTGCATGAGGACCTGGAATTTTATTCCGTAATCAGGGCTATTAAAGCAGTGGATGAAGCAGATGTTTGCATGATCATGATAGATGCGACAAATGGAATTACTGCACAAGACATTAATATATTCAGTCTTGCTACAAAAAAAGGAAAGGGTGTTGTGGTTTTGGTAAACAAATGGGACCTGATGGAAAAAGAAACCAATACTGCAAAGACTTATGAAGCTGAATTAAAAAAAAGACTGGCTCCGTTTTCCGATGTTCCGATTTTGTTTATTTCTGCTAAAGAAAAGACCAGGATTTTTAAGGGCATTGAATTGGCATTGGAAGTATTTGAAAACAGAAAAAAGAAGATCAGTACTTCAGTATTGAATGAGGTGATCTTAAAATCAATCGCATCTTACCACCCGCCGGTAATCCGTGGCCATCCGTTAAAGGTTAAATATGTAACACAATTACCGACCAGGGTCCCTTCATTCGCTTTTTTCTGTAATTATCCTGAGGATGTAAAACTCCCTTATAAAAATTATCTGGAAAATCAACTTCGCCAGAATTTCAATTTAACAGGGGTTCCCATCAGAATTTTTTTCAGAAAAAAATAAGGGTCTTTGATCCTGTTCAATCTTTTCAGAAGATCAGCGGGGTTTTATTTTATAAAAATAGTCCTTCAAATTTGCTAGCTTCTTGCTATAGTTCCGGGTATAGTAAATCTACCATTTTTCAAAGTTTATTGCCTGATAGTTTTTCAATTAGAAAACCAAATTCTACTTTAGTGTATTCCAATCTATGATGATACCATATCAAGTATCGTTTTCCTGAAAAATCGATTTTAATATTCCTTCTTATTTAAAACCCAAACCTGATCCTTCATTTGACTGATTGACATTTATTGTTTGGAATTTAAAAAAGAAAAAATGAAACTGCTTATTGGACTAATGCTTTTTGGTCTTACAACTTTTGCCCAAAAAGATCCATCAGAAAAAAATAAATGGAGGATCGATAAAAACAAAATTATTACCGGCAGCCTGGTTTTTGTTGGTGGTTCAGCCAAGGGGTTTAATGAAACTTTACAATTCAATTACCGGATTTTTGAGAAAAAATTTCCCGGTGCAAACAGGCAATGGTTTGATCCAAGGGTGAGCTGGCGAAATAAGTATGAAGGGGCTAACCCTGACAACGGTCCTAAATTTTTTCTATCAACATCGGCACTGGTTATGTTTACGGACCAATATCATTTGAATAATTTTATTCAGCGATCAGCACTTGTGTCTGCCCTGGTGATCAAAATAGGAGATGGGAAAAAACCCTTGAAGCATTACCTGCTGGACATTGTATATTATACAGCATGTTATCAATTAGGCTTTTCTTCTACTTATTATCCATTTACCAGCAGGGATTATAAGTAGATCACAGTTTGAGATTTGCTGACAAGGATTTTACATTCTTCCTATAAGCCTCCATTTCCTTTCGTTGGGATTTTATAAAAGCATTTTCATCCAACCTGCCAATTACTGCATCCATTTCTTTTTTGGTTTCGTACAGCATTTTTCTGAAAGGATTACTATGATCTTTTGCACGGGAATCACTGATACCTTTTACCATCCATGTCCTTGTAATTAATGATTGCCGGAGAAGAGACTTGAATAGTTTTTTGTTAAAGTCAGCAGACTTAAGATTTAATATTTCCAGTAAAGAGGCAAAGGCATGTTGGAATTTTTGATCAGGATACAATTCGCTGTTTGCTGTATAAAAATCATGCACTTCATTCCAGCTGTTTATTTTACTATTGTGTATGTTTTTTATGAATGATTTTATATTGGTAGTTGAAATTAACTGGCCGCCAATATTTTCCCAACTATGCCGTTTCGTTTTAGCAGGGATCAATTCTTTTAATTGTTCCCAGGTATTAATTTTATTTCTGGAAGCCAATTGTATAAGCTGGTTTGTGCCATAATAAATGAGCAATTCCTTGTAAATGTTATATGCCTGTTGCACTTTCTTTATTTGCACAGATCTTTTTGAGTTCTCAAAACCTTCTGCAATAATTTCCAGTTCCTCCAGCAATGGATTTTTATCATCCAAAAGTTCCTGACCGATCTTCAATGCTTCCTGTACAGACAATTTTTTATTCATTTTTCTGCAGTAGGCAAAACCAGTAAATTTTTTAAGTAGTTGAATTGCCTCAAAAATTTCATTCACACTATCAGGAGCAAGAAAGTCAAACTCGAGGAATTGTATTTTCTCATTTCGTTTATCTCTTTCCCTGTATTTTGTTTCATTCCTTGCCAGTGCATACATATTATACATGAACCAGAAGGCAGGAATTATCACCAATTTATCATTGCTGAGATCATTGCTGACAAGTGAGAATGGGAGAGGGATATTCAATTCGGCCGGGAAATCTCCTTTTGCAATGAAGGTAAAAGTGGCAAACCTGGAATTATGTTTCAGGCTTACACATAATCCCGGCCAGAACCCTCTGGCAGCGATCAATTCCCCATCTGCACTTCTGCTATTATGATTTGATCCGATGGTTGCACCGGCAGCCATATTGGACTGTCCCATTATTGTTGCCGCACAAAGAAAGGAATTGTTGTGGTGTTGTTCATGAGAGGGGAAGATCAAAGAGTTCAGCACCTCGCAACAGGAGATGGTTGAATTGTTTCCGAGGTAGGAATTGATCAGCCGGGCACCATACTTGAGTTGTGAATGAGATGCCAGGATAAAGCGAACAGCTTTGACACCATAAAAAATCCTGCAGCCAAATCCAACGACCCCATTTACCAATTCACAACCTTCACCAATTTGTGATTTTCCTTCCGGCCCCGAATTGATGGTCAGGTTTTTTAATTTATTGGCACCTTTGATATAGGCATCTGATCCAATCCATACATCTTTGATAATCCTGCAGTTTTTAATTACGGTTCCATCACCAATCTTTCCATAATAACCCCTTTGTTTGCTAAATCGTTTTTCAGTAAACTGTTTGAATTTTTTCATTAAAATATCATCTGCCCGATACCGGCTCCACAAATAGGCATCTCCCGGAAGCATACCATTGAATGGTAAAATACTCCGGCCCGCATTTTCATTGCATACTTCCAGCCAGATACGTACACTTTCCTTTTCTCCGTCTTTGATGATCCCATTTCCGAATTTTGAATGATCAGAAGCACTTAGCTCATTTATATTTACAAGGATCACTTCATTACCTGCAATGTAATGGCTCATGTAATTCACATTGTTTACAACAACATTATTTCCAAAATCACTGCTCACAATTGTGCTGTTGTACAAACCAACAGGCAGACGTACATCATGAAATTCAAGAAAAACAGATTCGAGTTTTCCAATCCGGACCAGTCCGTAAAAATTGCAGTTCTTTACAAGATCGCCATTGAATGGATCTGCCACCAATACTTTTGTCCAATTGTCGGAATGGTTGTTGTTTTTGACCAGTAATTTAATTTCCTTAGGAGTCAGGTTTCTGTATTGAATGCCGCTGCGGTTTTGAGAAAATCGTAAATGGTATTCGTCTTTCCCTTTTGGGATAAATTCTTTTGAAACAAAATTGTAGCCGAGTGATTGAACAGGTCTTTTTTTTACTTCACTCATAAGGAAAAGATTTATTTATTCTACCGTGACTGATTTTGCCAGGTTTCTTGGTTTGTCAACATCACAACCATTCATTACCCCAATGTAATAGGCAAGTAATTGAAGTGGTATCACACTCAGCATGGGAGCCATGATCTCGTCTGCCTCTGGCACGATCATCACATCATTAGAAATAGCAACAGAATTTACATCTCCTTCGGTAATGACGGCAATCACCTTTCCCTTCCTGGCTTTTATTTCCTGCATATTGCTTACGACTTTCTCATGAAATGAATCTTTGGTAGCTACAAAAACCACGGGAAGATGTTCATCCACTAATGCAATAGGGCCATGTTTCATTTCAGCAGCCGGATAGCCTTCAGCATGTATATAGGAGATCTCTTTTAACTTCAATGCTCCTTCCAAAGCAATCGGGAAATTATAACCTCTGCCGAGGTATAAAAAATCTCTTGCCCCTTTATATTTTGAAGCCAGGGATTCTATATGCTTTCCAGTTTTGAAAACCTCTTTTACTTTTTCAGGAATATCTTGAAGTTCTTTTAAAAGATGCATATATCTTTCTTCATCAATACTTCCTTTTTGTTTTGCAATTTTTAATGCTACCATGGTCAATACAGCCAGTTGTGCCGTAAATGCTTTTGTACTTGCAACACCAATTTCCGGTCCGGCATGGGTATATGCTCCTGCATGTGAAATGCGGGCAATGGATGAACCAACTACATTAACGATACCGAAAATAAATGCTCCGTTTTGTTTTGCTTTTTCGATTGCAACCAATGTATCCGCTGTTTCTCCACTTTGAGAAATTGCTAGCAATACATCACCAGGATTTATTATTGGATTCCGATACCTGAATTCTGAAGCATATTCCACTTCTACAGGAATACGGCATAATTCCTCAAAAATATATTCAGCTACCAGTCCTGCATGCCAGCTGGTGCCACAGGCAATTATAATGATCCGGTTAGCATTGGTTAATTTTTCAATATTATTTTCAACACCAGCCATGGTGATGGTGCCTTTCTCTGCATCCAGCCTTCCCCGGAGGCAATCAAAAATAGTTTCTGATTGTTCATTGATCTCTTTCAGCATGAAATGTTCATAATTCCCTTTTTCAATTGCGGCAAGTTCCAGGTCCAGTTTCTGAACAAAGGGAGTTATTTTTTCATTGCCAAGGTTTTTTAAGATCAGTTCATTGGGTTTTACAATTGCCAGCTCATAGTCATTTACATACACTACTTCATTGGTATATTCCAGCATAGGCGAAGCATCTGATCCGAGAAAATGTTCTCCTTTACCGATGCCTATCACCAGAGGGCTTCCTTTACGGGCTGCAACGATGGTTTCCGGATCATCTTCATCAATCAAAAGAATAACATAAGCGCCTACTACACGTTTAAGAGCAACCCTTATAGCTTCTTCCAGGTTGCATTGATTATTCATTTTTATTTCTTCTATAAAATTCAGCAATACTTCAGTATCTGTATCACTTGAAAAATGATAACCTTTCGAAATTAGTTCCTGTTTAAGTTGTGAATAGTTTTCAATAA
>CAZOOT010000002.1:40608-80177 GCA_964581455.1 uncultured Chitinophaga sp. | reverse complement strand
CCAGAATAATCAAATTAAGAATTATAACAATCCCGGACTTAAATTATTATTTAAAAAATACTTTTAATACCAACGCGGATCGCCTGAGTTGCCTTTACCGGGAAAGCTATTATCTTTTATTTTAAAATTACCAATGGAAGGATTAGTAAATAAATTTATAGATGTTCCCGGATAAGGTAAAAGTCCCGCAATTTGATAAGTTGCGTTGGTTGATATAAAATCTGATGTTTGATACGAATTAGAAACTTCTACACTGGTAGCTGATCCTGCACGAATACCAAGGGCATCATTTCCTAAACCCTGGTCATCCCAAGTGCTTCCAAAAATGCAATTGGTGATTTTGATAGGCGTTGCCGAATTCAATGTATTCAGATCTATAAAATAAAAACCGCCAATACCGCCTGGTGCACCTCCTCCCGGTGTATTATTAAATGTGCAGTTTGTGAATTCTATAGAGTTAGAACCCGGGCTTCTGTGATCAATAACCTTCCTTGCATTATAAATAGTAGTATTTGAAACTTTGATATTAGCAACTGTATTTGAGTTGTTGGTATTAACAAGAGAGAAATCTCTTAAGCTATCAATAACGCAGTTTTTAATAATCAGATCAGTTACCTGTGTACCTGCCCCACCAGTCTGCATCCTGAAAAAACCACGGAAACGATGTCCGTAAACATTTTCAAAAGAAACTTTTCCAATTGTTCCCACCTGGCTGATATTGAAAACATAGCGTGATGCATAATTATCGCTGTACAGGTTTAAGTCTTTAAACATTATAGAATCAATTGCACTGCCAGCAACCAAATTAAAATTGTTGGTAAAGTAAAGAGTTGCCAGATCAGGAATAAAATCGGCGCCACTTAATATGGTTATTGATTTATTCAGACTTATTGTTGAAGAAATATTGTAGGTTAATCCTCTTTTCAAAATAATAATACTTCCAGAAGGAACAATTGGTAATGTATCAGCCAATACAGATGGCCTGTTTTCTATTCCCCGAAGATCAATAATGCTATTACCTGTAATAGTGGCTTTTGTTTTGAAAGAAAGTAAGCCTTTACTTTTAGTGCCGGCAAAAATTTCAGCAGAATAGGTTGTATTGGCCAGAAGATTATTTATTAATTTAAAGCCGGCTGTATTATCAGCTGCGGTTATGGCTACATCAAAAGATGTACCGCCCTGGGGTGTCAATACAATTTTGGAAACTCCCGGTGTTGTTGTCCATCTTAAAATTACTCCCCTGTCAATGATGTCAGCTTCCTGGACAGGAACTTTAAATATTTGTTCGCCGGTCATTGAGAAGCCAATGCTATTAAACCAATTTGATTCTGCCGTAGTATTTACAGCATTTGCCTTAATGCGTGCAAAATATTTTTGCCTTATTGCAATATCAGCATCTGTAACAATTACAAATGTTGTATCGGACACTGTTGTGAAGTCCGGAGTACCTTGAAAAGTTGAGTCTTTTGATACCTGAATGGTGTACTGAAATTGCTTTGAAGCTGAAAAAAGAGAAGGATTCCAGGCTATCCTTACCTGCGTTTCTGCTAATGTAATCTGAATGCCGGTAGGAGTAAACATGCGTGGCAAATTGGCTTCCGGGATATCCATTTTTTTATTACAGGCAAACAGGAACACAAAAATGGAAAATGCAAGAACCGTTTTGTTTTTAAATATTGTATTTACGCTTTTCATGTTTTAAATTATTTAAACTTTACAACTCAATTAATGGCCATAATCCTGTGTCAGTTTAGGATTGGCATCCAGCGATGCCTGTGGTATAGGTAATAATTCATTTTTATTTGGTGTAAATGAAATAGCATAATAGGTGAGTATGGTAGAATTGATGTTATCCCTTACCCAATTTACCCTGGTGTAACCTACCGGGGCTGTACTGCCTATCGTATTAGGCTTGTAAAAGGAACTGGCCCATTTTATAGTTGGTGAATTATTTTCATAAAACATATAATCTGGCAGATTATTATAAGGTGCCTGCCTGTTAGCCATTGCCAGCAAAGTGGCTTTAGTTTCAGCAATTTTTGACGCCAGCATATTCCAGCGGATAAGGTCATATTTACGAACCCCCTCGCTTCCTAATTCCAAGGCTCTTTCTTTTACAATAGCATCAAAAAACCCGGCATAGGTGGAAGGAGTAGTTCCAATTAAATTTAGGTTGCCGCCATAAGCTCTTAAACGAACTTTTTCAAATGCTGTTTTCGCTTCTGCAGTCGGACCGTTATTGATTTCATTATCTGCTTCTGCAAACATGAGTAATACATCAGAATAGCGTATCAAAGGCCAGTTCACACCAAAATACTGTGGCCCGATTGTTAAGCCTCCCGGTATCCAGTCTCTCCGGAATTTTCCATCAGGCATTGCTTCTAAACCACGACCGGTACGGGCTGTAATGGTTGTACCGATTGCTTCAACATAATAAGGGGCACAAACAACATCTCTTCTTTTATCGGTAGAATCGAACATATAAAAATAATTGGGCAGAATACTCAAAGCTGAATTACCGTTATTATTTGCCCTTGGTCCGCAATAGTATCCAAGTTTACTATCGCCTAATGCACTGTTACCTCCTTCCATGGCAACTTCCCATATCACTTCCCCATTAGGTTCAATCTGTTTACCGGCTACATAGTTTTTAAAAACAGACTCAAAGCTTGAATTCAGATCATGCTGGTTACTCTGCATGATGGCCTTGCACTCATCTTTTGCGATCTGGTAATAAGCTTTGTGATTACTTCCTCTTTGCATTCCTCCGCTTCTTCTTAAAGAATACCCACCCCGGTATAATGCTATTCTTGCACGCAATGCCCTGACAGCACCCTGAGTAATTCTTTCATCAGCGGCTACTTCATTTCTCCATGGAACAAGTGTTTTTGCCAGATCAAGATCATCCAGTAATCGATCATAAATTGAGTCCCTGTCCATTTTGGCTTTAAAAAGATCTGCTTCTACAGAAGATGGCAGAAATTGAGCAGGAATATCACCCCAATTGCGAACAAGCTCCAGATAAAATTGTGCCCGAAGAGTAAGCGCTTCTCCGTGCATTCTTTTTAGTTCCGGCGAATTATTATATCCTTCCATTTGGGGAATATTGTAAATACAAATGTTGGAATTTTCAACGCCCGTATATAACTGGTTGAACGGACGGGCCAATTGTGTATTATTCGCATTCACATTATAATGTGCAATATCACGGCGTTCGTTATCGGGATATGGAGTACCGCCCTGACCCATCATAAGATCATTGTCATAAGTATAATACATACTTACGCGGATACCATATGCCTGGTCGCCTGTCAGCGAAGCATAAGCACCCATCAGGGCTGTTTTGGCATTTGATACACTGCCAAAAACATAATCACTTCCAAATGAAGAAACGGGTTCAACTTCCAGGAATTTTTTACAAGATCCTATTCCGGCAATTATCAGAATAAAGATTGTAATTGCTACTATTGGTTTATTAAAGAACGATAGTTTCATATATCAAGAATTTTGAGACGCATTATAAAGTAAGATTGATACCAGCTATATATGTTCTGCTTCGTGGATATGCCGAATAATCAACTCCCGGGGTCACTGGCGTTGATCTTCTTGTACTCACTTCCGGATCATAGCCGCTGTATTTGGTAAATACAGCCAGGTTATTAGCTGTAGCATAAACTCTTAATTTTTGTATTTTCATTTTTTGAGTTATTGCCAATGGGAAATTATAACCTAGAGAAATATTATTGACTCTCAGGAACGAACCATCTTCTACTGCCCATGAATGCAATGTGAACGAGTTACTACTGGTGCTTGGGCTCCAGATCGTGGCATTGGCGTTTAACTTAGTAAGTGCAGCAGGATCCGTTACAACAATACCCAGTTCATTTACATTGCGCCAGCGGCCATTCATATCATCAAGCATGTTGGAGTTGGGTGTATAGGCATTTGTAAATTCCAGACGGTTTGCGTTTATTACATCATTGCCAACCTGGAAGTTCAAAAATAAACTCAGATCAAAATTTTTATAGGTGAATTGCTGGTTTAAACCTCCAAAGAAATCAGGTTGAGCTACTCCAATAATTGTTCTGTCAGCGTCGTCTATGATCATATCTCCGTTCAGGTCCCTGTATTTTAATCTTCCCGGATATGGAGTCAGAGATGTAGCGCCAAGATTGTTGGGTTGACCAGCCTTTAAGACATATGCACCGGTTGTTGCATTATAATCAAAATCGCTGAGTTGATAAAATCCGTCAGATATAAACCCTCTGATGGAACCAACTGGTTCGCCAACTTTTACAATAAAATCAGCAGGCGTACTACCCACACCCCAACCGGATGCCTGTAGGTAAGAATCCTGATAAGTACTTAGCGCTGTAACTTTATTTTTATTAAACGAAATATTGAAATTTGTATTCCATGAAAAATCTTTTGTAGCTATTGGAGTAGCGGTGATCTGAACTTCTACTCCTTTGTTTTCCGTTGAACCTACATTTTGAATTTGTGTGGTGTAACCTGATGAAGTAGGAACCGGCACTGCAATCAACAAATCCCTGGTCGTGTTTCTATATAAATCGGCAGAGACCTGAATCTTGTTTCTTAAAAAAGAAATATCAAGGCCCAGATTTCTTGAAATTGTTTTTTCCCAAACCAGGTTTTGATTGGCTAATCCATCAGGTGAAAAACCAGTATTCAACTGGTTGTTCAGCCAATATTGGGTATTTGTAACAAATTGCGTCAAATAAAGGAAATCGTCTATCCGGTTATTCCCTGCTTCTCCGTAACTGACACGGAGTTTCAAATCATTCACTGCGGAACTTATGCCGTCCATAAATTTTTCTTTGGAAATTCTCCAGGCCACAGATGCCGAAGGAAAATAATCCCACTTATTCCCTTCTGCGAATTTAGAAGAACCATCCACTCTGGTCGTCAAATTAACAAGGTACCTGCCATCATATTCATAATTTATCCTGCCAAAACCTGATACAATCCGGTTTGTATTTTCATATGAAGGCAGGTTTGATGGATTCAGGTACAATGTTCCGAGATTCATATTCCCGATGGCTTTTTTGGGGGAAATTCCAGAAGGAAAATTCCGGGCATACAAATTTTCTCCTCTTGTTCTATTCTGGTAAATCTCATGCCCTACCAATGCTGTGATTTTATTTTTCTTATTAAAATTTCCATCGAGTTTTGCGTTGGTAAAAGTCAGTACGTTTGAATTATTAATCGTTAAGCGGTTGGATGTGCCTATACTTGCCAAAGGAAGTCCGCTTCCATTTTGTTTTGAATTCCCCGTTATGGAATCATCCACAGCTTCTCTTCTCACATCAGTGAAATCAAAACCTGCTGTGGATTTAAAACTCATATAAGGAGTAAATTTTAATTCAACATAAGCTGAGAGGTTCAAAACACTGGTTAGATTTTTTCTGAACTCAGCTTCATTATAAAGTAACGGGTTTACCAGTTGAAGGCTGTTTGCATTGGTAGCATTGGCATAATCATCATCATAGGTAAACAGATCCTGTCCGCCCACCAGGAAAGGACGGTACTTAACAGCATGACGTAACCGGTTTGTAGATGAAGATCCGGGATTAGAAGTTCCTGCTCCATCTACAACCGTATTATTATACCGGGTATTAAAACCCAGCGATACTTTATTGCTCAGTTTATGATCAAATTTGAAACTTACCAGCTTTCTGTCAAATTCTGAACCGATCAGTATACCTTCCTGTAAGTTCGATGTCAGGCTGAAATTATAGGTTGTAACATTATTTCCACCAGTTAGGGAAACATTATGTGTTTGCTGAATTGCATTACGTCCAAACATTTGATCCTGCCAGTCAACAAATGGAATAGACTTATATAGGTCAAGATCAGCAAAGGTTCCGTACGTATTCAAAAAGCTATTCATATCAGCCGTACTTCCGCGGCTTCTTTCATACTGAAAAAGAACAAAGTCATAGGGTTTCATCACATTCAGCTTATTTGCCAATTGACTTACTCCTACTAATGCATTATAATTTAAAACTGCTTTTTGATTTTTTCCGCCTTTAGTTGTGATAATTACCACACCATTGGCTCCTCTTGCACCATAAATTGCTGTTGCCGAAGCATCTTTCAATACATCTATGGTTGCAATATCCTGGGGAGAAATATTAGATAATGCATCTTCTACCTGGATACCATCTATTATATACAGTGGTGAGTTGTCCTGACTAATTGATCCGCCACCACGAACTCTTATGACAGCAGCAGCATCAGGTGAACCTTCGGTACCTGTTATTTGTACACCTGCCAGCCTTCCAGTTAATGCCTGGGCTGTAGAGTTGATTGGAATATCTTTAATTTGTCTTGCATTAATTGAGGAGACTGAACCGGTCAAATCCCCTCTTCTAACAGACTGGTATCCTATTACCACTATATCATCAAGTGTTGTCACAGATTTTAGTAATGTAATGTTTAACTGAGTTGAACCATCGGTTGAAATTGTCTGAGATTCGTAACCACTGGATGATATTATCAAATTAACTTTGGCAGTTCCCGGAGCAGAAATAATAAAGTTTCCTAAAACATCAGTTTGTGCACCCGTTTGAGTACCACTTAATAATATACTGACTCCCGCAAGAGGATCTCCGGTATCATTGATCACTTTTCCCCTGATTTGCCGATCCTGGGCAAATGAAGAAAAAACCAAGAAGAGTAGTCCTGAAAAAAAGAGAATTGTTCTTTTCATACATAAACAGTTTTGCAGTTACCTGTAATTAATTTTAAAAACCAGCTGGATATTAAATATATCATCCAATTTTAAAACATGAATCTACAGTTCTATTTATGATTTTTGCTGTGTCACTCCCTGTTTTTTTACGCAATCGTTCCCGATAACGATGTCATAATGAATCTGTTGATCTGTAGTTAAGGATACAATTTGAAAAAATCTATTTTAAAATTTTAAATATCATTTTAAAAGAAATTAATTAGCCGCCGCCAGGGGTCTTTGAGACCTTAAAATACTTCGCAAAACCAGCTATTATACAAATGCTAAAGTGGGCATATCTTCCTAACTTTAAAGACTGTGTTTTATATTGAAAATTACAGGCTCTGTTTGTTATATGAAATTTGAAGCAGTTACAATAAAAGATATTGCAAAAGCATTAGGGATTTCAACTTCTACTGTTTCAAGAGCTTTAAGAGATAGCCATGAAATAAGTGAGGATACCAAAAAATTGGTGCTGGAATATGCTGAAAAAATAAATTATCATCCAAATCCAATTGCATTAAGTCTGAAAGAAAGAAGAAGCCGTTCCATCGGAGTTGTTGTTTGCGAAATAGCGAATAGCTTTTTTTCACAAGTGATAAACGGCATAGAATCCATAGCCTACAATAACGGGTATAATGTGATCATTGCACAGAGTATGGAATCTTTTGACAGGGAACAACTGAACCTGCAATATCTTACTTCCCGTTCTATCGATGGATTGATCATTTCTGTTTCAACCGAAACAGCAGATTTTAGTTATATGAAAGAATTACATGAGAAAAAAATGCCCATTGTTTTTTTTGACCGGATTGTAGATGAAATAGAAACACATAAAGTAATTTCTGATAGTTATAAGGGAGCTTATGATGCAACAAAATATTTACTTGAAAGCGGATATAAAAGGATAGCTGCTATTTCTAATCCTGAAATAGTTTCAATTTCCAGGGAAAGATTGGCAGGATATAAAGCTGCATTGGTTGATAATGGAATGACAACGGATGCAACTATGATAAAATATTGTCAGCATGGCGGTATGATCTTTTCTGAAGTAGAAAAATCAGTCAATGAGTTATTGGCATTGCGTAAACCTCCTGATGCTATTTTTACTGCGGCAGACAAGTTGACTACAAATTGTTTACGGATTTTTATTGCAAAGGGAATTAAAATTCCGGATGATATGGGACTTTTGGGATTTTCCAATTCTGATCTTGCAGAATTAATTAACCCTCCATTATCAGTTATCAGGCAACCGGCTTTTGAGATGGGCGAAGTTGCCATGAAACTTTTGCTTCAATTGATTGAAAGTAAAAGACCGGTTACAGAGTTTGAAACCCGTGTCCTTAATACAGAATTATTTATCCGGGGATCTACCTGATATTTTCTTAAATCGATCTTACTATTCCCAACTCCAGTCCTCTTAGTTCCGCCAAACCTCTCAGTCTTCCGATAGCGCTATAACCAGGATAAGTTGTCTTGTTCAGATCATCCAGCATCTGGTGCCCATGATCCGGCCGCATAGGAATGGAAATATTTTTTCTTTTCATTAATAACACAAGTTCTTTTATCACCGAATACATATCTACATCCCCATCCAGGTGATCTGCTTCAAAGAAATTTCCTTCTTTATCTCTTTTGGTGCTGCGCAAATGAATGAAATGAATATGATCACCCAATCTTTTTATGATCCCTGGTAAATCATTATCTGCCCTTACACCAAAGGAGCCGGTACAATAGCACAGACCATTGGCAACAGAGGGTGCAGCTTGAACCAATTCCTCAGCATCTTTCTCTGTACTCACAATTCTTGGCAATCCCAATAAGGGATAAGGCGGATCATCCGGATGAATAGCCATTTTTAATCCAGCCTCTTCTGCTACAGGAATTATTTCTCTTAAAAAATAAAAAAGATGTTGCTTTAGTTTTTTTGCATCAATATGTTCATAGGTTTTTAATGCAGTCAGAATTTCCTCAGGAGTAAACGGCACATCACTGCCCGGTAATCCCAACAGGCAGTTGTGGTAGATTTTTTGTTTTTCCTCTTCAGACATTTCAGCAAATCTTAGTTTTGCTTTTTGAATATCCTCTTTTGAATAATCCTTTTCAGCATCCGAACGTTTCAGCATAAAAAGATCGAAAGCAATAAATGCAGCTCTTTCAAAATACAGTGCCTTGCTTTTATCCGGCATTTCGTATGCTATGTCCGTACGCATCCAGTCCAGTATTGGCATGAAATTGTAGGTAACCACTTTTAAACCACATTGGGCAATATTGCGAAGGCTTTGTTTATAATTTTCAATATGAGATAAATAATTACCGGTCTGTTTTTTTATATCCTCACTGACCGGTAAACTTTCAATTACTGTCCATGTCATGCCGGCGGCTTCTACTTCCTCTTTTCTTTTTAAAATTTCATCTGTGGACCAGATATCACCAACCGGAATATGATGCAGGGCTGTTACCACTCCGGTACAACCGGCCTGCCTGATATCCCAAAGACTAACCGGGTCTTTGGGCCCGTACCATCTCATCGTTTGTTCAAGCATATTCTTAATTATTTATTGTAGACCTTTAATAAATTCAGTGAAAGCAGCTTTTTTATTATACCCTGCATCAAACAAACAGGGAAAATCCGGGCGACCGCCTGTTACGATCCAGCTATCAGCATCTGTAAGATTCCAAACCGTAATACCAAATCGCTGTGCTGCCGGAACGTTTCTGAAATAGGATTCCGCAACATATTTGAATTTTTGTGCCTGCTGGTCCAATAATCCCTGTGTTGAGGTAAATGGGTTCGCATTTGATGGATTTATCCGTACATCCAATTCTGAAACATGAATTAATAAACCGGTAGTTGCTAATTTCTGAAATGCATTATCAATTCCTGAATTATTAGTGTTAATACTGATATGCATTTGTAATCCTGCTCCATGTATGGGAACACCTGCCAGTTTTAATTCGTTGATCAGCGCAATTGTTGAATCCAGCTTTCTGTTATCTGATTCCAGGTTATAATCATTGATAAATAATTTTGCAGCAGGATCAGCAGCATTGGCCCAGCGAAAAGCATTAGCTATATATCCTCTTCCCAGGTAATCTGCCCAATAAAAATTATCCGCACTGGCAGATGAATTGGCTCCTGTTCTTAGTGCACCTGTTCCATCAATCATCACTTCGTTGGCCACATCCCAGCCAGTTAGTTTTCCTTTATACCTGTCAACCATTGTCGTCACCCAGTTTTGCAATGCCGTATTTACCTTGGTTGGATCCAATGTTGAAGATGTGAGTGCTACTGAAAGATTATCAATAAAGAAAGTTCCAGCATTGGGGAAATGAAATTTTACTGAAACAGAATTTTCAGTTGGCGTAAAATTAAAAGTGTATTGCGTCCATGTGGTTGTGAGCGACTGATCCTGCTGTGTATAATAAGCATTTCCCTGTGCAACTGCTCTTAAAGATTGACCTGCTGCAGCGGCTTTTGCCCAAAACATTAATTTATAACTTGAACTACCTGTTACATTGAAATTGTCAGAAACGATCTGAATGCTGTATGCATTGGGGCCTGGTGTAGTAACTACAATTTTTGCAGCCTGGGCACCTGATTGCACATCAGTTGTTTCAAGCGAAATAACGCCTGCAGTAGGAGCAGTTGCTGAAACTTGTGTAAACCAGTTAGTGAGCCCGTTTTCAAAACCCGGATTAAGCACAAGGTTGGTTCCTGTTGTACCTGCTAACGACCGGAGATAATTCACATTATTATTCTGATGCCATGCCAGTGTGTGGCCAAAAACTGTAAGTCCATTTGCCTGTGCGATAGATACAAAATCATCTGATGAAGCGAAATCAAAACTGCCATCATTCCTGGCAATTGCTCCATGCTTCATTTGATATTCTGCAGTTACCCTGTCAAATTGTGCTTTTACCAATGAAGAATAAGTAGCATTATTTTTCATTAAACTGTAACTAATGCCAACTCCAACAGGAATACCGGATGCTTCTTTTAAGGTTGTAGCAGTTGGTACTGGTGTCGGATTAGGTGTCGGGTTTGGTGTCGGGGCCGGCGAATCTGATCCGGATTTTTTACACGATATCGTGAAAATTAATACCATTGAGAAAAAAAATAATGCAATATTCCTGTACGACATTTTCAGATTATGAGTTTTTGTATTTATAAGATCATCTGCCTGCATTTATAAAACACATTGCAGGCAGATGATCTTTTTTATGTATAAAATAATTTCAGTGTTGATAATGATACCTGGTTAATCCGGGTATACATTATTTTTCAATCTGAAAAAAATTTAGCCCCTGAAATAAATCAATACCGAGATGACAATTGCTGCCAGAACTACGGATACTACCACATCCCATGTGCTGTAACTTTTTCTGGCTTCTGCCTTTTGTTCTGCAGATAAAGTTCCCAGTGTTAACCCTTTTATCTTTTCAAAATCCGGTGCATCGGTATACAGGCTTACCACAGAACAAACAACAACACAAGCAATAAACATATAGATAGCCATATGTGCAAAGTTGATCATTGCTAATTGAGCAAATGGACCGGAGGCTCCGTCAATTAGTTTACCTCCCTCAGTAAACATGAGTTCTGATACAATTCTGACAGTTGCCATTAATAATCCAAATAAGAGAGTAGCAATAGCACCTTTGGCATTTACACGTTTCCATAATATTCCTAATACAAAAACAGCAGTGATTGGTGGTGCGATATATGCCTGTACACTTTGCAGGTACTGGTACAACACACCTCCGCCAATTTTTTGCATGATCGGTATCCAGGCCATTCCCAGTACAACAATAATTGCTGTAGCAATCCGTCCGGTTTTTACCAGTTTTTCTTCCGGTGTATCCGGATACATTTTTTTAAATATATCAACGGTAAATAAAGTAGAAGCTGAATTAAAAACAGAAGCCAGCGAACTCATCAATGCTGCCATCAATCCGCCTGCTACCAATCCCTTTAATCCAACCGGTAATAAAAATTTAACCATGGTTGGAAATACTTCATCACTTCTTTCATATGTAATAAGTCCTTTTTTCTTTAAAGCAAATGCAATGATACCCGGAATAAGAAAAATAAAAATAGGTGTCAGCTTCAGGTATGCACCAAAGATGGCACCTCTTCTTCCTATCTTAATATTATGTGCTGCTAAAGTTCTTTGCACGATATACTGGTCCGTACACCAATACCAGATACCAACGATGGTTCCGCCAAAAAGCATACCTGTCCATGGAAATTCTGTATCAGATGCCGGACGCCACATATTAAAATGACTGCTGCCGGCTGTTGCCCTTAATTCAGTCCAACCACCAACTGCCTGTAATCCCAGGATCGTAATGATAGCAGCTCCTACTAAAAGAATAATCGTTTGAAATGCTTCCGTATAAACAACGGCCCGCATTCCTCCCAAAATTGTATACAACCCTGTAACAATAACAATTCCGATTGCTCCTTCAAAAAATCCTATTCCCAATAATTGGGAAACAACAATACCACCGGCATAAATGGTTACAGAAACTTTTGTAAGCACATACCCTGCTATAGAAAAAAGTGAAAGGAACCACCTGGACCTGGAATCAAATCTTTTTTCCAGAAACTCCGGCATGGTAAAGGCGCCGCTTCGCATATAAAACGGAAGAAAGAACCAACCAAGTAGCAACACGATCCATGCATGTAATTCGTAATGCGCCATTGGCATACCGGATTCGGCGCCGGTACCTGCCAATCCTACCACATGTTCTGAACCAATATTGGAAGCAAAGATGGATGCACCGATCACAAACCATCCAACATTTCTTCCTGCAAGAAAATAATCTTCGGTTGTTTTGTTTTTTTGTCTCATTACCCACCAGGCAATGCCCAGTAATATGGCGAAATAGCCACCGAGTACGACCCAGTCAAGTGTTTGCAGCGTTGAGTTCATAAAAGTTGATGTTGGTTTAGATGAAACGGTTAATAATATTTTCCATGTATTCCTGTTTGCCACTCTTTACAGCTGGCTCTCCATTTTCAATAGCAAAATTTCTCAAATCTTCCAGTGAAAGTTTACCATCAACATATTCTTTCCCTTTGCCATTGTCAAAAGACGCATATCGTTCTGCCCTGATTTTTTTATAATCCGATTTTTGTAAAATATTGTCAGCAGTGATCAACGCTCTTGCAAAAGTATCTATGCCACCGATATGAGCATAGAAAAGATCTGCCGGGTCGGTAGAATTCCTCCTGATCTTTGCATCAAAATTGATACCACCGCCTTTGAAACCACCTGCTTCAAGAATGATGATCATCGCCTCTGTCAATTCATTGATGTCATTTGGAAACTGATCAGTATCCCATCCGTTTTGATAATCGCCGCGGTTGGCATCTATACTGCCAAGCATTCCTGAATCCGCTGCCACCTGCAGTTCATGTGTAAATGTATGTCCGGCCAATGTAGCATGGTTAACTTCTATGTTTAATGAGAAATCATTTAGCAGGTCATACTGTCTTAAAAATCCGATCACAGTTTCACTATCATAATCATATTGATGTTTGGATGGTTCACAGGGTTTTGGTTCAATAAAGAATTTTCCCTTGAATCCATTGCGTCTTCCATAATCTTTTGCTGTATGTAAAAAACGGGCAAGATTATCTTTCTCTCTTTTCATATTTGTATTTAGCAAACTCATGTAGCCTTCGCGGCCACCCCAAAACACATAATTTTCACCGCCCAGGGAAATTGTTGCATCCAATGCTGCTTTTACCTGTGCAGCACCATGTGTCAATACATGAAAATCCGGGTTAGTGGCTGCACCATTCATATATCTCGGGTTAGAAAACAAATTAGCAGTACCCCATAATAATTTAACGCCGCTGGCTTTTTGTTTTTCTTTTAAATATGCAGCGATTGCATGTAATCTTTTATCATTATCATTTACATCGTTTGTATAATCTACGGCATCCACATCATGAAAGCAGTAATACGGTAAACCAAGTTTGGTAATAAATTCAAATGCAGCATCGGCTTTATCTTTTGCTCTTTCTACAGCATCGGCTTTTACATCCCATGGATGCGGGTGTGTTGGGGCACCAAATGGGTCAGCACCATTTCCGCAGAAGCTGTGCCAGTATGCGCAGGCAAACCGTAAATATTCTTTCATCGTTTTTCCGGCAACCACTTTGTTTTCATCATACCAGCGGTATGCCAATGGATTGTCTGATTGGAGACCCTCATAGGCGATCTTGCCAATCCCTTTAAAAAATTCTTTGCTCCCGGTTAATATTGACATAGTAAAAGTTTTTAAATTATTAAATCAGTTTAGGTGTTTTTGTAATTCTTCCAGCCATCGGTTATATAAGTCATTATATGTTTTATGATTGTTTGGTTCTACCAATTGCAGGCAATTGAAATTCCTGAAAGCTTCTTTTGGCCCGGAATATATTTTTGCTCCCAATCCTGCTCCGATAGCAGCTCCTACACTGCCATCATTGTTGTACATTTCTACAGGTACATTCAATGTGTTTACAAAACTTTCTGTAAAAACTTCACTTAAAAACATATTGGCCTTGCCAACTCTTATTATCTGTGGATCTATTCCATTTTGACGCATAATATCAATTCCATACCGGAAGGCGAAGGCGATGCCTTCCTGTGCAGCACGGAATAAATGAGATTTATTATGCTTGTTCAAATCAATATTGTGAATATGAGCCTGAACCGTTCTGTTGTTGAGCATTCTTTCTGCGCCGTTTCCAAATGGAAAAATCATTAACCCATCACTACCGGCTTTAATCGTTTTAGCAGCTTCATTCATTTGCTGATAACTCATTTCATCAGCAGCCATATTTTTTATCCATCTGTTTAAAATACCTGTTCCATTGATACATAAAAGTACACCGAGTCTTTTTTGTGATTCTGTATAATTTACATGGGCAAATGTGTTAACCCTAGATTCATTGTCATATGTCAATTGATCACTCACACCATATATAACGCCGCTGGTTCCTGCAGTTGCTGCTACTTCACCGGGTTGAAGTACATTTAATGATAAGGCATTGTTTGGCTGGTCACCAGCTTTATAGGTTACAGGAATGCCAGCCTTCAATGATAAAGCAGTGGCTACTGAAGCAGAAACTTTTCCATGCTCTTCAAATACTTCTTTTATTTCAGGAACTAATGAAATTGATAATCCATAGTTTTCAAAAACATCTCTTGATAATTCATTTTGCTGAAAATCCCAGAACACTCCTTCCGACAATGCAGGAATACTGATAGTAGAATGACCAGTTAGTTTCATGGCAATGAAATCGCCGGGTAACATTATTTTGTCAGCTTTTGCAAAAAGGTCCGGTTCATTTTGTTTTACCCAGGCAAGTTTTGATGCAGTGAAGTTGCCGGGAGAATTCAATAAATGCAGCAAACATTTTTCTTTGCCGATTTTTTCAAATGCTTTGTCGCCGATCTCTACTGCACGACTGTCGCACCAGATGATGCTGTTTCGCAAAACATTTTTTTCTTTATCAACCATCACCAGGCCATGCATCTGGTAAGCGATGCCTATTGCTGCAATTTCATTCGGATTATATTTTCGCTGAGCATGTAGTTTTAAAATGGCCAGCTGAACATGCTCCCACCACATTTCCGGTGATTGTTCAGCCCAGCCCGGGTTAAGTGATATGATCCCTGATTCAGATTCGGGGTACTGTGCAGATGCAATACAATGCTGTGAAGTAGCATCTAATACAGAAACCTTGATTGAAGAAGTGCCAATATCAATTCCCAATAATAACATTCAAATTTTATTCTCTTTGTTTTTTTAATTAATCAGCTTTAATGCTTTTTCAAAATCCTCAACCGGCATTTTACAAACTCTGTTCGTACAAACATAAATCAGTGTCCTGTCTGCCGGCATTTTATTCTCAAGCAAAGGGAGGTCTTCTGATTTTACAGAGCCCATATATAAAACCCCCGGCAAATAGTTTTTCTGTAACTCAATATTTTTTTTAATAGCATCTTTTCCCATAATTGCCACTTCATTTATGCCGATTGCCAGTAATCCTGATACATAATACCATTGGGTATAAAAAGGAGATTCTCTTTTAGTTTTGCCTGAGAATTTTGAAACCATCGATTTAACTTTTTCAAGATAATCATCATTCTCAAAATAAACAGAAAGATTGAATAATACTTCTGCCATTACAGAATTGGAAGAAGGGATTACATGATCCTGGAGCTCCATCTTTCTCAATAAAATATCTTTCGAACTAATGTTTGTGTAAAAAAACAATCCCTGTTCCTGGTCATAAAAATTTTTTATTGCGTACTCTGTAATTCTTTTAGATAGCAGCAGCCAATGCATATCAAACGTAACCTGGTATAATCGGATAAATGCTTTTGCAGTTAATGAATAATCATCAAGAAAACCATCAACTGAAGCTTTCCCCGTTGTATAGTTTCGCCACAATTGACCATCTTCCCGAATCATATTATCCTCAAGAAATTTCGCATTCTTTAAAGCACTGATTATATATTCTTCATCCCCGATAGCCGTATATGCATCCAAATAGCCTTTTAGCATAATGGCATTCCAGGAAGTCAGTATTTTAAAATCTACTGAAGGCTTGATCCTTTTATTCCTTTCTTTCAGTAACATGCTCTTTGACATTGCCAACATCTCCTTGAAATCTTTATCAGAAATGTTTTTAGCAAGCGAAAACTTTTCTGATGAGTTTGAAACATATAAAATACTCTTCGTCTCTTTCCAATTGCCTTTTGGAAAAACATTAAAATATTCTGTGATCAATTCTGCTTTTTTATCACCCAGAATTTTCTTCATATCATTATAAGTCCATGCATAAAACTCGCCTTCCCCATCTTCTGTTACTGCATTCAATGAACTAAAAAAACCACCCCCTGGCGAAGTAAGATCTCTTTCGATAAATGAAGCGGTCTCTTCAACAACTTTTTTATACAGATCATTTTTTGTTACCTGATAGGCATGGGCATAGAGGCTTATTAATTGCCCGTTATCATAAAGCATTTTTTCAAAATGAGGAATTCGCCATAAATGATCCGTTGAATAACGGGCAAAGCCGCCGCCGATCTGGTCATAAATTCCCCCCATTGCCATTTCGGTAAGCGTTTTGTTCACTGCCCCGATAGCATTACTGTCCCTGCTAAAATAATTGTATTGAAGCATGAATTCCCAGACTGAAGGCATGGGAAATTTTTGATTGCCTGATAAACCGCCGTTGATATAATCTATTTGCGTATAAAGGCTATCAAAGAAATTTTTATAAATAGTTTTATCAGCTATTGCAGATCCTTCTCCTGCTTTAATAAAATCAAGATCCGCATTTCGAATTTCGTTTGTCAATGCATCGGCCTGTAACAAAACTTTTTGATTCTGGTTACGATAGGCATCTGCAACCTGCTTTAAAAGTTTCATCCAGTTTTCTTTTGGATAATAAGTTCCTGCAAAAAAAGGTTTACCGTCGGGCAATGCAAAAGCATTTAAAGGCCATCCGCAACTTTCACCGGAAACAAACTGGCATGCATTCATATAAATATTATCTATATCGGGCCTTTCTTCTCTGTCTACTTTGATATTGATAAAATTCTCATTCATGATCCGGGCCACTGTCGTATCCATGAAAGATTCTTCTTCCATCACATGACACCAATGACAGGATGCATAACCCACGCTGACAAGAATGGGTTTGTTTTCTTCTTTTGCTTTAGCAATTGCTTCATCGCCCCACTCATACCAATCCACAGGGTTGTCGGCATGCTGCATCAGGTAGGGGCTGGAAGCAGCAGATAACCTGTTTAATTTTTCATTGCTTTTACAAGAATGAAAAACCAGCAATGCTACTATTGAAAACAGAAAAATATTAATGCTATGACTTCTTATTACCATGTATGAACCTAACCGGCTTTTTTATTCTTCATCTCAAACACACGAAGTATATCATTATTTGAACTGACTAATATTGCCTGGCCTGACCTTGTTTTTATTAATTGTATATCTTTTACATTGTAAGGAACAAAAAACCCGCTTTCTAAAGGTTTATAACTTTTGAAATTACCATCCCCTGATCCTTTTAAAAAGAAACCCGGCGATGCATCTGCAGGGGTCGTTTCTACTTCAATGTCAAATTTGTTTCCTGCTATCAGTAAATCCTTTTTGCCATCGCCGTCAAAATCATCTACTATAATTCCATTTAAAGTTGACAGCTGTGCTTCTGATGGTAATTTTTTAAAGGAAAATTTTCCGTTATCATTCAATAGAATTACACTGGAAAAAAGATGTGCCTTATAATGCAAAGCGTTCTCCATATCCTTTCCCAGAATTCCCTTCAAATCACTTTCTGCAAAAGATAAATAAGTGGCAAACCGCTGGGCAATCATCGGGCATTGCTGAGAGGTACATTCCCTGCCGCGAATAGGTACCATTATTCCATTCAGGTGTTTCGCCAGGAAAATATCATTGGTGCCATTGTTATCAAAATCCTTTGCATAAACTTCAAAGGGCTTTTCTTTACTGGCTGAAAACTTATAATTCTCTCCCAGGTTACCAGCAATAATGTCAATATCACCATCACCATCAATATCATCAGCAATTAATTTATTCCACCAGCCCTCTGTATTCTGAAAGCCATATGCTGAAGAAACGTCTTTCATTTTTCCATTGGCATATTCAAATACTTTTACCGGCATCCATTCACCAGCTATTATCAATTCAGATTTTCTGTCGCCATTAAGGTCAACCCAAACCGCCGATTTCACCATTCCAATTCTATCCAGATCAGAACATATCGTTATTGTTTTATCAATAAATTTTCCATTCTCGTTTAATAATAAATAGCTCTGCGGAGCTTGAGGATATTTATGTGCTACCACTTCTCCGCCCCTGAATATATCTATGTCACCATCGCCATCAAAATCAAAAGCAGCAATGCAGGAGCCACTGCTTGCTGTTGGGGGTAATTTATCAGACTTGGTAAAATTGCCTTTCCCGTCATTCAGATAAAGCCTGTCCTGGTACATTTCAGATCCCTCATTGAATTCACTGCCTCCGCTGACTACATAGAGATCAAGGTCCCCGTCATTGTCTGCATCAAAGAACAATGTACCCATGTCTTCATATCTTTTATCTTCAGAAAACGCAGGGATCTCTTTCCTGATAAATTTTCCATGTAGCTGAAGATATAAACTGCCGGATTGATTCTTAGCCCCGCCAATATAAAAGTCTTCCTCAGCATCTCCATTTACATCACCTGTAGAAATAAAAGGACCGTTTTTTGAAAATTCATGTGGCAATAGTACCTGGTCTATATATTCGTCGTATTCATTTTCTTTATGCAAAAATGGTTGGGACAATAACTGGTATGTTGATTCGGTAAACAGCGGTAGAAAAACAGGTCTTCGATTTATAGTCTGCTGAACAGCTTCACGATAATTTACATTTACAACCTGGTTTACCGGTATATCTCTTAAAACATTTTCTTTTGTATCGGGCCAAACAATCACAATACTGTCAATCTTTTCTGTTTTCCCTAAACCAAAATGAACGATGGGTTCATTGGAAGAAAGATAACCTCTAACCGTTTTTTGCTGAAAGAATTGCTGCATTTTACCGTCATAATACAAAGAAATTTTTGCGCCAATTCCATCTTTATTTTTTTCCAATCCATCCAGTTTTATTCTCAGATAATTATTCTTTTTATTTGTAAGGTTTTCATACATCAAAGCTTCCTCATCCAGGTTATTGATCACCAGGTCCAGATCACCATCATTATCAAAATCAGCAACTGCCGCACCATTGGAAAAAGTACTGTCAGTAAAGCCCCAGGTTTCTGAAACATTCTCAAACTTCAGATCACCTTTATTTTTAAACAGGTAGTTTCTTACTTTAATCGGATCATACAATTCAATAAAATCCTTGAACCCTTTAGAAAAATATTCCTCTGTTGTAGCATATTTTGAAGCACTGGCCTGCATGTGCTGCCTTAATTTCTGATCAATATCTCCATCGAACACATCACGCCGGTAACCATTGGCTACAAAAATGTCCCGCTGCCCATCGTTATCAAAATCGCTGATCAAAGTACTCCAGCTCCATTCTGTTTTAGATACACCAGCCATTTGCGAAACATCGCTAAAGAACATATTGCCCTGGTTGAGATGCAGCGCATTGTGCATATACTGTTTTTGAAAACCACTGTCAACAATGGCATAGAATCCCTGTACATCCATTCTCGGCATAGACACTTTTGATCTTTTATAATTTTCAGGAAGCATCTCCGTAACAAAAATATCTTCCAGCCCGTCATTATTGATATCGGCTATATCTGCACCCATAGAGAATAAAGAAATATGATTTGTGGTCTTTTTAATTTCATCTATGAATGTTCCGTTCTTCTGGTTGATGTACATGTAATCATTATCTGCATAGTCGTTGGAAACAAAAATATCCTGATACCCGTCTTCATTAAGATCAGCAATTACCACTGCCAAAGCATAACCAAAGTTGTTGGTTATACCTGCTTTTTTTCCTGTTTCTGTAAATTTATTATTATCGTTTCTGTATAATTTATCCCTGGCTACATCCGGTGGATTTCTTTTTCCGGAAACCATTTTTGATAAACCAAGAAAGAAAGAATCGGGGCGGTTAGTTATATATACATCGAGATCATTATCATTATCCATATCAAAAAAAGCAGCATGCATGGAAAACCCTTTTTCATCGAGACCATATTCTTTTGCTTGCTCTTTAAAAGTGAGATCACCCTGATTTATATATAAAAGATTCGTTCGTTCAAGTTCAGTTTCTCCAAAACCTCCTTTGCAGATATATATGTCCTGCCATCCGTCATTATTAATATCAACTACAGTTACACCATTATCCCATCCTTTGCCACCATCTACTCCTGCCGACTGAGTAATGTCTTTAAACTTAAAATTACCTTCATTGATATATAATTTATTTAAAACATCATTTCCGGTAAAATAAATATCCTGTAATCCATCATTATTAAAATCACCGATAGCCACACCACCACCATTATATACATAGGCAAACTTGTCAAAAAAGTTTTTTTCGTAATTCTCCTCTACAATATTTCTGAATGTAATACCACTTTGGGAAGATGATATTTTTTTAAAAACGGGCCCTGTTGAATCTGCCGGTTTTTTATTTCCACTGGTACAACTCAAAAATGAAATTGTTGCAATACTTATCAGTGCAGCTATAAAATTTGAAGTGAACTGTATTTTTTTTCCTATGTAGCATTTTAGAGTTTTCATTTTTCACTACTTTTTCCATTAACATAAAATTGGTACTTTTTCCAAACAATTGATGCGACACTTCTGCCAAGTTTCAACCCTTCTATATTATCTGCCTGTATATGATAGCCGCCAAGGACACGGGATATACCAGCCATATTTGCTGTTTCGGTGAAACTGGTTAGATGCAGCGTAACCGGATCAGCAGTATGATCTGGCTCTGTGAACTCTCCGGGATTGCGAATTACTTTTTCACCAAAATAATCATTCCCTGTAAAAAACCTTAGTACTTCTGAACAGGCGCCACTTACTGTACTATGCCCGGACACGTAACTGGGAAACGGTGGACATAAAAAAGTTTCGGGTGAATAAGGCCGCCAATCCTGACCCTCCAATTGGATCATTCCCTTCTCGGGTCCACCCCATCCTTTAATAACCTGATTTTTGAAATACTCATGAATTAATGCATAAGGCCTGGCAAAGTCATAATGCATTTTTGAGTCCCAGCAGGCAATAAAGGCATCCATAGCTGCCGCTTCAACCAAAAAATACATTTTTATATCATCATCTAATGTATGTTTATCTCTTACTGAAACGTTTTGTGCAAAGATGAACCAATGTCCTGCCTGCTGAACTGATTTTGGACCATCTCTCATAAACTCAACCAATGCTTTTTGCTTATTAGTAAGGTTGGCCTGAAGTTGTATGACTTCTTTCACTTCTTTTAATAATTGATCTGAGCCAATAGCTGGCGGAGGTTCAGGTCTGAATTGATTTGCAGAATCAAGTAACAAAGGTGCTACTTTATTCCAATGTGGAGTCAGACATCCCGGTGCAAATTTTCCTCCTTTTCCATCAGAAAAGTATTTTGGTTGCCAACGTTTCAGATCGGTTAGTTTATCAGCAGAGTTTACTGGTTTATACCCGGTATAATCAGCGTAAGGGCTGCCATCTGATCCGGACATTTTCCCTGTTTGATTAGAACCATCATTAAGTCTTGCTTTAATAACTGACAGGGCAGAAAGATTGCCAATGCCTACTGGTGATGCCGGATCAAGTGAGGTATTTGACGGGTCAAATCCAAATTCAATCATTTTATCAGTTAGCATTGCTGAGTCATGAGAATAGTATTCCATCAAAGTACGATAAGCAGCATAGCTGATCGCAATTTCTTTGTTTTTTAATGAACGTTCTTTTTCGGGTTGCCTCTCCACCATTTTTAAATATACAGGAACGGCAACTGAATCATATCGTGACCAGGCATCGAAAACCGCCGTCCAAACCAATGCAAGAAATCTTGAAGTTATTGTTGGCCTTGGCCTGAACAATTCTGTATTATTTGCAGTAGCTTCCAGTGCACATTGTCCCCATTTATAGGCAAGATTATTCTCACCTGATTTTTCTTCTGAAAAATTTTTAAACTTACAACCGGTAAATAAAAAAAGAAAAAAAATAAATCTGATACTCAATTTCATAAGCTTTAGTTCTAAGAAAAATTAAACCGGGGACGATATATATCTTAATCCCCGGTTTTTTACTAACTGCTTACTTCCAAAAATTATTAATAGCCTGGGTTTTGCGGATATTTAGGACCTGTAGTCACCAGGTTAATCTGGCTTTGTGGAATCGGTCTTAAATAATCTCTCGCAGGATTAAAATTTGCAATTGGGTTATAAGTCGCCAATCTGGATTGTAAAGTTTTTGTCCTTACCAGATCATACCAACGTGTCCATTCTCCAAACAATTCTCTAGTACGTTCATCAAGAATAAAATCCAGTGTTATTTGTGCAGGTGTCACTTGCAGGGCTGCAGCTGCTGCTGCATTTTGTGCTGTGGTATTTGTTTTTCTGAATGCAGCACGGGTACGAAGAACATTGATCATATTGGCAGCATTGACAGAATTACCTGCTTTAAAAGCTGCTTCAGCAGCAATCAGATAAGTTTCTGCAAAACGCATCAGGATAAAAGGTCTGTCTGATGCATCATTGGTGTGTAATTTTGTAATATCATCATGTTTCTTCATAGGAGGAAAGAAGTTAACATCATACTGGCTTGGTAATACAATAATAGCTTTGGAAACTCTTCTGTCTGCTTCTGTAATTGTGTTTGTTGGCCATAGTTTAATTGCAGTATCAACATTTTTCACCCAGGTATAAGTTGCAAGCGGGCCCATTGGATTGTTAATATCGGCAGCCCTGGTAACTGTAATGTTTACAGGTGCCCCGCTTGTTAGTGGTCCCGGACGATTAAAAATCCAAAATGTCTGAAATGTTTTTTCATATCTTGAGTCATTGGCTTTATCTGAAAATGCAGTTCCTAAAGCATAATTTGTTGGGCGAACCCGGCCAAACGGTCTGCCGTTTAATATATCCCTGTCTACGGGATTGGCATTGATTGACGGAGCACCGGTAATTCCTGTATTTATATTGGTATTGAAAATTGGGTAGTTTGGCCTCTGATAAAAAAGTGAACCATTAAATTTTCCACCCGGATTACCAGTACCAAAACCTGTTGTTTCTGCACCTTTGGGATCTGTATTTCTATCCACTACCCATAATATTTCTCTTCCATATTCATTTCCTTCTTTAAAAACATCTTCAAAGTCCTGCCAGAGATCAAGTGTACCACTGCCATTACCATAAAGTGCTTTGTTATTTATCAGATCAAGGGCAGCATTATATGCATCAGTGAAATCAGAAGGTTTTGCTGCTGATGACCAACCCCTGGTTAAATATACTTTTGCCAATAAATGTTTAGCAACTCCCTTGGCAGCACGGCCAGGGGTCGGATTTGCTTTAAACGGTAAATCAGCAATCGCTTCTGTCAGGTCTTTTACGATTAAATCATATACAGCAGCAATTGGTTCACGTTTCGCTGAAGTTGATGGGCTTGATGCGAATGCTGTATTTATACTTACATCACCAAATGTTTGAACAAGTGTGAAATAAAAATATGCTCTCAGAAATTTTGCTTCAGCTGTTAGCCTGGTAGCATCGGCCTGGGATACACCTGCCTGGGAGGCAAATTCAATGACACCATTACAACTGTTGATCGATCTATAAGACCAATCCCAGATTGATTGAATAGCACCATCACTTGTTTGAAGGGTATAAGTGTGAAAGTTTCCGCTGGTACCAAAACCCGGTATATGTTCATCGGTTCCGATCATACTGTTATAACACATACCTTCCTGGCAGTACCAGTTACGTATATTAGAGTATGCACCTATTACTGCGGCATCAATTCCTCCGGGAGTTTTAAAATAATCCGGTTGGATATTGGATCTGTTTGATTCATCCAGAACCCTGCCACAACTTATGGTGATAAACATTGCACCTGTCAAAAAGAACAATGTTATTTTATTTAAACCTTTCATAATATATTTTTTTAAATTATTATAATTTCAAACTGATACCGAATGTAAATTCTCTTGTCGGAGGTGTATTGATTCCTAATGTAATTGACCGGCCCGGTGTGGCAGTACCACCACCCTGAGCTCCCAATGCTCCTCCAAAACCTGTTCCTTCAGGATCAATTGCATAACCATCTCTGACAATTGGGGCATAAATAATAAACGGATTGTTTACTGATGCAAATACTCTTGCAGAACTTATACCGGCTCTGGATAAAAATTTTGCCGGTATTGTGTATCCAAAGTTTATACTTCTTACCCTAACAAAACTTCCATCGAAATATCCTAAAGTAGAATGATAATTATCATTGAGAGCCTGACCTTCAGGATGTGGAAAAGCATTAGTTGGGTTATTAGGAGTCCAGTAATCCACTTTCCACTGATTTACTCTTGCCTGCATAAAAAATGCATACCCTCCGCTACCGCCGTTGTTTGACTGGAAATAAGTTGCTGTAACCATACCACCCCATCTGGCGAAAGCAACAACAGCCATATCAAAATTCTTATACTCAAACCGGTTTGTTATACCTGCAACCCATTGGGGTTGTGAACTTCCAAGCACCTGTATATCATCTGCATTAATCTTATTATCATTGTTTACATCCTGTACTCTTATCCGGCCAGGGGCTTGTGGCGCACCATAAAGAGCAATTGTTGCTGCATCTTTTGTTTGCCATATTCCGATCTTTTTAAAATCATAAATTACAGTAAGCGGTTGTCCGACAAACCATCCATTTCCTACATCCTGTGTTTTGCCTGGTTCTTCCAGTGCTGTAATTTTTTCACGGTTATAACTCCAGTTCAAATCTGTGGACCATTTAAATCCTCCTTTGGTATCTATATTAATACTACTAAGAACAATTTCCATTCCCTTACTGGAAGTACTTGCCGCATTGGTGATAATACTATTTGCTCCGTTACTTATTGGTAAAGATTTAGCAACCAATATATCTTTTGTATCAGCATCATAAATATCCAATGATCCTGTAATACGGTTACTGAATAAACCAAAATCCAAACCAAAATTGGAAACGGTAGTAGTTTCCCATTTTAAATTCGGATTAGGGAGCTGGCTAACAAAATTTCCTGCAACAGTTGTATTTCCAAAATTGTAATTATTTGAAGACAATCCGCCTAATGTTGAATAAGGTTGTACTGCCTGATTAGAAGATTTTCCCCAACCAACTCTTAATTTAAGATTCGAAAGCCAGTTTACATTTTGAAGAAAAGATTCATCGGAAGCATTCCAACTTGCTGCCAAAGCCGGATAATTTGTCCATTTGTTTCCCTCTGCCAGTCGGGAGGAACCATCTCTGCGAAAAGTAGCTGTAAGATTATACTTGCTGCTAAACGAATAATTCAAGCGTCCCATATAAGACAATAAACCTGATCGGGAATAACTACCAGAACCGGTAATAACGCTACTGAAAAGAGCCGGGTTGGTATTTTGTACATAATCTGCCGGAATACCCGTACCACTGTAAGCGGAACTCTTTGATTGACCTTCCTGTACTTCAAATAATCCGGTAAAATTTATCCTGTGCTTATTTGCAATGGTTTTGTCATAGGACACCTGATGGTATATATCATAATTCCAGGCTTCTCCGTTTTCGGTAGATGCCGTATTGGATAGAAATGGCGTGCTGGAGCTTCCAGTAAGAATTGTATTGGCTCCGCGATAAGTCCCATAATTGTCCTGGCGGATATCTAACTGTAAATTGATTCTGTATTTTAAACCCTGGACAATTTGTAACTCGCCATATAATGTATTGTACGTTCTTAGTCTTCTTCTGGTATCATATACTGCATCTTTATTGGTTAATGTTAACGGATTTAATCTGAAACCAACATCCTGATGACCAACCATAGGCTGAACATTTATTGAACCATCAGGAAGATAAGGCGATGTAAGCGGACTTAATGCCAAAGTATTGTACATTGGATTTACGCCATCACCATCAGTATAACTTAAGGTATTCATCGTGTTTAAGCCTATCTTAATTCTCTTACCAATTTTCTGATCAATAGTTGCTCTTATTGAAAACCGTTCAAATCCAACCAGAGGAATGATTCCTTCCTGGTTAAGGTAGCTGATTCCAATTCCATATTGTGTAAGATCTGTACCACCAGAAAGACTTAGATCATGAGTTTGAACGAACCCTTTTTTATAAAGTAAACTTTGCCAGTTTGTGTTGGTGCCATTTGCCTTGCCTTCCAGTTCTGCAGGAGAAAAAACAGCTGGCCCTGTAGCAGTTCCGCCATACCTGGATTCTGCTTTGAAAGCGTAATACTCCTCCCCATTAAACATAGGAAATTCATCAATTACCTGACTCCATCCCAAGGAAGTATTATAAGTAATAACTGGTGGGCCTGTTTTTCCTCTCTTTGTAGTTATAATAATTACTCCATTTGAACCCTGAGAACCATAGATCGCAGTTGCGGAAGCATCCTTCAAAATATCTACGTTTGAAACATCGTCCATATTTAAATCGTTTATGCTTCCAAAAAATGGAAAGCCATCAACTACAAGCAAAGGATCATTTCCTCCTGTTAAGCTTCTGTTTCCGCGGATACGTATCTGTCCGCTTGAACCAGGTCTTACTCCTGTTCTCGCTATATCAACACCCGCTGCGCGACCCTGCAATGCCATCGTAAGATTATTACTTCGAACTTCATCCAATGCTTTTTCTCCTACAGAAACCACAGAGCCTGTAACGTCTTTTTTCCGTTGTGAAATTCCGTAACCTGTAATAATTACTTCTCCCAAACTTTTTTCCAATGATACTAATGTTATCGAAAGAGAAGTTCTGTTATTGACTTTTATTTCCTGTGTTACAAAATCAACAGCAGAAATAATCAGTGTGCCATTACCGGGAACAGAAATTGAAAAGTTTCCTTCATCATCTCCGGTTACCCCTGTAGTAGAACCTTTTAATGAAACAGAAGGCCTTTGTACAGCTTGTCCGTTTTCATGAACCACCCGGCCTCTGACGGTAATATTTTGTGCCAAAACATTACCGGTTATCATTAATAATAAGAGCATAAATGCTGCTGCAAATAAGAGGGGTTTACGTGAACCTCCACTCATCAGAAATTGTTTTTTGAGACTTGCAGTTTGTTTCATAATAGTCTTTTTGGCAATTGAAAAATTTTAGATGTATTGTTAAGATTCCCAGTAATCATATTACTGATATTAATATCCCGGGATACAGATTGTATCGAACCAAATTTATAAATGTAGAAATATGAGAAGAAGAATGGAAACTGGCTATGTGTTGCAGGTGAATTTCTAAACAACAAATCTGTGGTTAACTCACAAAGTTTCTTTTTTAGCATATAGCAGCAGTTAAGTTATATGGGCAATTTTATCAATTCACATTGCAGAAACTGAAGAATTGCATAACGAATATAAGTGTTTTATTTATAATTGCAACCGATTGCAATTTTTTTTTAAATAAATCTGGCCTTTATTTGTAAAATGTCCCCGGATAAAGAAATTACAATTTATGATATAGCAAAATACTTAAGTATTTCTGCTACTACAGTCAGCAGGGGCCTGAAAGATCATCCAACTATAAATAAGAATACCCGAAAAAAAATTGTAGAGACTGCCAGGCTATTGGGTTATCGTTCAAATACTTTCGCCAGTAGTTTACGTTCAAAGAAGACACATACTATTGGCATTATCGTTCCCCGTTTGAATAGTTATTTTATGTCTTCAGTACTTGCAGGCATGGAAGATGCTGCCAGTAAAGAAAATTATAACCTGATTATCAGCCAGTCACTTGAAAGTTCAAAAAAAGAAATTGCCAATGCATATACCATGTTTAATAAAAGAGTTGATGGGCTACTTGTCTCTCTGGCTTATGATACCGAGAACATAGATCACTTTGTTCCCTTTTTTAAAAAGAAAATTCCGGTAGTTTTCTTTGACCGGATCTTTCCTCATAATGATAGCACCAGTATCGTAATAGATAACTATAAAGCAGCATACGATATTACCAAACACTTGATAGAACAGGGTTGCAGACGAATTATGCATCTTGGAGGCAACCTCCTGAGAAATGTTTATTCAGATAGACTAAAGGGATATAAACAAGCCCTTCGTGACAATAAGATTATTTTTGAAGAAAAATTAGTCTATTTAAGCAAACTAAATGAAGCAGCTGGTACTGAAGCAGCCGAAATAATTCTGAAAATGGGGGGGAAAAAGCCTGATGGAGTTTTTTCATCAAATGACACCGCTGCTGTTTTTTGTATGATAAAGCTTAAAGAAAAGGGTATAAAAATTCCAGAAGAAATTGCATTCGCGGGTTTCAATGACGACCCGATTAGTAAAATAATAGAACCCAATCTAACTACCGTTAATTATTCAGGATATGATGTGGGCGAAGCAGCAGTAAATAGTCTGATTAATCATCTTAATGGCGTGTCAAACATTAAAATTACAAATACTATCATCCTTCGATCGGATTTAGTCATCCGCGAATCTTCTCTTAAAAACAAATCTTTGTAATTAATATTTTTATCCGATTTTTATGCAACCGATTGCAACATGAAATTAAAAAAGGACATAACAATTTATGATATCGCCAGGAAACTCTCCGTTTCAACTGCAACAGTAAGCAGGGGACTGGGAAACCACCCTGCCGTAAATAAGAACACCCGTAAAAAAATTCAACAAACTGCAAAAGATTTAGGATACAGACATAACAATTTTGCAAGCAGCTTACGCAAACAGAAATCAAATACAATTGGTGTCATCATACATGAATTGAACAGCAATTTCATAACCTCTGTATTAGCAGGTATTGAAAAAATAACTACAGAAGCAGGTTATGATATTATTATTGCACATTCATCAGAAAGTTATAAAAAGGAAGTTGCAAATAGTTTAAACTTATTTCATAAACGGGTAGATGGAATAATTGCTTCACTGGCTTTCGACACCAAAGGCCTGGATCACTATAAAATTTTTGAAGAAAAAGGCATTCCGGTAATTTTCTTTGACAGGGTTGAAGAAAAAACTGAAAACGTTAAGGTAATTATTGATAATTATAAATGCGGATACCAGGCCACCAGTCATCTGATAGATCAGGGGTGCAAAAAAATTGTTCTTGTTACTGCAAATCTTAATCGTAACGTATATGCAGAAAGACATAAAGGATATATGGATGCTTTGACAGATCACGACATTCCCTATAAAAAGGAGTTGGTGATAATAAAAGACCTTAGTGAACAGTGTGGTGTAGAAGCCGCTCTTCAAATATTAAAGATGAAACCGTTGCCAGATGGCGCATTTATCACAAACGATTTTTCTGCGGCAGTTTGCATGCATACACTTAAAGACCATGGCATAAAAATTCCGGAGGATATTGCAATTGTAGGATTTAACAATGATGCAATCTGTAAAATAGTTGACCCGCAGCTAAGTACTATAAATTACCCGGGAATGGATATGGGTCAGATCGCAGCTCATAATATCATTAACCATCTGAAAGGGGTGACAAATATTAAACAAAAAAATACAATCGTTGTTCGTTCAGATTTAATTATTAGAAATTCATCATTGAAAAAACAAAAAACTACTTGATACAATTTGTTTCAAATATGGTAAAAACCGCCCTGCTATTTTTATTGTTGGTCAGACCAACGATGACATCAGCAGAAGACGGGTATGATTTATGGCTGCGTTATAAACTTATTGATAACCCCATTCAGCTTCTTAATTACCGCAGCATCATCAAAGAAATAAATATCAATGCAAGCTCTGCATCGCTACTGAAAGCAAAAAATGAATTGGCTAATGGCCTGAAAGGACTTTTGGGAAAACAAATTCCCATTCAATCATCATTAATAAATGGTGGAATAATTGCCGGAACTGCTTCTGCAAATAATTTAATTTCCTCACTCATTTCTAAATCTTCCCTCGACTCAACCGGGAAAGAAGGATTTATTATTCGCTCTGTTTTTCACAATGGCAAAAAAGTAATTGTCATTGCGGCCAATTCAGATATTGGAGTGCTTTATGGCAGTTTTCATTTTCTCCGGCTTTTGCAAACCCAACAATCTATTTCAAATCTTCATATTGTATCATCCCCTTCCTTACAATTGCGATTATTAAATCACTGGGATAATTTAAACAGGCATGTAGAAAGAGGTTATGCCGGCATCTCAATCTGGAACTGGCACACACTTCCTGATTACCTTGACCAGCGATATAAAGATTATGCAAGAGCCAATGCATCTATTGGTATTAATGGTGTTTCGCTTATGAATGTGAATGCGAATGCAGTGATCCTGACAAAACCATATCTCGAAAAAGTAGCAGCGTTAGCAAACATTTTTCGGCCATATGGAATTAAGGTTTATCTCACCGCAAGATTCAGTGCACCGATAGAAATCGGAAGATTAAGAACAGCTGACCCTAAAAATGATACAGTTCAAACTTGGTGGAATAACAAAGCAAAAGAAATTTATGAACTGATTCCGGACTTCGGTGGTTTTCTTGTTAAAGCAAATTCTGAAGGACAACCCGGTCCGCAGAACTATGGCAGAAATCATGCCGATGGCGCCAACATGCTGGCCGATGCAGTTGCACCTTTTAAAGGAATTGTGATGTGGCGGGCATTTGTTTACAGCCAGGAATCTGACGACCGTTTCAAACAGGCATATGAAGAATTTAAACCGCTGGATGGAAAATTCAGAAGCAATGTTATTGTTCAGGTAAAAAACGGTCCCATCGATTTTCAACCTAGAGAACCTTTCTCTCCTTTATTCGGAACTACAAAGCAAACCCCATTAATGATGGAGTTTCAGATCACACAGGAGTATCTTGGTCAGGCTACACATCTTGTTTATGAAGCGCCGATGTTTAAAGAAGTACTGGATACAGACACCTATATGAATGGAAAAGGTACTACGGTTGCAAAAACTATTGATGGCAGTTTATACCATAATTCATTAAACGGAATGGCCGGCGTGTCCAACATTGGCAATGACAGAAACTGGACCGGGCATCTATTCGGACAAGCTAATTGGTATGCAATGGGTCGGCTGGCATGGGATCTTTCTTTAACCAGCGAACAAATTGCAGATGAGTGGATCCGTCAGACATTTAATAATAATCCGGTTTTCGTAACCACCACAAAAAAAATAATGATGTCGTCCTATGAAGCCATGGTAAATTATATGACGCCATTGGGATTACATCATATTATGGGCAACGGACATCACTATGGTCCTGCGCCCTGGAGTAATACTTTATCAAGACCCGACTGGAACCCAGTTTATTATCACAGGGCGGATTCCTTTGGAATTGGATTTGACAGAACTTCAACCGGAACAAATGCATTGGCACAATATGCCCCCGAAGTGAAAAAGCAATATGAAGATATCAATACCTGCGACGAAAAATTCCTTTTATGGTTTCATCATGTAAGCTGGAAACATAAAATGAAATCAGGAAAAACATTGTGGGAAGAATTATGTGACAAGTATTATTGGGGTGTGGAAGAAATGAAATCTATTCAGCAACAATGGAATTTACTGGAAAAACATGTGGATGCTGAAAGATTTCAGCATGTGAAAATGTTACTGGCAATACAAGTAAAAGAAGCCATCTGGTGGAGAAATGCATGTTTGCTGTATTTCCAGACATTTTCCAAAATGCCGATCCCTTCAAAATATGAAAAGCCGGATAAAACATTAGATTATTATAAAAGCCTGAGGTTTCCATATGCCCCGGGTAATTAAATGAATAAAATATTTCGCCACATTTCAATCTAAAAAAGATGAAATCCAAAGACACAAAAAAAGTTGCAGTAATTACAGGCGGAGGTTCGGGTATCGGTCTGGCAATTGCTCAAAAATTTGTTGATAACAATATTCAAACAATTATTGTTGGCAGAGATAAGATCAAACTCAATAACGCAAAAAAGAAATTGGGAAAAAATTGTACCGACATGGTTTGTGACCTGAGTGATTTGAAAACTATTCCGGCTCTTATTAATGCTGTAATAAAAAAATTTGGGCAGATAGATATTCTTGTAAATAATGCAGGAATAAATATGAAAAAAGATTTTACCGAAGTCACCGATGAAGAATTTCAGCAGGTGATCACAACAAACCTTTCCTCTGTTTTCAGCGTCTCCAGAGAAGTGGTAAAACAAATGCTGATAAAAGGAAAAGGGTCTATCATTAATATCAGTTCAATGGCAGCTCAATATGGATTACCAAGAGTAATCGCCTATTCCGCATCAAAAACCGCGATTGATGGAATGACGAGGGCCATGGCCGTGGAATTATCGCCAAAGGGAATTCGTATCAATGCAATTGCACCGGGATTTATTGAAACTGCCATGACAGCAAAAGCGCTGAACTCAGATCCTGAAAGAAAGGCAAAAGTATTTGGCAGAACACCTATGGGCTATATGGGAAAAACAGAGGATATCGGAGAAGCAGCTTTATTTCTTGCTTCAGATGCAGCAAAATATATTACTGGCGTGGTATTGCCTGTTGATGGAGGTAACTCTATCGGATTTTAAAATTAAAATATATAAAAATGAAATATTCAGTTTTAACCGGAGTCTTATTTTGTTTTGGCATATTGGCCTGCAACAATGAAAAGAAAGAAACTGCTACAGAAAATAATACAGAAACAAAAAAAGAATACCTGTCGCAACCACTGGTTTCACATATTTATACAGCAGATCCATCGGCTCATGTTTTTAACGGTCGTATTTATATTTATCCTTCGCATGATACTGCTACCGGTACAAAAGAAGATGATCTCGGTGGACATTTTGATATGCGGGATTATCATATTCTTTCAATGGATTCCATTGGCGGAGCAGTAACCGATCATGGTGTAGCGCTGGATATTAAAGATGTACCCTGGGCCGGCAGACAAATGTGGGCACCTGATGCTGCATTTTCCAACGGAACATATTATCTCTATTTCCCTGTAAAAAATAAAAGCGATGTATTTCAGATTGGTGTAGCAACCAGCAGCACTCCAGAAGGACCTTTTAAAGCAGAACCAAATCCTATTAAAGGAAGTTATAGTATCGATCCTGCTGTTTTCAAAGATGATGATGGTACATATTATATGTATTTCGGTGGAATCTGGGGTGGCCAGTTGCAAAAATGGAATAACAGTAAATATGATTCTTCCGGAAAGAATCGTCAACCGGAAGATGAAGCTGTTTTACCAAGAATGGCAAAGCTCAATTCGGATATGAAAAGTTTTGCTGAGCCTGTAAAAGAAATTAAGTTGGTTGATAAAAACGGAAACTCATTTAAAGAAAAAGATAACGACAAGCGTTTTTTTGAAGCTGCCTGGATGCACAAGTATAAGGGCAAATATTATTTCTCTTATTCAACCGGGGATACGCATTTTATTAATTATGCTATCGGAGATAATCCTTATGGCCCTTTTACTTACACAGGGGTTTTATTGAATCCTGTAGAAGGATGGACCAATCACCACTCTATTGTAGAAATAAATGGAAAGTGGTATGTGTTTTATCATGATGTGCAACTGAGCGGAAAAACTCACCTGAGAAATATTAAAGTATCAGAGTTAAAGTATAATGATGACGGAACGATACAGCCAATATCTGCACATAAATAAAGACCAGGCGATTACTAAACCGGTAAACCCGGATTGAATTCATTACCCATTGAAAGTTCAGGAGTCATTCTGGCAAGATTGGCTATTATAAAGTATTAAATTATTTTCAATGAAAGCGATTCTCTTCAATACTGTTTTCTTTTTTTCTTTCTTATTGAATGCGCAGGAATATAAAGCCTACCCGATGTGGAATTCAAATTTATCTTTTGAACAAAGAGTAAATGACCTGGTAAGCTGGTTAACACTGGAAGAAAAAGTAGCCCAGATGATGAATCATGCACCGACTGTTCCAAAATTAGGAATCCCGGCCTATGATTGGTGGAATGAAGTATTGCATGGCGTGGCAAGAACACCTTACAGAGTTACTGTATTTCCGCAGGCCATAGCGATGGCTGCAACTTTTGATACCAACTCACTGCACCGCATGGCAGATTATTCAGCACTGGAAGGCAGGGCAGTTTACAACAAAGCAATTCAACAGGGCAGAGCCGGTGAAAGATATCTCGGACTTACTTACTGGACACCCAATATCAATATTTTTCGTGATCCGCGTTGGGGCCGTGGACAGGAGACTTATGGCGAAGATCCTTTCCTCACTTCCATGCTTGGAAAAGCATTTGTAAGAGGAATTCAAGGAGAAGATCCCAAATATCTGAAAGCTGCTGCCTGTGCAAAACATTATGCAGTACATAGCGGACCGGAACCTTCACGTCACGTTGACAATTTCAATCCATCAACTTATGATCTTTGGGATACGTACCTGCCAGCTTTTAGGGAACTGGTCACCAAAGCAAATGTAGCGGGAGTGATGTGTGCATACAATGCAGTGAATACACAGCCTTGCTGTGCCAGTGATCTGTTGATGAATGATATTCTGCGTAAGCAATGGAAATTTACCGGATATGTAACCAGTGACTGCTGGGCAATTGATGATTTTTTTAAAAATCACAAAACACATCCGGATGCAGCAACAGCCAGTGCCGATGCAGTTATGCATGGTACTGATGTGGATTGTGGAACCGCTGCTTTTCTTTCATTGGTAGAAGCTGTAAAAAAAGGATTGATTACTGAAGAGCAGATCAATGTAAGTGTAAAAAGATTATTTACGATCCGCTATCGCCTTGGAATGTTTGACCCCGTAGAAAAAGTAAAATATGCACAAACGCCTGTAACAGTTTTAGAAAGCGATCCGCATAAAGCACATGCTTTAAAAATGGCGCAACAAAGTATTGTAATGTTAAAAAACCAAAACAACACTTTGCCATTAAGTAAAAAATTAAAAAAGATCGCAGTTATTGGTCCTAATGCAGATAACCGCATCGCCATATTGGGAAACTATAATGGCATCCCTACTGAGTTAGTTACTGTTTTAGATGGAATTAAAAGAAAGTTAGGAAATGAAGTGGAAGTGGTTTACGAAAGGGCTTTAAATTTTACCGACGATACTTTACTTGCTTATACGGATGCCGTCAATCAGTATTTATTTGAAGGCAAGAAAGGATTTAAAGCAGAATATTTTAATAATGTTGAATTAAAAGGTGAACCAATTGTACAAACTGAAAATGATCTGGACCATTTCTGGCAGGAAGGTGAAGCTGTTATCGGAAATATAAGAGCCAATAATTTTTCGGCACGGTACACCACTTATTACGCGGCAGATAAAGATGGCGAAATAACATTTGAAATAGAAGCAGATGATGGATATAAAGTTTTTATCAATGATAAAGAAGTATTGAATGCATGGCTTCGCAACCGTTGGGGTGCAAGAACACACAGGCAACAAATAAAGAAAGGGCAACAATATAAAATTGTAGTGGAGTACTGGCAGGGTGAAGGAAAAGGCAATGTAAGGCTGAGAGCAGGAAATTTTGAACCCTTTAATATCACCGCATTCCTGAACAAGATAAAAGATGTGGATGCAGTAGTATTTGTTGGTGGCATTTCCCCGCAACTGGAAGGAGAAGAAATGAGAGTGGATTATCCGGGCTTCAATGGCGGTGACAGAACATCCATATTATTACCAGCTATTCAAACGGAAGTGATGAAAAAATTATATGCACTCGGAAAGCCGGTTGTATTCGTCATGATGACAGGCAGTGCCATTGCCATTCCATGGGAATCAGAAAATATTCCTGCCATCATCAATGCATGGTATGGCGGACAAAGTGCAGGCACTGCAGTGGCCGATGTATTGTTTGGCGATTACAATCCCGCCGGACGTTTACCTGTTACTTTTTATAAAAGCGACAGTGATTTGCCTGATTTCAGCAGTTATGATATGACCAATCGCACCTACCGTTATTTTAAAGGCGATGCATTATATCCGTTTGGTTATGGATTAAGCTATACCAGTTTTAAATATGAGAACTTAATGGTGCCTGCAAGCATTAAGTCAGGAAATAATATTTCAGTAACTGTAAAAATTACAAACACAGGAAAGAGAGAAGGCGAAGAAGTAGTACAGTTATATGTCTCTAATCAAAATAAAAACATTCAGACCCCAATAAAAGCATTGAAAGGATTTCAAAGGATTTCATTAAAAGCTGGTGAAAGCAAAATGCTGAGTTTTAAATTAACACCGGATGATCTGTCTGTTGTTGACAGTGATGGTAAATTAAAACAACAAAAAGGAATAATCAGTATTAGTGTAGGTGGAGGGCAACCGGATGTAAAAGTTAATGCAAGCAGTAATGTTGTCAAAGCAAATACAACCATTAATTAAACAAATCACTTTAAATAATAACACATGAAAAAAGTCATAATTATTGTAGCTTTTTTATCCATTGGAAAAAACTCAATTGCACAAAATACAATTGTTGTAAATGCAGGCCTTGCAAAAGATACGATCAATAAAAATATTTACGGACATTTTGCCGAGCACCTTGGTCATTGTATTTATGGTGGCCTTTATATAGGAGAGGATAATAAAACTATTCCGCATAAAGATGGTGTGAGATTGGATATTATCGATGCATTGAAAAAATTAAAAGTGCCGGTACTTCGCTGGCCTGGGGGATGTTTTGCTGATACCTATCATTGGAAAGATGGTGTTGGTCCAAAAAAAGAAAGACCCTCCATGCTGAATGTCTGGTGGGGTAATGTAAAAGAGGATAACAGTTTTGGCACCAATGAATTTTTAAATATGTGTGAACTGCTGGGTGCAGAACCTTATTTAAGTGGTAACGTAGGAAGCGGCACACCACAGGAATTAAGCGATTGGGTAAAATATACCACACATCCGAATAACAGTAGTCCGATGACTGACTTAAGACAGGCAGGCGGAAGACCGAACCCATGGAATGTAAAATTCTGGGGACTGGGTAATGAAGCCTGGGGATGTGGCGGAAATATGACGGCAGAATATTATGCAAATATTTATCGTCAGTATGCCACCTTCATGACCAATTGGAACAACTCCGATAAATTATATCGTATTGCCTCTGGTGCTTCTGATGATGATTATCACTGGACCGAAGTATTGATGAAAGAGCTGCCTGCCAATATGTATGATGCATTGGGATTGCATCATTATTCAGTAATTAACTGGAATAAAAAAGGATCAGCTACTGCTTTTTCAGAACAGGAATATATGACCACTATGAAAAGGGCGATACTGATGGATGAACTGGTCACAAAGCACAAGGCCATTATGGATAAATATGATCCGCAAAAGAAGAAAGCACTGGCAGTGGATGAATGGGGTGGCTGGTATGATGTGGAACCCGGCACAAACGGAGCATTTTTATTTCAGCAGAATACCATGCGGGATGCGATGATTGCAGGAGCTACGCTGAACATATTTAATAATCACTGTGATCGTGTAAAGATGGCCAACCTCGCACAAATAGTAAATGTATTGCAGGCAGTTATTTTAACCAATGAAGAAAAAATGATCCTCACACCTACTTATCATGTGATGGAAATGTACAATGTGCACCAGGATGCCCTGATGCTACCGGTAGAATTAAAAAGCAATAATTATGTGTTGGGAAAGGATACGTTAAAAGCCGTGTCGGTTTCTGCATCAAGAGATAAGAACAATGCTACACATATTTCATTGGTAAATATTGATGCCAACAAAGCGCAGGATGTTTCCATTACGTTGAATGGAGTAAACAGTAAAACGATCTCGGGCAGAATATTGTCGTCTGACAAACTTCAGAACTATAACAGTTTTGAAAATCCTGATAAAATAAAACCGACTGCATTTACAGGAACAAAAGTTTCCGGTAATACCTTATCCCTGACCTTGCCACCCTATTCTGTTGTAGTACTCCAATTAAAATAATACAAATGAAATATTATAACATCATAAAAAGAATTTCATACACAGTTTTAGCTCTGTTATTGTTCGTTTCAGTTAAATCACAAAATGAAAAAGGATTAAAGGATTATTATAAAAAATATTTCCCTGTTGGAGTAGCCGTATCACCAAGAGCATTGTTAACAGACGAAGCAGGTTTGATTGTAAAAGAGTTTGAAAGCATGACCCCTGAAAATGCGATGAAGATGGGTCCCATTCATCCCGAAGAAAACCGTTATTTCTGGAAAGATGCAGATTCTATTGCAGCCTTTGCCAAAAGGAATAATCTCAAACTCAGGGGACACACACTTTGCTGGCACAATCAGACGCCGAAATGGCTCTTTGTTGATGCTGATGGTAAAAATGTTTCGAAAGAAATTCTGCTACAGCGATTGAAAGATCATATTACTTCCGTGGTTCAGCGATACAAAGGAACCATCTATGCATGGGATGTTGTGAACGAAGCGATCTCTGACAAAAAAGATGAATATCTCCGTCCATCATTGTGGTACCAGATCTGTGGTGAAGAATATATTGCAAAAGCATTTCAGTATGCACATGAAGCAGATCCGGATGCATTGCTGTTTTATAATGATTACAATGAAACCAACCCGGAGAAAAGAGAAAAAATTTACAGGCTGGTAAAAAGTTTGAAAGAAGCAGGTGTTCCGATTCACGGAGTCGGATTACAGGGACACTGGTCTATTTATGAACCCACAGAACAGGTACTGACCGAAACAATTGAAAAATTTAAAAATCTCGGACTTAAGGTACAGGTAACTGAACTGGATTTATCTGTTTATCCCAAAGAGCATGGCCGCCGTGATAGAAAACCTGAGGACGCCAATGATCAGTTTACTGCAGAGCAGGAAAAAAAGCAAACAGAAATGTATGAAATGATCTTCCGTGTTTTCAGAAAATATAAAGATGTGGTATCGGCTGTTACTTTCTGGAATATTTCTGACCGCTCCAGCTGGCTGGATAATTTCCCGGTACCGGGAAGAAAAGATTATCCTTTGTTATTTGACAAAGATCTGAAACCTAAAAAAGCTTATTGGGAAGTAGTAAAATTTTAAGTGCCTATTTAAAAAAAGAAAATGAAAAAAATTCTGTTCATACTTCTGTTTCTTCAATCATCTGTATACATTCATGCACAATTAATAGCCAGCTTTGAAGTCAGTTTG
>CAZOOT010000002.1:0-40508 GCA_964581455.1 uncultured Chitinophaga sp. | reverse complement strand
GGCTTATGGCAGAAGCGGATTCATTCATCCGCTCTGGACACCGCATGGACAGGAGCTTACCCGAATCCAGGCACCTGATCATTATCATCATTATGGTATCTGGAATCCGTGGACACATGTATTGTTTGAAAAAGACACTGTTGATTTCTGGAACATTGCAGGAAAAAAAGGAACCGTTCGTTTTTCAAAATTTATCTCATCTACAAACGGGCCTGTATTTTCTGAATTCGAAGCCTTGCACGAGCATGTAAGATTCTATAAAGACGGCTCAGAAAAAGTAGCCCTGAATGAACTGCAAACAGTAAGAGTATACAAACCTGAAGAAAAAAGTGATTATTATATTGTAGACATCAGTTCCAAAATGAGCTGTGCTACAGAAAGTCCTTTTAAAATTCTTGCATACCGCTATGCAGGATTCAGCTGGCGCACAACAGAATTCTGGAACAATGAAAATTGTGAAGTGTTGACATCAGAAGGCAAGACAAGAAAAGATACAGATGGCAGCAAGGCAAAATGGATCATTGTACAAGGAGCATTACCGGGTAATGATTATGGAGGTGCGGCGATGTTGTCTTATCCCGGTAATTACAATCATCCGGAACCTTTACGTATCTGGGTGCTCAATACAAATCAGCGGGGAGATATGTTTGCAAATTTTGCTCCGACAAAAGATAAAGACTGGTTGTTAGAGCCCGGCAAGACCTATGTTTTAAAATACAGGATGGTTGTGTTCAACGGAAAATTTGATGCAGCAAAAGCTGAAAGTGCCTGGCAATATTATGCGGCACCAACAACAACGTCTATTTCACTCAGTGAAAAAAAATAATAACACAAACCTGACTTTTTCGACAAATAAATTAGATGTGTTGGCAAATGTTGATTAGAAAGTTGAAGCAGATGTGGAAGTTAAAATATTGATTAAAGATATATTGAACCGCTCCCTCTCCTGTTGGAGAGGGAGACGGAGGGAGAGGCTGGTTGAATAGAAATACTAATGCACAAGAGTGCCCCGAAGGGGCTCCTTCGGAGCGACGCAACAGACGATCTTATGAAAACCTGAAGTTGGAATCATATTATTCATCAATAAAAATTAAATGCAGATGAAAAAACAAAAACAAATCAACCGACGGGATTTTCTCGCTAATTCGGTGAAGGCAGCCATGGGCACTACCATTGCACTGGGTCTTCCATCCATTGTTCCCGCAAGTGTATTTGGTAAAAATGCACCGAGCAACCGGATCAATATCGGTGCCATTGGTACAGGAAGAATTTCACGTATCCATGATCTGCCCGGAGTATGGCGGCATGATTTTGCACAAGTGATGGCTGTTTGTGATGTTGATACCAAACGTGCAGAGGAAGGAAAAAAACTGGTAAATGACTTTTATACAAAAAGAGATGGTAAGCCATTTGACGGTGTGAAAGTGTATCATGATTATCATGATCTCATTAATAATAAAGATATTGATGCGGTATTGATCAGCACACCGGATCATACACATGCCATGATTGGTGTGGTGGCAGCCAAGGCAGGAAAACATATTTATATGCAAAAGCCGGCATCACTCACTATCGGGGAAGGAAGAATCATCAGTGATGTGGTGCAAAAAAGTGGCGTTAAATTTCAGATCGGTAGCCAGCAGCGTTCTGCTGAACAATTTCGCTATGGTGCAGAACTGGTTCGCAACGGACGTATCGGAAAGTTAAAAACAGTTTATGTTGGTTTGCCGGGTGACCCTCCCGGAGGAAATAAAACAGAAATGCCTGTTCCTTCCAACCTGAATTACGATATGTGGCTGGCATCTACTCCTGAAGTTTATTACACAGTAGACCGGGTACACCCACAAAGTGGTTATGATCGTCCGGGCTGGTTACGTTGTGAGCAGTTTGGCGCCGGCATGATCACCGGATGGGGAGCTCATCATATTGACTCTGCGCATTGGGGAATGGGTATGGAAAGCAGCGGTCCGGTTGAGATCAGTTGTGATAAAGTAGAATTTGCTACCGGCGGTCTGTGGGATGTGCATGGAATTTTTAAAACTGAAGCCGTATATGCTGATGGTGTAAAAATGATTGTAAGTAATGAATTCCCGAACGGAATAAAGTTTGAAGGAACCGAAGGTTGGTTATTTGTATCAAGAGGGGATTACCAGGTAACCGCTTCTGATGGAAATGCAGGTTCAACACAGGCAAAAAAGATAGATGCCAGTGATCCGAAAATTCTTACTTCAGTTATCGGACCAAATGAATTTCATTTTACGGTCAGTGCCAATCATCATGGCAACTGGCTGGAAGCGATTCGTGACAATAAAGCCACCATTGCACCGGTAGAAGAAGCACATCGTGCCTGTTCTGCCTGCCTGCTGCATCACATTGCCATGAAACTGAAAAGAAAAATTTACTGGGATCCCAAAAAAGAACAATTCAAGAATGATGCGGAAGCAAATAAAATGCTGACCAGGCCACAGCGTTCTAAATATGCTGTGCATGCTTAAATAAATGATGATGGTAAAAAAAACAGTATTTCTTTTTTACTACTTGTTACCGTTGTTTGTGCTTGCTCAGACAGATTCTGTTTTATCAGGCACTTACAACTGGAACAATGCATCATTCAAAAATCACGGAATTTCATCTACCATTATACTGGAAGGGATGGTGCATGATTTTGAATGGATGCAGATAACAGCAAACAACCTGACTCCCTCTTCACTTGGAATTAAACAAATTGTTCCTGCTGACCAGGAACATTTATTAATTATTAAATCGGGCACACTTCAGTTGAAATTCGCTGATTCAAGTTTTATGCTTACCCCCGGTAGTGTGGCTGTTTTAATGCCGGGAGAAAGAGTTTTAATCAACAGTGAAAATCCATGCAGTTTTTACTGGTTCAGGTATCGCAGCAAAGCCCCCATGGATTTGGAAAGAGGCAAAAAGAACGGAGGCTCTTTTGTCAGCATCTGGGAAACCATTCCATTTGTCACAAATAATATCGGTGGAGGAAGAAGGGATTTTTTTAACAAGCCAACTGCCATGCAAAAAAGATTTGAAATGCATGTCACTACCCTGAAAGAAGGAATAAAAAGTCATGAGCCGCATACACACCGTGCGGAAGAAATTGTTTTAATCATTGAAGGAGAAACGGAAATGCAATTGGGCGATAAAATTGTCAGCACAATTCCTGGTGGATTTTATTATTTGGGCAGCAATGTATCCCATGCCATTAAAAATACCGGAACAAAACCAAGTACTTATTTCGCTTTTCAATTTGAATAATAACCATGAATAAAATCAGATCATCACTCTTTGGGCTTTTAGTAATTATAATGTCATGCAATACCAGTCAAATGGCAAACGATAAAAAAATCCGGCTTGTCACCCTTGACCCCGGACATTTTCATGCAGCACTGGTGCAAAAAACAATGTATGCTGATGTGGATTCGGTAGTAAATGTATACGCACCGGAAGGCAATGATCTGAAAATGCATCTTGACAGAATTAATGGATATAATTCCCGAACAGAGAATCCCACACACTGGAAAGAAGAAGTTTATACCGGTGCTGATTTTTTTGAGAAAATGATTGCTGAAAAAATGGGGAACACGGTGGTGCTTTCAGGAAACAATCAAAAGAAAACTGAATACATTTTACAATCCCTGCAAAACGGTCTACATGTACTGGCGGATAAACCCATGGTCATTGACGGCAAAGGTTTTGAACAACTCAAACAAGCTTTCGAAGTTGCTGAGAAAAATAAATTGCTGCTGTATGATATCATGACGGAACGTTATGAGATCACCACCATGCTGCAAAGAGAATTATCCCTGATACCCGGGATCTTCGGCACACTGGAAAAAGGCAGTCCCGATAATCCATCCATCACCAAGGAAAGTGTGCATCATTTTTATAAATATGTTTCAGGTTCTGTACTAACAAGACCGGCCTGGTTTCTTGATGTTTCCCAGCAAGGCGAAGGAATTGTGGATGTGATGACGCATTTGGTGGACCTGGTACAATGGGAATGTTTTCCGGAACAAATCATTGATTCAACGGATATCCAATTTAATTCTGCAAAACGCTGGACAACCGATCTGGGTCTGACCGGGTTTAAAGCAATCACCAAACTGAATGAGTTTCCGGGTTATTTCAAAGACAAGATTTCAAACGACACATTGCTCCATATTTATTGTAACGGAGAAATTAATTATACCATCAAAGGGATACATGCAAAAACTTCCGTGATCTGGAATTTCAAAGCACCGGAAGGAACAGGTGATACTCATTATTCAATTATGAAAGGCACCAAAGCAAACCTGGTGATCAGGCAGGGTGCAGAAGAAAATTATAAACCCACGCTATATATTGAAAGAGTTGCTGAAGGAAATGATGTAGAAACTGAAAACAAGTTTATCTCCATTCAGTCAAAATATCCCGGAGTAGAACTAAAGAAAAATGCCAAAGGCTGGAAAGTGATCATTCCGGAAAAATACAAAGAGGGTCATGAAGCACATTTTAGCAGGGTGATGGAAAAATTTCTGGAATATTTTAATAACGACAATATGCCTTCCTGGGAAGTTCCCAATATGATCACTAAATATTATACTACTACCAAAGCATTGGAAATAGCATTAAAAAACAAGTAATGAAAAATTTAATAGCTGCATTGGGTTTTTTATTAATCGGAAATCAGTTTTCTTTTTCGCAAGTAAAACTTCCTCAACTGGTAAGAGATAGTATGGTTTTACAGCGTGATGCAAATCTAAATATCTGGGGATGGGCTTCTCCCAAAGAAAAAATAAAAATCAGTTTTCAAAACAAAAAATATGCTGCAACAACAGATGCAAATGGAAAATGGAAAATCCAGCTTGCTCCCATGAAAGCAGGCGGTCCATATACGATGGAAATTGCCGGGAAAAACAAGATCAATTTGAAAGAAATATTGATTGGTGATGTATGGTTTTGTTCCGGGCAATCCAACATGGTGCACCAGCTGAATATTCATGATGTAACATATGCTGATGAAATTGTCAATGCAAATAATCCTGAGATCAGGCATTTCTGGATTCCGACACTAACAAATTTAGAAGGACCGAAAGAAGATCTGCCTTCAGGTTTTTGGAAATCCGCAGTCGGCGAGGACATCAGGTCGTTTTCTGCTGTGGCTTATTTTTTTGCAAAAAAAATTTATGAAAAATATCATGTGCCCATCGGTTTGATCAATGCCAGTGTGGGTGGCACTCCCATTGAAGCCTGGACCAGCGAAGAAGGATTGAATGAATTTCCTGCCCTGCAGGCTACCATTCTAAAAAATAAAGACACGGCCTATATCAATGGATTAAACAGGAGAGCATTTTCGGGAAATGTAAACAGGGCTCCGCAAGTGCTGGATAAGGGATTGACCGAATCTCCGAAATGGTTTGAAACAAATTATTCTCCGCCAGCTGGCGGATGGCGTCCTATAAATATTCCCGGCTATTGGGAAGACCAGGGTATTAAAGACCTGAACGGTGTAGTGTGGTACAGAAAAGAAATTGATATCCCTGCTTCCATGACAGGTAAACCTGCAAAAGTTTTTTTAGGAAGAATTGTTGATGCCGATGTATTATATATAAATGGAAAACAAGTGGGCATCACTACTTACCAGTATCCCCAAAGAAGATATAATGTACCTGCTGATTTGCTGAAAGATGGTAAAAATATTTTTGTAATAAAAGTTAGCAATAATGCCGGCAAAGGAGGATTTGTTCCCGATAAACCTTATTGCATTTTTGCAGGCAAGGATACCATTGATCTGAAAGGAACCTGGCAATATAAAGTGGGTGAAGTATTTATTCCGCGTAGTGCTGGTTTTGGTGGCGGTGGAATATCTGCACAAAACCAACCTTCAGCATTATACAATGCAATGGTTGCTCCAATAATTAATTATTCTATTAAAGGAATCCTCTGGTACCAGGGAGAAAGTAATGCAGGAAGGCCTGAAGAATATGCAAAGCTGCAACCCGCACAAATTATTGATTGGCGAAATAAATGGAAGCAGGGAGATCTTCCTTTTATCTATACACAGCTCCCCGGGTTTATGGATTATAATTATCTCCCTTCGGAAAGCCAGTGGGCACAATTAAGAGAGTCTCAGATGAAAGCTTTATCTGTTCCTAACACAGCTATGACGGTTAATATAGATCTCGGCGAATGGAACGATATACATCCGGATAATAAAAAAGATGTGGGAGAAAGAATGGCAATCGCCGCTTTGAAAATAGCTTATGGGGAAAATATAGTTCATTCGGGACCTCTTTATCAATCTGCAACCATTGATGGAAATAAAATAACCATCTCATTCAATCATACCGGTACCGGTTTAATAACAAATGACGGAGAAGAACTCAGTGAATTTGCCATTGCAGGTGATGATAAAAAATTTGTATGGGCCAAAGCAAAAATTGCCGGAGACAAGATTGTTGTCTGCAATGATGATGTTTCCAATCCAAAGTATGTAAGATATGCCTGGGCCGATAATCCTGTCAACCCCAATTTATATAATAAAGAAGGATTGCCAGCATCGCCATTCAGAACAGATAATTAAAAATATACACTTACAGATATTACAATTTTAAACAAGGATTCTGTGTAAATCGGTGCAATCTGTGAGATTAAAAAATTAAAGTCAATTTATGTATTTGAAATATTTCCTGATAGTATCTATAGTATTTAGTATGCATACAATTGCACAAACAACAATTGACAGCAGCAAGTATCAGAAGCCGGTTACTTTCACCAACCAACAGGATCATGATAATATGAAACAGCATTTGGGTATAATAAAATTAAGGCCAGGCCCAAGCGGCAATGAGTCAGCACCTAATCATGCTAATTATGATGAATCATTGGCGAATCCCTGCCCTCAATTACCCGATCTGCTTATCACAAAGAATAATAAAAAAGTAACGGATGCTGATAGTTGGTGGAAACAACGCCGTCCTGAACTGGTTGAGGAATTTGAAAGAGAAGTGTATGGTCGTTTACCAAAATCAATTCCTAAAGTAACCTGGACAGTAAAGGTTACAGACAGGGAATTTGTAAACCGTATTCCGGTAGTTGTTAAAATGATAACCGGGCAAGTTGATAACAGTGATTACCCACTGATCAATGTTAATATCAATATGATGCTGGTAGTGCCTACGAATGTGAAAGGCGCCGTACCGGTATTAATGATGTTCAGCGGTCGTCCTTCTTTTCCGGCACCGGCACAACCGGCGCCGGATGAAATGGATAAACTGAATGCGTCATTTAAAGAACTCATGATAAAAAATGATCCGTCATTAAAAATAATTTTTGATAAATACCCTGCCTATCAACCAATCACAAGACTACCGGCGACCAGTTTTTTTGCTCCGCCAAAACCTGAAGAAGAATTGACACCTCAGGAAAGGTTATTGGCAGCGGGTTGGGGTTATGTACAAATTGAAACAAGCAGCATACAAGCGGATAATGGTGCAGGATTGACAAGAGGAATTATTGGTTTGGTGAATAAAGGTCAGCCCCGCAAGCCGGATGATTGGGGAAGTTTAAGGGCATGGGCATGGGGTGCAGCCCGTGGTTTGGATTATTTAGAAACAGATACGCTGGTAGATGCAAAAAAAGTGGGCATCGAAGGAGTATCCCGTTATGGAAAAGCTGCCTTGGTAACACTGGCATTTGAACCACGTTTTGCTGTTGGACTGATAGGTTCTTCTGGCAAAGGCGGCGCTTCATTACATCGGCGTGTGTTTGGTGAAGCAGTAGAGAGTCTTACCGGCTCTGGCGAATATCATTGGATGGCGGGAAATTATTTAAAATATGGAACCGAAGAATCTTCCTTTGGTAAAAAAACCGGTTGTGATCTGCCTGTTGATTCGCATGATTTGATTGCTTTGTGTGCACCACGTTTAGCATTTATCAGTTATGGTGTTCCTGAAAAAGGTGATGCCAGGTGGTTGGATCAGCAGGGAAGCTGGATGGCTACTGTTGCAGCCGGATCTGTATATAAATTATTGAGCGCAAAAGATCTCGGTATAAGCAATGATTATATGAAAGAAAAAATGCCACCGATGCTTACAGATATGCTGGATGGCAATTTAGCCTGGCGGCAGCATGATGGAGGACATACCGATGCTCCCAATTTTAAATTTTTTATTCCCTGGGCCAGTAAGTTTTTGATGTATGAAAGAAAATCAAACTGATAATTATTTAAAAATGAATAGGATTATTTTTTTCATCGTAATTGCTATTTTGTTTTGTTATTTAACCGATGCACAAAATAATTTTCCAAAACAGTCAGCACCTGGCTTTGATTCATTACGTTCCAATATTACTCATGGAAAAATCGATACTATAGTTTATTCTTCAAAGACCGTTGGTACAGACAGAAAAGCGTTGGTTTATACACCCCCCGGGTTTTCAAAAAAAGAAAAATATCCCGTACTGTACCTGCTGCATGGAATTGGTGGCGATGAAAAAGAATGGTTGAATGGCGGCAAGCCTCAGATTATTCTGGATAATCTATATGCCGAAAAAATGATTGAACCGATGATCGTTGTAATGCCCAACGGCAGAGCTATGAAAGATGACCGTGCCATAGGAAATATTTTTGACAGTATAAAAGTGCAGGCATTCGCAATATTTGAAAAAGATCTGCTCAACGACCTTATCCCATTTATAGAAAAAAACTTTCCGGTTTTAACTGACAGAGAGCACCGGGCAATTGCCGGCCTTTCCATGGGTGGAGGTCAGTCATTAAATTTTGGTCTGGGCAATCTTAGCAAATTTGCCTGGGTGGGAGGATTTTCTTCTGCCCCGAATACAAAAGTTCCTGAGGAACTGATTCCAGATCCGGAAGCAGTAAAAAGTAAACTCAAATTACTCTGGATTTCCTGTGGCGATAAGGACCGGCTACTGTCAATCAGTCAAAGGACTCATGATTATCTGTTGGAAAAAAAAATACCGCATATATATTTTATCGAACCGGGAAATCATGATTTTAAAGTCTGGAAGAATGGATTATACATGATGTCTCAGCTTTTGTTTAAGCCGGTGGATATGTCATCCTTAAAAAATTAGGACGATACTAAATATAGGTGTGTCTGATTAATGAATAAATAAATTGAATGAAACAGTTTCCTGTTTTGATTTTGTTGTTGTTTTTATCGGACGCAGGTTTGTCACAAAACAAACAAGCCCTTAAGCTTTGGTATAATCAGCCATCGGGTCAGGTATGGGAAAATGCTTTACCCATAGGTAACGGAAGATTAGGCGCCATGGTTTATGGAAATCCGGAAAAAGAGATCATTCAGCTGAACGAACATACTGTATGGAGCGGAAGTCCGAACCGGAATGACAATCCGCTGGCTTTGGACTCGCTGGTTGAAATCCGTAAACTCATCTTTGAAGGAAAACAGAAACAGGCTGAGCAACTGGCCAACAGGATTATACTGAGTAAGACATCGCATGGGCAGATGTTTCTGCCCGTTGGCGATTTAAATATCGAATTCAATGGCCATCATAATTATTTAAATTATTACAGAGAACTGGATATTGAAAAAGCCATTACAAAAACTACTTATGAAGTGGACGGCGTTTCTTATACCCGGCAGGTACTGGCTTCATTCCCTGATCGGGTAATCGTTATTCATTTAACAGCAAATAAAAAAGCATCTGTTAATTTTAATGCCTATTTCACTACCCCGCAACCAAGATCGGCGATCGGTGTTTCACCAGATAAACAACTGACTGTTTCAGGAACCACTATTGATCATGAAACTGTGCCTGGAAAAATCAGATTTAAAGGCATTGCAAAATTCAGGCTTCAGGCCGGCAGCATGACTAATACAGATACATCTGTAATAGTAAAGAATGCTGATGCTGTTACTATTTATATTTCCATTGCCACCAACTTTACTAATTATCATGACCTGAGCGGAAATGAAAATGATAGAACAGTTGCTTATCTCATCAAAGCCTCAGTAAAATCCTTTTCAACCATCGAAAAATCACATGTTGCATCATATAAAAAATATTTTGACCGGGTGCAGCTGGATCTTGGCGTAACTGATGCAGTAAATCTTCCCACAGATGAAAGACTGAAAAAATTCAATTCAGCAAATGACCCGCAATTTGTCGCATTGTATTTTCAATATGGAAGATATTTATTGATTTCCTCTTCACAGCCAGGCGGACAACCCGCCAATTTACAGGGAATCTGGAATAATAAAATGAAGCCACCCTGGGACAGTAAATACACCATCAACATTAATACAGAAATGAATTACTGGCCTGCCGAAAAAACTAATCTTGCCGAACTGCATGAACCTCTTTTACAAATGGTCAATGATTTATCCATTACCGGTAAGCAAACAGCAAAACTAATGTATGGCGCCAGGGGATGGATGGCTCATCACAATACAGATATCTGGAGAGTAACCGGCGCAGTAGACGGAGCATTTTGGGGTGCATGGAATGCCGGCGGCGCCTGGCTGAGCCAGCATCTTTGGGAACATTATTTATACAATGGTGACAAAAATTTTTTATCCAAAGCATATCCAGCTTTAAAAGAAGCTGCTATGTTCTTTGTTGATTTTCTTATTGAACATCCCCGGTTTCCATGGCTGGTTGTCAATCCGGATATGTCGCCGGAAAATGCACCCAAAGCACACCAGGGTTCTTCGCTGGATGCAGGAACCACCATGACCAATCAAATAGTATTTGATCTGTTCAGTTCTGTAATCCGTGCAGCAGAGATATTAAAAAAAGACCGGGCTTTTGCAGATACATTGAAACAAATGCGCAAGAAACTTCCGCCCATGCATATCGGGCAATATGGACAGTTGCAAGAATGGTTGGATGATGTGGATGATCCAAACGATCATCACCGGCATATCTCTCATCTCTATGGATTATTTCCTTCCAATCAAATTTCACTGTACAGAACCCCGGAACTGTTTAATGCAGCAAAAACAACTTTGGTTCACCGGGGAGATATTTCCACCGGGTGGAGCATGGGATGGAAAGTAAATTGGTGGGCAAGAATACTTGACGGTAATCATGCTTATAAATTAATTCAAAATCAATTGACACCTGCAGGAACCATTGAAGGTGGTGGTGGTACATATAACAATCTTTTTGATGCACATCCGCCATTTCAGATTGATGGCAACTTTGGTTGCACCTCCGGCATTACAGAAATGCTGATGCAATGCAGTGATGGTTCCATTGATTTGTTGCCGGCATTACCTGATGCCTGGCAAACAGGCAAAATCACCGGATTAAGAGCAAGAGGTGGTTTTGAAATTGTGGAAATGGAATGGAAGAATAACCAATTGATAAAACTTGTTATTAAGTCAGCGTTGGGAGGAAATCTCCGGCTTCGGTTGCCCAATCAGCTGAAAACAAATTCTGGTTTGATGAAAAAAGCCGCAGGGCAAAATCCAAATCCGTTTTATTGGGTAGAGGATATTCTGCCACCGGTAATATCTGCAAAAGCGATATTGCCAAAACCGATTTTAAAAGAAACGTATTTGTATGATCTGCAAACAGAGGCAGGAAAAAATTATGTTTTAACCGCTTTATAATTTATTAAAAAAAATATCGAACTATTGATGCTGATTCCTGTAATAAATAGATTGTTTCTGAAACTTTGCATAATAGCAAGCCTGGTTATATATAATAAAATATTTGCCCAGGCAAATAACCCCATCATTTTTGCTGATGTTCCGGATATGTCCATGATCCGTGTTGGCAACACGTATTACATGAGCAGCACTACCATGCACATGAGCCCCGGCCTACCAATCATGAAATCAAAAGATCTGGTGAACTGGCAACTGGTAAGTTATTGTTATGATACTCTCGCTGATATGTATGAGTTAAATCTTACCAATGGAAAAAGCACCTACGGAAAAGGATCTTGGGCAAGCTCCATTCGCTTTCACAAAGGAACATTTTATGTAACTACGTTTGCACAAACCACTGGCAGAACTCATATCTATACTACAAAAGATATTGAGAAAGGTCCATGGAAAGCAAGTTCATTCCAGCCAAGCCTGCACGACCATTCTCTTTTTTTCGATGATGATGGAAAGGTATATATGCTTTATGGAAACAGAAAACTTACACTGGTGGAATTGAATGCAAATTTATCCGGCATCAAATCTGGCGGAATAAACCAGGTGGTTGTTGAAAATTCCACAAAGCCAACTGAAAGCATTGCTAACAGTAATCTGGGGGAAGGTTCTCAACTGTTTAAAATAGATGGTAAATATTATCTTTTCAATATTACATGGCCGGCAGGTGGTATGCGTACTGTTGTCATTCACCGGGCCGATAAAATCACTGGTCCTTATGAAGGGAGAATCGGATTACAGGATCTTGGAGTGGCACAGGGAGGATTGATTGATCAACCGGACGGCACCTGGTATTCATATCTTTTCCGTGATTTCGGTTCTGTAGGCCGTATTCCCTATTTGGTTCCGGTAAAATGGGAAGATGGCTGGCCAGTGTTTGGAGAGAATGGAAAAATTTCTGCAACACTCAATCTCCCTGCAAACAAAAGTCTGATACCGGGTGTTGTACAATCAGATGAATTTACCCGAAAGAAAAAAGATGCTGCCTTGCCTTTGCAATGGCAATGGAATCATAACCCCGATAACAATTTATGGTCAGTTACAAAAAGAAAAGGGTTCCTTCGTCTCACAACCGGAAGAGTGGATACTTCATTTTTACTGGCAAGAAATACATTGACTCAACGAACCATTGGTCCTGTTTGCAGCGGCAGTACATCAATTGATATGGCCAATATGAAAGATGGGGATTTTGCCGGGCTTTGTCTTTTGCAAAAAAATTACGGTATTGTCGGGGTAAAAATAAATGGCAACAACAAGGCTGTTGTCATGATCAATGCCGGAACCGGAAAACCACAAACTGTTCAATCCGTTCCGATGACTCAGAATAATATATTCCTGAAAGCTGAATGTAATTTTACTGATAAAAAAGACGAGGCTAATTTCTTTTACAGCCTGGATGGCAATTCGTGGTTACCCATTGGTACAACCCTGAACATGACCTATACGCTACCTCATTTTATGGGTTATCGTTTTGGTTTGTTTAATTACGCCACAAAAGAAGCCGGAGGCTTTGCAGATTTTGATTGGTTCAGAATAAAAAATTAATGGATATGAAAAAAATAATATTGCTTTTTACAATTTTTATTTCGGTTTGGGGATATTCTCAATCAACCCAACCCTGGAATGGGAAAAAATCGGCTGTGGTGATTACTTATGACGATGCTATTAACCAGCACCTGGATAATGCGATTCCTGTTTTGGATTCATTAGGGTTGAAAGCCACATTTTATCTTACAGGTTTCTCTACTTCAATGCAAACCCGGCTGAATGACTGGAAAAAACTGGCAGTGACCGGTCATGAGTTGGGTAATCATACTTTATATCATCCCTGTAATGGCGGCCCCGGAAGAGGATGGGTAAAGCCTGAATATGACCTGACAAAATATACCGTGCAAAGAATGGTGGATGAAACCAGAATGACCAATTTGTTTTTACGGTCATTAGATGGCAAAACAAAAAGGACATTTGCTTTTACATGCGGTGATATGAAGATTGGTGATTCATCTTTTATCCATGCCATGAAAAATGATTTTGTAGCGGCAAGAGCGGTAAGAAACCAGATGCATAAAATAAATGAAATTGATCTGTACAATGTGGATTGTTATATGGTAAATGGTGAAACAGCAGGTCAAATGATTGAATGGGTAAAAAAAGCGGTGGAATCAAATTCATTACTGGTTATTTTATTTCATGGTGTAGGCGGAGGCAATGCATTGAATGTAGAATTGTCTGAGCACAGAAATTTTCTGAAATATTTAAAACAAAATGAAAAAGAAATCTGGATAGCGCCGATGCTGGAGGTAGCTGAATATATCCGGCAGCATAACAAAAAATGATATAATTTAATTGTTTGTAGACGTCCACTTATATTTCATTCAAAAAAATATTTACCATGGAAAAGAAAAATTATCAATCCAGGAGAAATTTTTTATACAACCTTGGACTTGCCGGTTTAAGCATTCCCATTATTTCAGCAACCAGTAAATGCAGCGATGATAAAAAATCAAACCCGGAAACCATGACAAACAAAAATAAAACTGCAGGAAAATTGGGAATTGCATTGGTAGGATTGGGTAATTATTCGGGTGGACAGCTGGCACCTGCATTACAGCAAACCGAACATTGTTATTTAGCTGGTATTGTTACCGGCACTCCGTCCAAAATTCCTGGCTGGAAAGAAAAATATAATATTCCCGATAAGAATGTATACAACTATGAAACCTATGATAAAATAATTGACAACCCCGATATTGATATAATATATATAGTGCTCCCCAATTCCATGCATGCTGAATATACTATCCGTGCAGCCAAAGCCGGCAAACATGTGATCTGCGAAAAGCCCATGGCACTTACGGCTGAAGATTGTGATAAAATGATCAAAGCTTGTAATGCTGCAGGTAAAATGCTATCGATTGGTTATCGTTTACATTTTGAGCCTTATAATTTGGAAATGGCCAGGTTGGGTCAAAAAGAAATTTATGGAAAAATAAAAAAGGTAAGCGGAGGATTTGGTTTCACCATCGGTGACCCCACACAATGGCGTTTAAAGAAAACTCTCTCTGGCGGAGGCCCGCTTCAGGACCTGGGTATTTATTGTGTGCAGGGTATTTGTTATACTACCGGTATGAATCCTGTTGCCATCACTGCACAGGAAGGCCTGAAGACGGATAAAGAAAAATTTAAAGAAGTAGAACAATCATTAACCTGGCAAATGGAAATGCCGAATGGGATAATCTGTGAGGGCAGATCAAGTTATGGAGACAGTATGAATTTCCTCAAAGCAGAAGCGGAGAAAGGAATTTTTGAATTAACATCAGCTTATAATTATTCCGGTCAACGGGGAAATACACCAGCCGGAGCCATGGATTTTCCAAGAGTAAATCAGCAGGCAAAACAGATGGATGATTTTGCAATGGCCATAAAAGATAAAAGACCAACTCCTGTTCCGGGTGAAATGGGCAAAAGAGATGTAAAGATCATCCAGGCTATATACGAATCTATGCAAACTGGAAAACGGGTTTTAATTCATTAAGAAAAACTGAGATTATTTATTAAATCCCCATCAGCCTGCACATTGACTGATGTAACAATGAATTTACATTACAAAATGAATCAAGAATCGAAAAATGATTCAGACCCGGAATTTCTAAAAATTTAACCGGGGTTGTTTTGTCTTTCCATTTGAAATACAATTCCCGGCTCTGTTCAATAAACTCATTTGTTTCATCCGCTCCAACTGCAATTATCACAGGACAAAATTGATGAGGGTCTTTGAAGCAGGGACTATTACTGATTGCCATCTCCTTATCCATTTGCAAGCCTTCATTAATATTGGAAAGTTGAATAGGAATTAAATTAAAAATTCCACTGAAAACACAGACTCCTTTGATAAACTTTTTCGGGTTTACTATTTCATCAGTAGTCATTATCATGGTAGCAAGATGTCCTCCTGCGCTATGACCTGCAACATATATTTGTTCCGGATCGCCATTGAACCGGTTGATATTTTTATAAACCCAATTCATTGCTTTGTTAGAGGAGTTTACTATCTGATCAATTGTCACTTCAGGCGCCAAAGGATAATTTATCAGTACGGTTGTAATTCCATAGTCAGCAAAAGCACCAGCTACCAAATAAAAATCAGATTTATCAAATCTTTGCCAATACCCACCATGTATAAAAATCAATGTTTTTGATCCGGGTGCAGGCGAAGGAAAAATATCAAGACATTCCCGGGAAGCATCGCCATATGAAATGTCTTTAATAAGTTTAAGCTTTTTTTCAGTTTGCCTGCTCAGTTCCTCCCAACCTTTAATATATTTTTCAAAATCCGGAACATGAAAACGATTGTTGTACTGCAAATCTAATTGCTGCTGATCATATTTTTTATAAACAATCATTTAAGCCTCCAGGCAGCTAAAAACTAATTTGTAAAATTCCGGGTGTGATTGCCAGGTTTTTCCTGTAACAATTTTTCCATCCTGAACTGCTTCGTCAGGAGTAATATATATACCACCGCAAGCTTCTACCTCTGATTTTACATGCTCGTAACAGGCAATTTTTTTGTTTTTCACCAATCCTGCAGTCACCAAAATCTGTGAACCATGGCATATAGCAAAAATATATTTACCGCTACCTGAAAACTCCTGCACAATTTTAATTACTCTTTCATCATTGCGTAAATATTCCGGCGCACGGCCACCGGGTATCAATACGGCTGTGTAATCTGCCGCATGCACATCATCAAATGAAATATCTGATTCAACCAGATATCCCTTTCTTTCTACATAAGTGTCCCATCCCGGTTCAAAATCATGCATCACCAGGTTCATTCTTTTAACTGCTGGTGCAGCTATCACAGGAATATAACCCGCTTCTCTTAAGCGATGTGATGCATACAGAACTTCAAAACTTTCACCTGCATCTCCCGTGATGATGAGTATTTTTTTTACTGTTGCCATAATTTTTTTATATAAACATTTTTCTCCTCTATAAATTCAAATTTATTTTTTTACCGGATTTTACCGCAGCATAAATAGCATCTATAATTTTCATATCCTTCAATCCTTCTTCACCATCAACAGGCACTATAGGTTGTTTGCCTTCGAGTATTATGGCAGCCATTTCATCCATCTGCACAGTTTGATGAGTTTTGTGTTCATGTGTCAGTTCACCTTTATTTGTTCTTGCTTTGATCGGGCCATATCCGGTTGAAGGTTGCATTTCTGCAAAACCTTTTTCAGCATTCAGGTAAAACTTATCTAAACCATTCATTGCATAAGTAGACAAGCAACTTGCAATTGCACCACTGGGAAAGCCTAATTGGAATTGTATTGTTTCATCTACCCCTTCTTTAAATTTTATTTTATCTGTTTTAGTTTCCTGGGCTTTTACCCAAACGGGTTCTTCTCCCACCATATACCTGGCACCATTTACAGAATAGATCCCTATGTCCATCATAGCACCTCCGCCTGAAAGTGTTTTATTTAATCGCCATTGTGTGGGATCACCAATACGGAAACCTGATAATCCCTGGAAGAACATGATCTTGCCCAATTCTCCGTCTTTTCTCATGCGGATAATTTCTAAAGTCTTTGGTTCAAAATGCATGCGGTATCCTACCAGCAATTTCACGTTTGCTTTTTTACAGGCAGCAATCATTTCTTCACCCTCTTTTGCATTAAGTGCCATCGGCTTCTCACATATCACATGTTTGCCTGCTTTAGCTGCTCTTATTGACTGATCCTTGTGTAAAGAATTTGGAGTAATGATATAGACAGCATCAATATCAGGGTTGTCTTTCATCTGATCGAAGTTTTCATAATTGTAGCAGTTCTTCTCCGGAATATTATACTTGGCTTGCCATACAGGAATTTTTGATGGCGTGCCGCTTATCACACCCACCAATTTTGCTTTTACAGAATCCTTCATTGCATCAGCCACCCGGGTTCCGTAACTACCAAGTCCCATGATAGCAACCCGCAATACGGGTCCCTGATAAGTTGATTTGTTTAAGTTTTCAAAACTATCCAGATATTCCTGTTTTGATATCAGGGGTAAAGCAATTAATGAACCTGTGAGTTTTTGTAAAAAATTACGGCGTGAATTCATCATAAAATATTTTTAATTGTTGAAAAAATTATTCAAAGAACGGAACACCCGGTATAGCATATTTCTTCATCCCTTCTTCATTAATCTCTACTCCGATTCCCGGTTTTTCAGAAAGTGTGATAAAACTATCTTTTACCCATTCACCATCATACTTTACTATTTCTTTGTACATGGGATCAGTATGAAAATAGGATTGCCATTCCAAAATTAAAAAATTAGGAACCGAAGCACATACATGTGCTGCTGCCATGGCGCCAAGGAATGATGCAACCATATGCGGGGCAAACGGTGTATAATATAAATTGGCAAGATTGGCAATACGCTGTCCTTCACCTAGGCCACCTGCTTTTTGCAAATCAGGCATTACAATATCTACTGCACCTATCTCCAGCATTCTTCTGAAGCCATGAGCCAGGTAATGATTCTCTCCGGCACAAATCGGTGTGGTGGTAGATTCGGTAATAAGTTTATACGCTTCTACATTTTCTGCAGGAATGGGTTCTTCCAGCCACATAAGTTTCAGCGGTTCCATCAATTTTGCAACAGCCTGAGCCGTTACAGCATCATACCTTCCGTGCATATCCACACATATATCGATGTTTGGACCCACTGCTGCACGGGCAGCAGCTATCTGGTCGTACATGCGTTGCAATTCCATTGGACTGGCAGTCCAGTTATAGACATCATATTTATTCGGATCATTTGCCTGATCCAAATCAAATTTCACTGCATTAAAACCCATGCTTTTTGATTTCAATGCAGCATCAGCAAAATCTTTTGGTGTTGGTAAATTTCTTTGGTACAAAGCCGTATCACAATACACTCTTATTTTATCCCTGAACTTTCCGCCGAGTAATTGATACACGGGTAAATTCAAAGCCTTACCTGCTATATCCCATAATGCAGTTTCAATTGCTGATAAAACAGCAATGTACATTCCTGATTGTGCGCCCTGGAAAAATCCTGAGCGGCGAATGTCTTCAAAAAGGCGATGCACATTCAATGGATTTTTTCCTTTGATCCTGTTTCCAAAATTCTTTACTAAATGATAAGTTCCGGGTACAGCATCAACCCCTTCACCACATCCCCAGATATCCTGGTTGGTAAATATTTTTACAAATAAACTTCCTCTTATATAACCACATTTTACATCTGTAATTTTCAGATCGGATGGTGCCGAGAGCCTTGGATTTTTTTCAATTGCTTTTTCATATCCCTGTCCGAAACCTGATAAAGATGCAAAAGGTGTGATAGCAGCAGCAATAGCAGCAGCAATGGCTGCTTTATTGATAAAAGATCTTCTTGATGTATTTGACATATTATTAGTTTTATCTTTTGAGTTTTAAATTTTTACTTTTCTTACCAGGTACGTCCTTTCAAAAACTCCTGGATCTGTTCTTTCGGAACCGGAAGTTTATCAATATGATCGTTGAGCCATTTCGAAAAATCTTTTTCAATTTCCTCTGTCCAGCGGGTATCAATCTGGCCGGCAGTATACTTGCCTTCCTTCAGCCGCTGATGCCCAAACATATCTCTAAGGCTGACAATCTCTGAAGTAGTTACAACTTTTTCTGCCAGGTGCGGAGGTATAAAAACTACAACTCCCAACTTACCTAACACTATATCTCCCGGCATGACAGTTACTTTACGGATACGGGTTGGTTGATTAATGCCAACGATCATCGTATTCAAATCTCCCGGTGGATTGTGATAGGATGGATCATAACTGGTATAAAAAGAAGTAAAGCCACCAATCTCCTTTAATCCCTCTACATCTCTTAATGCTCCGTCATATACAATACCATTTCCTGTTTTAGCATAAATAGCATTTCCAACATTGTCGCCGATGGTCGGACCGTTTTTGTGAGCACCAAACTGATCAGCAACATATACATCACCTTTTATCAACAGATCTACAGCCCAGGTATTTTGTCCTCTCTTTCCGGCTTTTTTTCCAAAAGAATCGATAGCACCCCATACATCAGGTCTTGCCGGCATAAATGTAGCAGTGACTGCTCTTCCTACCAGCACACTATCAGGATTTATTACCTGCCAGTTTTCTGCAACCTGGTAACCATAACCAGCATTTTTCATAACAGCCCATGCTTCTTCCACACTTACAGATTTCATTCGCTTCAAAATATTATCAGACACTTTTGGTCTTCCATCAGCAAATCTTTCACCTTTCCATTCTGGTGTTAACGCTATCAATTGGTCTTTTGAAATCTGTACTCCCTGACTTTTCGCCTGAAGGAAACAGAATAAAAAAATCATTCCCGCAAAAACAAACTTTATCTTTTTCATGATCGTAATTTTTAATCGTTAATTAATTTCTTAATCAGCCTTATTGTTAATTATTGTTTTTTCCTTCGGAGGCTTATTGTGCCACCAGCTTGCCAGGGCTGATCCAGTAATATTCATTACCGGTCCAAAGATGGCTGGTGCTAATCCTATTGTTGCAATCTTGCCCATCTCTTTTGCAATACCTGAAGCAAGTCCTGCATTTTGCATGCCTACTTCAAGTGCAATTGTCCGGCAATCTCTTTCTTCCATTTTAAAAAGTTTTGCAAACCAGAATCCAAGAAAATAACCACTGGTATTATGTATTATTCCCAGCAAGATCAATAGCCCTCCTATTTTTATTAAACTATCCCGGCCTGCTGCTGTTATGATTGTAAGGATCAATGCAATTCCAAACATAGAAACAACCGGCATCGCATCATCCAGCCATTTTGATTTTCCACTTAACAATTTATTGAATAATAATCCGCCTCCAATGGGTATGATCACCATTTTAATAATATCCCACATCATTTTCAGCACATCAATTTCAATAAATGCTCCGGCCAGAAATTTCATTAGTACCGGGGTAACAAAAGGGGCCAGCAATGTTGTGATTGCTGTTATTGTTATAGATAAAGCCAGGTTTGCTTTTGCCAGGTAAGACATGACGTTTGAAGCAAGGCCACTTGGTGAACATCCGATCAACACGATTCCTGCTGCTATTTCCGGAGGGAAATTTGAAACTGTAGCCAATGTAAATCCCAATATGGGCATTATGGTGAACTGGCTGATAATTCCTATGAATACACCTTTGGGTGTTTTCACTACTCCTGCAAAATCTTTTATACTCATGGAGGTACCCATGCCAAACATGATCAGCTGGATCAAAGGCGTTATCAACCCGCTTAATTTATAACCACCCCATTGTAAAAAATATTGCGGATAAAATAAAGCCAGCGATACAGCTGCAAAAATGATGACAGTAAATGAAAGCCCCTGCAGCAATTTATTTCCCCTGAATGCAATGGCAAGACACACAAAAAATAAAGCCAGTGGCCAGCCGGACAAACTGTTTTTTCCTGTTAACCAAAAAAATAAAGAGACCAGTATGCTTACGAATGCAAAGCTGTAAAACAATGAAGAACGATTCTTTGGAAACATGTTTTTATTTGATTTTAACTTGATTAAAAATTACAATAAGTCCGGATGACCAATTACTGATCTTCCTGTTTTTTTATTAACTGAAAATTCTGTCATGTGAACGTTTTTCATTCCACTGTGTGGTGGGTTCAAAATAACTCTTGTCTGAAGCATGAAGATGTTGTTTCAAAACTTCTTCATTCAATTCTATTCCCAGCCCCGGTGCAGTCAATGGAAGATTTGCAAAACCCTTTGTAATTAATTTTCTTCCGTCAGTTGTTTTTACCAGGTTATCCCACCAGGGAAGATCTACTGAATGATGTTCCAGTGATAAAAAGTTTTGTGTAGCCGCCGCACAATGTACGTTTGCCATAAAGGAAACCGGTGTACCGGCCTGGTGCATTGCCATTGCGATACCACATTCTTCTGCATAGTCGCCAATTCTTTTTGTTTCTAATAGACCGCCGGAAGAAGCCAGGTCAGGATGAACTATATCTACTGCACGGGCATCTAATAGTGGTTTAAAATTTTTAAGTAGGTAAATATCTTCGCCGGTTAACACGGGTGTTTCCAAAGCATCTGACATTTTTTTGTATTGATCAGTATATTCCCAGGAGACAATATCTTCTAACCAGGCAAGCCGGTATTTTTCAAGAGCTCTTCCCAAACGAATACCATTGTTATAATCAAAATGACCATAGTGATCTGTGGAAAGGGGAACTTCGTAACCTACCATTCCCCGTACATTCTCTACCAGTTTCTGTAATATCTCTAATCCTTTATCGGTAATCTGTATTTGTGTAAATGGATGCAATGTATTACCATATGACATCGGATTACTTTGGTCACCCCATTGCGCCAGGTTACCTTGTGCATTCTCCCAGAACTTATTATTAACCATGGTATCTGGTATGCCTTTTAATTTTGCAATGGATACATCCATCTTTAACCAGGTATAACCCTGTTCTTCCATGCGATACTTGATCAATCTTTTTTGTTCTTCAGGAGATGATGCTTCCGGTGTATCAGCATAAATTCTAATGCTGTCACGATACCTGCCTCCCAATAATTGCCAGCAGGGAACATTATAAGCTTTACCACAAATATCCCAAAGCGCCATTTCTACTGCACATACGCCACCGGCTTGTCTTGCCTGGCCACCAAATTGCTTTATAGTCTTAAACAGTTGTTCAACATTGCATGGATTCTTTCCAAGCAAACGGCTTTTCAGCATCAAAGCATATCGTACATCAGCACCATCTCTTACTTCTCCCAATCCATATATGCCCTGGTTGGTATCAATACGAATAATGGCAGTACCACCCATCACGGCTGTGAGGCAGTATCGCATATCTGTTATTTTCAAATCAGAAGGTGCGCCATAGCGACTAACTTTTTGAGTGCTTTGTGCAACTAAATCTTCAATAGGAGAAAACATGAATGCACCGCCTAATGCAATTCCACCCATGGCAGATTTTTTAAAAAATGAGCGACGGCTGTTTTCCTGATCGCCGGCATTATCTGAATCTTTTACCTCAGTATTATCCTGGTCTTTCAGACCAAGTTTTTTTAAATATTTCTGTGATGGTGTCATAGTTGTATATTTTTTTGTGTAAATAAATTTGTGATTTGCTTTTTGAAATTTTTCATTTTTTATTTTACCAGTTTCTTTCTCTCATGAATTTATCCAGCTCCTGCCTTGTCATGGGAAGTTTACCTGGATTATCATCCAGCCATTTCAGAAAATCTTTTTTGATCTCTTCTGTCCACTGGGTATCTATCTGTCCGGGGGTATATTTTTGTTCACGTAAACGCTGGTGACCAAAAGCATCTCTCAATGCAATGAATTCTGCATTCAGTACAACTGTATCGAGCAAGTATGCAGGAATAAAAACTACGCCGCCTTTTTTTGCCAGTACAGCATCACCGGGTAATACTGTTGCCCTGCCTATTCGAATGGGTACATTAATTCCGCCCAGCATCATCTGCTGGATATAAGAAGGATCATATCCTTTTATCCAGGCATTAAACCCCTTGATCTCATCCAGGCCTTCAATATCTCTGACAGAGCCATAAAAAATTACTCCCCGCTGTGATTTTGTATAAATAGAATTTCCAAGATTATCACCGATCAGTGTACCATCCACTATTTTTCCATAGCTGTCCGCTACGTACACATCACCATTCTTTAATACATCAATAGGCCAGGAGTTGGTTGCGCCGATCCGGCCTTCTGATTTTCCTTTTTCTTTTATGACCTTATCTACATCGGGCCTTAACGGAAGGTATTGTGCCGTTACAACTCTTCCGGTCATCACTTCGTCCGGATGTTCTACCATCCAGTCTCCTTCAAATTGATTATGAAAACCTTTGTTACGCAAGACACCCCAGGCTTCTTCTAATCTTACTGCTTTAAGTCTTTCTAATAATTTTTCTGAAACTTTTGGTCTGCCGTCTGTAAAACGTTCTCCCGTCCAGTCCGGGGTCAATGCTTTGATCTGGTCGCTTGTTAATGTGACATGTTGTGCCCTTACGGATAGCAATGATAAAAACAAGAATAGTGTTTGCAGGATTTTTTTATTCATACTTGTGTGTTTTATTTTAATAGAAATTTATTTATTACTGAAGGTTTGATATCAATTCAAATTCATCATATAGTTTGGTGCTTAATTTTTCAAATATGGCTGCATACTTTTTATAGACTGCATGATGCTGTTTATTGGGTGTAAATGTATTTTCCGGTTCTACACTCCTGGCAGCTTCATCAAGGTTTTTATAGATGCCCATATCGGTGGCACTGATTAAAAAGGAACCCAAGCCGATGCTGTTCAGATTTTTTACAACAGTAACAGGCTTATTAAAAATATCTGCGATCAATTGAGAGCAAAACGGAATGGTGGCGAAACTTCCGTTGACAGACAAGCTTTTTATGCTGCGATGTTCTTCCAGTGTTTTTCCGATACTGTACATTTCATATAAAATTCCTTCTATGGTTGCCCTGACAAAATGTTTTTGTTCATGATTAATGTTCAATCCAAAATAAACGCCTCTTGCATTTGCATTCCAGATCGGGGCTCTTTCTCCCAGCAAATACGGTAAAAAAAGTAAACCGTCAGATCCCGGTGAAACTTTTGATGCATCATTGATCAGCTCCTCCATACAATTTTCTATATCGTATGCAAGTTTAAAATCACCAAATTGTTTTGCAAACCATTCAAAGATTACACTTCCGTTGTTGGTTGGTCCGCCTGATACATAATAGTCTTCAGTAAGAACATAATTAAAGAAACGGCACTTTTTATCTTCAAGAACTTTTTTGCCAACTACACGCATGGCACCGCTATCTTCAATAGTAATCGTTGCTTTTCCACCACTCCATACTCCTGCGCCTAATGCAGCCATACAGCCATCGCTTGAACCTACCATTATTTTTGTGTCGGCAGATAGGCCAAGAGATTTCTGGTATTCTTTTCTGAGTTTACCTGCAGAATTAAATACGGAAACCAGTTCGGGTAATTTGCCTGCGTTAATCCCTGCAAATGCCAGCGCATCATTATCCCAATTCAATTTATGAATATTAAATAAACCGGTTGCCGATGCTAAACTTAAGTCAATCAGGTATTCGCCGGTCAGTTGTTGTATGATATAGCTTTTAATAGAAAGAAATTTGAAAGACTGCTTAAATCTTTCTTTATCCTTGTTTTTCAACCAGGCAATTTTTATCAGGGGTGACATGGGGTGAATCGGTGTGCCGGTTGCTTTATAAATTTTGTTTCCCATTGAAATTCCTTTTAGCTCTTTTGCTACATTTTTTCCCCTGTTATCTGCCCAGGTGATCGCATTGCCAAGTGGAGCCCCGTTTTTATCAATTGGTAATACACTGTGCATGGAAGCACTGAAACAAATTGTCAGTACCCTGTATTTTTCCGAAAAAACTTTTTCCGTCAGAAAGTTTTTAAGTACATATAACATGGTGATGAAGATCTGCTCAGGATCCTGCTCACTATAATCCGGCGCCGGATGAAAAGTGGGATAAGTGCCCCTGGTAGCTCCGATCAGTTTGCCGCTGATGTCAAATGCAAAAACCCGGACAGCATTGGTGCCCAGTTCAATTGTGATCACACAATCTTTTTTGTCATAATTGATTTTACTCATTTGAAATATTTTTTTTTCTGAAATCACTGGGTGTGTACCCTGTTAGTTTTTTAAAGGTGGTGGAAAAATGCTGCGATGAATAAAACCCGGTATCCAAAGCAATGTCTGTAACATTCAAATCATTTCTTTTTAATAACCTGATCGCTTCAGATATCCGGATTGTGATCAGGTAGTTCAATGGGGAAAACCCGGAATATTTTTTTACTTTTTCTGTAAACATGGTAGTACCGAGGCCAACCAATGCAGCCATTTCCTCTACGGTCCACTGATGTGAAAGATTTTGCCGGAGTGTTTGTTCCAGTTGCATAAATGTTTTTGGAAAATCTCTGCCAGAATTATTCTGCCTTGTAAGCTGCCTTGTTACTACGATAAAGAGCTCATCAATTAATTGGTTTATTCTTGTAACATAACCAATTTCATATCCATTCAATTCATTTTTAATGTTTATGATTATCTGACCGACATCATGCATCCTGGAAAGAACCAGTGATTTGCTTAATAATAAAATCTTACCGATTGTTTGGCTTTCATTTTCTGATAAATTGCTCCATTTACCTGGAATCATTTTTCCTTTCTCCAACCTATCTAATTGAATATGCATCCAGGAGAGACAACCAATTTCCAGAAAACCTTTTTCACATCCGAAATTCTGGCCAGGCAGGATCATAGCAACATCACCCGGATAAAGCAAGTGCTGCTGATCCTGGATATTCCATTCAAATTTTCCTTCGATAATATAATAGATACGGATATTGTCAGTGCATGATTCCGGTAATGAGTTCAGTTGAATAGAAGTATTCTTCCTGGTTCCTATTTCCTTTATATGCGGAAACAGTTGCAACTCCTTCGAAATTCCCTCCTGAAAAAAAAATTGGTTCATGCAGGTTTCTGTGATTTTTAAAAATCCGCAAATTGCTGGCTGTAGCCTCAAAATCATCTTTATAAAGAAAGGGAATTTATCCCATCCAAGCTGTACAAAATTCATCGCTGTACAATATTGGAAGTTATTGTTTCAAACAGTGAATACTTTGTTTTAAAATCAAAGGTCTGCTGCTTACATAATGTATGAGTCTGATCTTTATTATGTCATCTAAACAAACTGCTTATTATGAAAGAAAATGTAAAGCCGGGCTTCCGTCCGGGTTTGATCAAACTGCTGTTTACAGTATTTCTCATTTGCTTTATCAGCTTTGCCAATGCACAAACAGTTTCCGGTACTGTGTCGGATGAAAGCGGGAATAAACTCTCCGGCATTTCAGTTACCGTAAAGGGAACTTCCACCGGTACAACTACTGATGCAGCTGGCCAATATACGGTCAACGCAGGATCACAATCAGTTTTAATTTTTAGTTCCGTAGGATTTATCACAACGGAAATGCCTGTTCGGGGTCGCACAGAGGTAAATATCGTTTTACCCAAAACCATCCAGAGTATGGAAGAAGTTGTGATTACTGCATTAGGTATCAATAAACAGGCAAGAGGATTGGGATACTCTACCACTAATGTAAAAGCTGAAGAACTTACTATTAACCGGACACCGAATCTGATGAATGCATTGCAGGGGAAAGTGGCCGGGGTTAATATTTCTTCGCTTGGTACGGGCCCTGGTGGAACTTCAAAAATCCGTATTCGCGGACAATCATCCATTGCAGGGCAGAACAATCCTTTAATTGTTATCAACGGTGTTCCTATTGACAATACCAATTTCGGAGTAAACACTTCTGCTTCGGGTGCAGTAGGAAATGATAATGCAATTGCACTAAGAGGCGGAGGAGTTACGTCTGATGGAGGAGATGGATTATCCAGCATCAACCCTGATGATATTGAAAGCATGACAGTATTGAAAGGTGCGCCTGCAGCCGCCTTATATGGTTCCCGTGCAAAGGATGGTGTCATTATGATCACAACCAAAACAAAAGGCAGGGCAAAAGGAATTGGCGTTTCATATAATATGAACTATACAAGTGAAACTCCGCTGGACTTTACTGATTACCAAAAAGAATACGGGCAGGGAGAAAACGGTATAAGGCCATTGACTCCTAATCCTACTTCAGGCCAGTGGTCTTTTGGTGAAAAATTTGCCCCGGGAATGACACATATCCTGTTCAATAATCTTACAGTTCCATATGTACCTCAATCCAGTCGTATTAAAGAGTTTTACAGAAATGGACAGAATCTTGCCAACACTGTAACACTATCTGCTGCCGGAGAAAAAGGCGGATTACATTTTTCCATGAGTAATGTGGAGAACAAAGGAGTTATTCCTAATAACACTTTCAATCGTAAAACATTCAACCTTGGATTTAGTTATGATCTTTCAGATAAATTCAGCTTCAGCGGAAATATTAATTACACAAACGAATTGAACAAAAACCCACCCAACATTGCTAACCAGGATAATTCAATTCCAACTACAATAATGGCCCTTGCCAATTCAATGCCATTAACTGTATTGAATGAAAATAAATACAATGCCCAGGGAAATGAATATATCTATTCACGTTTTATGAACCGCACTAATCCTTACTGGGTTTTGGCTGAGCAATTTCATAATGTTCGCAGAGACAGGATTTTTGGAAATGTTTCGGTTAAGTATAATATCCTGCCATGGATTTTTGTACAGGGAAGGGTTGGCCAGGATTACTGGTCACGTGATGAAGATTATAATAATTTTCCAACAGGACATGCTTCAAGGCCTGCTGCTCCGGCTGGTTTTGTAAATGGATTGTATACCCAGGACTCCCGCCGGTTCAGAGAAACCAATATGGACTTCCTGGTTTCTGCCAATAAGGAATTTGGTGATTTCAGTGCTACACTTACCGGTGGAGGAAATCAAATGCGCAGACGTTCTGACCTGAATAGTGTGCAGGTAACTGATTTTGTTATTCGCGGATTATATACTGTTCAAAACGGAAGAGCAAAAGATCCCCTGTATTCTTTATCTCAGCAGGGTGTAAATTCTCTATACGGATCCGGTGAAGTATCCTGGAATAAAACTTTTTATTTAAACGGAACTGTCAGGAATGACTGGTTCTCTACTTTATCACCAGCTAACAGGAGTATATTATATCCATCTGTTTCCGGTGCATATGTATTTACGGAAACACTTAAAAATATATCCTGGTTATCCTTTGGAAAACTAAGAATCGGATATGCTGAAGTGGGAAGTGATGGTGATGTATCACCTTTTTCTGATCAGCTGTTTTATAATATCAGTGCAAACCTGATCAACAACCCTTCCGGAACATCAGTTCCGATTGGTGGTTCCGGAACTACGGTTCCTAATCCAAACCTGAAACCAAGCAGGGTAGCTGAAACTGAAATTGGTTTAGAATTAAGAATGTTTAAAAACAGAGTAAATGTGGATTTTGCAGCATACAGAAAAATAACCAGCGATCAGATCGTTCAGGTTCAGATTTCAAATGCATCTGGCTTTGTAAATACCAGGATCAACAGCGGTGAAAGCCGTAATCTTGGTTTTGAGATGTTACTAAATGTTATTCCTGTACGAACCAGCAATTTTTCATGGGAGTTTACAGCAAACACATCTTATAATAAAACAAAAGTCTTAAGTATCATCACCAGCAACCCGGGAGAAAGAATAACCTTGGGTACCCATGTGTTTAATGGTGAAGTAAGACATGTGGTAGGGCAGGAAATGGGACAAATAGCAGGGTTTGGTTATAACAGAACAGCCAAAGGAGAAAGAATTTTCCTTGCCAATGGTTTACCTCAGCGTACTCCTGATCTTGTATTGTTTGGAAGTGCTTTACCAAAATGGATTGGAGGATTTCTGAATGCATTTAATTATAAAGGTGTCAGTTTTTCTTTTTTAATTGATTACAAATTGGGTAACAAAATGCTTTCCGGTACGAACTTTAATGCAGTACGTCATGGTTTGCATAAAATGACACTGGAAGGAAGACAGGGAGGAGTAACTGGCAAAGGTGTAAATCTTACAGGTGGAGTAAATACTGCTGTTGCCCCGGTTCAGACATATTGGGAGCATCTCCGCTCACAGGCGCTTGTTGAAGCAGTTGTTTATAATGGAGGTTACTGGAAACTGCGCCAGGCAGCTATCGGATATGATTTCACAAAATTTGTTCCGGCCAAATGGCCCATCAAAGGTTTAAAACTGGATTTTGTAGCAAACAATATTGCCATCCTTAAAAAATGGGTTGACAATATAGATCCGGAATCTTTTGGTTACGGATCTGATAACCTTGTGGGATTAGAATCACCCGGTCTTCCAACAACCAGGGGTATTGGTTTGAATTTAAACATTAAATTTTAACACAAAGAATCATGAAAAAAATAATTAATTATAGCCTGCTGGCAGTTCTATTAACAGTCTTTAATTCCTGTGATAAGGGGTTAAGTGACTTAAACGTAAACAGAACCAGCCCTACTTCTGTAGATCCTGTTTTTTTATTAAACAATGCAATCCTCAATGCATCATTTCCTGTTGGCACATTGATTTATGAAATTGGTGTCGTGCAGCAGATTATTTCTCCAAACGGAGGTGTATTGGCCGGTGCAAATTTTAACCAGGACAACCGTAGTCTTTTAGCTCCTTTATGGGCAGCTTATTATCAAAATGTAATTAAGAATACACATGATGTGATAGTAAGAACAAAAAGTGTGGCTGCAAGAAGCAACCTCTATCATATGGCCCGGATTTTTGAAGCATATGCGTTTATGGTTTTGACAGATACATACGGAAATATTCCATTTTCTGAAGCAGGAAACGGATATTCAAACCAGGTGTTTTTTCCAAAATATGATGCACAACAAAACATTTATACAAAATTAATTCAGGAACTAACTGAGGCGGCAACAGCATTGAATGCGTCAGGTGCAATTGAATCATCAGACATTCTTTATGCCGGAAATATTTCCAATTGGAAAAAATTTGCCTACTCATTATTGCTGAGAGCGGGCATGCGGCTTAGTAAAGCAGATGCAACAAAAGCACAGGCAACTGTTCAGGCCGCATTTGCCGGAGGCGTAATGACTGCCAATGCAGAAAACGCAATGATGAGACATGATGCAAACTATATGCATCCGATTGGCAACACATTGAATGGAACTGAAGCCGCAAATTTTTACCTGACAAAACCTTTTGTTGATCAGTTGAAAAATACAAATGATCCAAGATTATCTGCCATCGCCATTCGTTATGTCGGCGCTACTTCCGGCCCCACACAAACTGTTGCAAATGGCAATACCAGTGCTTCCGTACAAATTGGAATGCCTATGGGAAAAGACAATGGAACTATTGTTGCTTCTGCAACTGCAGATGGCATTGGAAGTTTTTACAGTTATAGCCAGGCAGATCGCAGAAGAATTATTAAAACTGCTTCCCCTGCATTTTTTGTTACAGCAGCCCAAACACAATTATTACTTGCTGAAGCAAGACATAGAGGCTGGATCTCTTCAGGCACCGTTGATGCATATTATAATGCCGGCGTAACGCTGCACATGCAACAAATGGCCAGTTATGATGTTGGTTGTACAGTTGCGGCAGGAGATATTACAGCATACCTTAATGCTAACCCATTCAATTCTTCATCAGCGCTGCAACAGATCAACACACAGTATTGGATCGCATCATTTTTAAACGGACCGGAAGCATTTGCAAATTTCAGAAGGAGCGGATTCCCTGCATTGGCACCAAATCCATATCCAACTGCTGATATACCTTCCGGAACCTTTATAAGAAGATTGACTTATCCCACATCAGAAATATCTGTGAACACTGAAAATGTAAATGCTGCAATTGCAGCACAGGGAGCAGATAAACTTGACACAAAGGTTTGGTGGGATAAATAGTAAAAACAGTAAGCATCAGCAGTTAGTTTGAATTCTCATGAAAGACCTTATGTTTTTACATCGGGTCTTTTTTATTAAAACCATAAATAATAAACTGAATTTATTCAATTCAGGATTTTCAATAAACAAATAGATTCATTTAGTCTATTGAATTGTAAATTTGAAATGAAATGAAAAAAAAACTCAGAAGCCATGATTGGTTTGGCAGAAAAGATAAAGACGGAATCATTTACAGAAGCTGGATGAAGAACCAGGGAATGCCAAACGACATGTTTGATGGCCGTCCTGTTATCGGAATCTGTAATACATTCAGCGAACTGACACCTTGCAATGCACATTTTCGGGATCATGCTGAAGCTGTAAAGAAAGGAGTGCTGGAAGCCGGAGGGTTTCCTGTTGAGTTTCCAATAATGAGTTTGGGAGAAACTTTGCTGAAACCAACAGCCATGTTGTTTCGAAATCTTGCCAGTATGGATACAGAAGAATCCATCCGTGGAAATCCGATTGACGGTGTTGTGCTATTGACTGGCTGTGATAAAACAACTCCCTCAACCGTTATGGGTGCTGCCAGTGTAGGACTACCCACCATTGTAGTACCCGGAGGTCCGATGCTGAATGGAAAATACAGAGGTACTGATATTGGATCGGGCACTCATGTCTGGAAATTTGATGAAGACATGAAGACCGGAAAGATGACACAGGAAGAATGCGAGTTTGCAGAAAGTTGTATGAGCCGGAGCATCGGGCATTGTATGACGATGGGTACCGCCTCAACTATGGCATGTATGGTAGAATCATTGGGGCTGACACTAAGTGGCGCCGCTGCCATACCTGCTGCCGATTCAAGAAAAAAAGTAATGGCAAGACTGAGTGGACGGCGAATTGTTGAAATGGTGAAAGAGGACCTGACAATTGATAAGATACTTACCAGGGAAGCTTTTGAAAATTCAATAAAAGTAAATGCTGCAGTAGGTGGATCCTCTAATTTTTTAATTCATTTAATTGCTATAGCCGGAAGGATCGGTGTTGAATTGAACCTGGATGACTTTGACAAACTGGGAAGTAAAATTCCATTGCTGTTGAACCTGATGCCATCTGGAAAGTTCTTAATGGAAGATTTTTATTATGCCGGCGGATTACCGGTTATTTTAAATCAGCTTAAAGATCATTTACATAAAAATGTAATTACGGTTACCGGAAAAAATCATGAAGAAAATATCAAGGGATACACTGAATGTTATAATGAAGAAGTAATTGCTACTTATCAAAACCCGTTGATCCATGAAGCCGGATGTGTAGTAGTCAAAGGAAACCTGGCAATCAATGGTGCCGTAATAAAGCCTTCAGCCGCTACTCCTGCATTAATGCAGCATAAGGGCCGAGCAGTAGTATTTGAAAGTATTGAAGACTATCATGCAAGAATTGACGACCCAAACCTGGATATAGATGAAAGCTGTGTAATGGTATTGAAATATGTGGGACCGGTTGGCTATCCCGGAATGGCAGAAGTTGGTAATATGGCCCTGCCTAAAAAAATTCTTGAGAAGGGAATAAAAGACATGGTAAGAATCTCTGATGGAAGAATGAGCGGAACAGCTTACGGAACTGCCGTACTTCATGTTTCTCCCGAATCAGCCATTGGCGGAAATCTTGCATTGGTACAAAATGGGGACATGATTGAACTGGATGTAATAAAAAGAAAATTACATTTAGATGTCAGTGATGAAGAGCTGGAAAAAAGAAGGGCAGCCTGGACGCCGCCAAAACCTCCTGTCAAAAGAGGATATGTAAGTTTGTACATTAAACATGTAATGCAGGCAGATAAAGGTGCTGACCTGGATTTTCTTCAGGGCAGCTCAGGAAGTGAAGTAACCCGGGATTCACATTAAATAATTTCTCCCGGATTACACAAATGTTCACAGATTTTTCTGTGCTAATCTGAGAAATCTGTGAGCCAAAAAAATAAATATGAAACAGATAGTTCTCATCACCGTTATAGCAACAGCAGCTTTTTGCAACAATGGTAAAGAATCAAAAATTGCTATGTCTGAATCAACATATACAACAATCGGCACTTTGGAAAAATATGATGAAGCCCTGGACACTATCGTATCTCCAAATGCAAAAGCTGAAATAATTGTGGAAGGATTTGACTGGAGTGAAGGTCCGTTATGGATTGAAAAACATAAGATGTTGCTTTTCTCTGATGTGCCGAAGAATACAATATATAAATGGACGGCAGAAAAAGGGAAAGAAGTTTATCTCACTCCATCCGGATATACCGGATCTGTTCAACGTGGCGGTGAAACAGGATCGAATGGATTGATCCTGGATTTGAATGGCAATCTTGTTCTATGTCAGCATGGCAACCGGCAAATGGCCAGAATGAACAGTGAATTAAATGATCCCAAGCCTGACTTTACTACAGTTGCCGGCACGTATATGGGAAAAAAATTCAATAGCCCCAATGATGCCGTGTATAACAGCAAAGGAGAATTATTTTTTACAGACCCCCCTTATGGATTGGAGAAACAAATGAATGATCCTAAAAAAGAAATTCCATTCCAGGGAGTGTATAAAGTAAAAACAAATGGCGAAGTTGTTTTGCTGACAGATTCCATCACCCGGCCAAATGGAATTGCTTTTCTTCCGGGTGAGAAACAACTGATCGTGGCTAATTCTGATCCTGCCAAACCCAACTGGTATATTTATGATATCGGGGATGATGGTTCGCTGCAAAACGGAAAAATATTTTACAGTGCAGCCGGATACGACAGGTCATTGAAAGGTTTACCGGATGGATTTAAGGTTGACAAAAACGGAAATGTATTTGCTTCTGGTCCCGGAGGTATTTATTTTTTTAACAGTACAGGAAAATTATTGGGAAAATTAAAATTGCCTGAAGCTTCTTCCAATTGTGCCTTATCTCCCGATGAAAAAACTTTGTATATCACCAACGACATGTATGTGTTGCGATTGAAAATGAGAGATTAGACTACAATAAAAATAATTATGACATTAATCCTGATTCTGCTCAGTGTTGTTGCCATTGTTTTATTAATTACAAAACTGAAGCTGCATCCCTTCCTGGCTTTGCTTTTTGTCAGCATTGCCTTTGGTCTTGCTACCGGGATGAAAACATCCATGATCATTTCTTCCATACAGGATGGTTTTGGCGGAACACTGGGAAAGATTGGATTGATTATTATACTTGGAGTTATCATTGGCGCTTTTCTGGAACATACCGGCGGCGCATTAAGGCTTGCTGAAAAAGTATTACAGATCATTGGACCCAAACGTGTAACCACTGCCATGGGAATTATTGGTTATATCGTTTCCATTCCGGTATTTGCTGACAGCGGTTTTATTCTGTTATCTGCATTAAATAAAAATCTGACTAAGAAAGCAGGGCTATCATTAGCCGGTACAGCCATTGCATTGGGTCTTGGATTAGGATGCACACATGCCCTTGTTCCACCCACACCCGGCCCGATTGCAGCTGCAGGAATTCTTAGTGCTGACCTCGGGCTGGTAATGTTATTGGGATTATTTTGTGCAGCAATGGCATTAATTGCCGCGTTGATCTTTGCAAAAAAAGTAGCAGCCAAAGTTTATATTGATCCTGATTTTGATCAGCAATCCCGGCTGGTAAAATCCACTTATTCTCCTTCATTGTTAAAGTCTGCATTCCCGATTTTAATTCCTATCCTTTTAATCATTTTAAAATCTCTTTCGGTTTTTTTAAATGATGCCGGATGGCAACTAGCGCTGAAAAATATTTTATCATTTATTGGTGAACCGGTTATTGCATTAATCATTGGTTTTGGATTTTGTTTATTACTTCCAAAAAAATTAGAGAAATCAATGCTTTCAACTGATGGCTGGGTAGGCAAAGCATTGACTGATTCCGCAACTATTTTATTAATAACAGGAGCAGGTGGTATTTTCGGAAAAATTTTACAGAACTCAGATCTCGCTGCTATTATCGGAGACAGTTTGGCAAATTATCCAATCGGTATCTGGTTGCCTTTTATCCTGGCCGCTGCTTTCAAATCTGCCCAGGGGTCATCTACTGTTGCTCTCATTACTACAGCATCCATTATGGTTTCCTTAATGGCGGCACTGGGATTAACAAGTGAAATGGATAAGGCGATGGTGGTAATCGCTATTGGGGCTGGTTCATTAATTGTATCACACGCCAATGATAGTTTCTTCTGGGTAATAACACAAATGTCCGGTATGGATGTAAAGACCGGATATAAATTACATACAGTGGGAACACTGGTCATTGGATCTACGGCCATGCTTTGTTTGTTTATCATCTATACTATCTTCCATTAAAATAAATTAATATGAAAGTTTATAAAATAAGTTCTGGAATTATCGTTGAAAATGCAGGCAATTATTACCTGGTTCAAAATCAGAACTGGGATGAATTCATCAACGATGACAGTATTGAGGAAAAAATAAACGGATTAATTTCTTCAAGCCAAAATATTACAAACGCAGAAGAGTTGATAAAAAAAGAAATTCTTGCGCCGATCGGCAACCAGGAACTTTGGGCCTGTGGTGTTACATACCTGCGAAGCAAAGTAGGCAGGCAGGAAGAGTCGAAAGATTCAGGTGGTGCAGATTTTTATTCTAAAGTTTATGATGCGGAAAGACCAGAAGTGTTTTTTAAGTCAACAGCACACAGGGTAGTGGGTCATGGCGGAAAAGTTGCGATCAGGAAAGATTCTACCTGGGATGTACCTGAACCGGAACTGACATTGGTTGTTACCTCTTCAGGAAAAATTATTGGATATACCATCGGTAATGATATGAGCAGCCGGAGTATTGAAGGAGAAAATCCACTCTATTTGCCGCAGGCAAAAACCTATGATGCCTGCGCAGCCATCGGACCATGTATTTATTTAACTGAAAAACCTTTGCCATCAACAACTTTGATCAGCCTGGAAATTTTCAGAAACAATGCATCTGTATTTTCAGGTAATGTAAGCATTGACCAGATGAAAAGAACAGTGACCGAATTGGTATCATATGTTTACCTTGAATGCAGTTTTCCTTATGGCGCTATGATCATGACCGGCACAGGCATTGTGCCCGGTAGCGATTTTACGCTGAAGAGCGGTGATGAAATAAAAATTACAATTGAAAATATTGGCACTTTAATTAATACAGTCCGGTAAGCTATGATTTTCCTCATCATTGTACTCGCTATAGCATTGCAGGTTTTTTTAACCGTTAAAAAAGTATCTCCCTTTTTATCCCTGCTTATTGTAGCCATTGTAGCCGGCCTGTTTTTAGGAATGAATCCAAATGACCTGCTTGTGTCGATTGAAAAAGGAGTAGGAAGCACTTTGGGCGGACTGGCTTTAATTCTTTGCCTGGGTGCAGTACTTGGAAAAATTCTGGAAGTCAGTGGCGCTGCTGAAAAAATTTCTACTTCCCTCATCAATAGCTTTGGTAAAAAAAATGTACAGTGGGCCGTGATGCTAACCGGGTTTTTGATTGGCATTCCTCTTTTTTATAATGCAGGGTTTGTAATATTGGTACCCCTGGTTTTTTCCATTGCTAAAAGAACCGGGTTGCCTCTTTTATACATTGCCATCCCTATGGCTGCTTCTCTTTCCACCACACATTGTTTTTTACCGCCTCATCCAGGTCCGGTGATTCTGATCAATGCATTTCATGCAAATATGGGTATGGTATTGCTTTATGGTTTATTGCTTGCCATTCCTATCAGCATACTTGCTGGTCCGGTTTTCGGTAAAATGCTGCAGGGAATTAAAGTTCCTTTAAGTAATCTTTTTGATTCTGATAAAGAAATTGATGAAAAAAATTTACCGGGTACGGTTCCAAGTTTTTTAATTGCGCTGCTACCTGTTGTACTTATTTCGCTGGCGGTTGTTGCAGAAAATTTTTTTGCAGATGGCAGTTTATTGAAAAAAATATTTTTATTTACCGGTAATGCAAATATTGCTTTATTGATTGCAGTATTGCTTGCATCCTGGCAATTTGGTTTGCGCAGAGGGGTACCAATGGATAAAGTAATGAAATGGTCAGGAGGTGCAATTTCCGGAATAGCAATGATCCTTTTAATTATCACGGCAGGTGGAGTATTCAAACAGGTATTGGTTGACAGCGGTACCGGAGATTATATTGCTTCGTTCAGCAGTGCATGGAAAATGCCTCCACTCATTTTTGCCTGGATCATTACTGCTTTGCTAAGGGTTACCATCGGATCAGCAACTGTAGCAGGAATCACTGCTGCTGGAATAGTAGCGCCACTTGTAACCAGTGGTACCGTATCCGCGGAATTGATGGTATTGGCAGTAGGTACTGGAAGTGTATTTGGTTCACATATTAATGATACAGGCTTCTGGATGTTCAAAGAATTTTTTAGCCTGACTTTAAAGCAAACATTTCTTTCATGGACGACGATGGAAATAATAATTTCTATTCTGGGGCTAGCCGGAGTATTGTTGCTAAACATGATTGTTTAATACCTTTTTCTATGTTAGATTATTCAATCGGGGTTTAATGATAGGCAGTTTTTCTGATTCAGATAAAAGGGATAAATTAATTTCCCAACTTCTTTCTTAGCACTTTTTCAATTCTGTCTGCCAGGGATTCCACCGATTCACCCGGCAAGGTTTTCATATTACTCAATGCTTCGGCAACGGTGTTTAATAAAAACTCATAACGGGCAAATTGCTCCAGTAATATTTTTTTGTCATTGGTTTCCCAAAATTTTCCTTCGTCATCCAGTTCAAATTTTTCAAAATATTTTTCTTCCAGGTAGCGTAACAATTTTATCAGCGCCATATGAGCATCAGGTCCGGCATATTGTGTTTTGGTGCTGGTCGTGTACATCAGTTCATTATCGAGGTTATTTTTTTCATATATATCCCTGTTCATCAGGTTTACCGGCGAACACATTCTGCCACCGGGTAAAAAAGTAAGAAAGACAGGCTCACTGCCTTCGGGAGAAAAGCAAATACCGTTCAGCTCATCTTCGTTGGGTTCGTTAATAATATGACTGGTCCAGTTCAGGCTATGGCAGATGTCGGCCACTTCTGCAATCAACTCTTTAATCAGATCCGGGTGCCGGATTTTTCCGGAATAATGTATGGAAAGACCCATAGAATAGTTTTATTTTAAAGGTAGGGGTAAAAATGAAAATGCGGTTTTAGTTTCTTTGGGATCTTTTCGACGGCTTTTTCAAAGCCGGTCCGGAGTTGTAAACTTCGGATAACAATGAAGATTCTTTATTTAAAAAACTCTAAAGAGAACCGGGAAATGATACTGCCAGTGAAATGAAGCACCTCTTTATCTTTGTATGTATCATGACGGGAAACAAATCAAAACCCAATGAGCTATTACTTTTTATAAGTAGTCTGAAGCATTCTCTTTTATTATTAAGAAAAAACGATCCATTGCGGATGGCCGGAGCCACGGCTTTTTTTACCACGTTTGCATTGCCGCCGATAGTTTTTATACTGGCACAGTTTTTTGGTTTATTCATCGGCCAGCATAGGATGGGGGGTGAATTGATTGAAAATATTTCAAATACCCTGGGAAAAGATGGAGCTGAGCAGGTGAGACAAGTGCTAAGAACTATCCGGGGGTTCAATGATAATTGGTATATGATAATATTTGGTTTTATCTTTCTTTTTTTTGTTGCAACTACCTTATTCGGCGAAATAAAGAATTCCCTGAATCAAATATGGAAAATCAGAGTGAAGGAGCGTCCCGGGCTGCTTTTTGTATTAAGTGTCCGGGCCAGATCATTTGCTATTATACTGCTGGCCGGTATTTTATTTTTTGCCAACCTTGTCCTCGAAAGCCTTGAAGTAGTAGCTGGAAATTATGTCGATGAAATATGGCATTGGGGTAGTATGTATTTTAAAAGCATTATCGAGCAAATAGCCAGTGTGATCATTGAAACTTCCTGGTTTATTCTATTATTCCGTTTTCTGGCAGACGGCAGACCAACCTGGAAAGCATCTCTTATTGGTGGATTGCTGACAGGCATTTTATTTTTTGCCGGAAAATTGTTGTTGCGGTTATTGCTTGTTAATAGTAATATCGGTAACCTGTATGGCGCTTCGGGCTCATTTGTGCTGGTATTATTATTCGTCTTTTATTCATCCTTCATTTTCTATTATGGCGCCTGTTTTATTTCCGTTTATTCAGAAAAGAAACAATGGCCGGTTATGCCGAATAGAAAAGCTTTTAATTACAGGATCCAGGAAATGAAAAACCCTGCTCAGTAATTATCCCGGTTTTCCTTATTGTTCAATAAAATTTAAATTCTTCAATCGTTATCCGAAGTCTGTGCCTTCGGATCAGCTCCATAAGAGCTGGCATTATAAAAATACAACATCTATTAAACCATATTATACGTTAGCTAGGGGTCACTACGCTCATATGTGCACAGGACAAACCCCTGCAAAGACAGTTTTTTTTGCAGATTTATTGAAGACCCGGCAAGTATTAAAAATTAACAAAGCTTCTCCAATTTCGTTTTGTGGGTACGCTACCCGCATAATCCCTTTGCTGACCACATAAAAATTGTTTTTTTTACAACCCATACTTATCACTCAAATATGGAAGCTTCCGGCTTTTTGCAAAATTGTTTTTCGTGTATGTCGTACAAGGGCAATCATTTTTTTACATTGGGAGCAATATTTCTGATTTTAAGAGAAATGCCGGAATTTTTAAGCCGCTCCACTGAATTGATTAATTCGTCTGTAAAGCTTCGGGAAATAAATTGCACTTCTTTGAAATCAACATACACAAGAGTAGATTTTTTTGCAAATTTCTTTGCCCTTCTTTCAATTTCTTTTGCATCATCGCGTAATGCAATGGCCCGTTTCTCTAAATATATTATTTCTGATTTCATGGTCTTTTGTTTGCTTTAATACAACACTTCATACTGAAGCGTTACCCCTTTTGAATTACTATTGGCAGGTAGAAATTTTTACATTGATAAAAAAATTCTTTGAAAATTTTTGAGGCTAATGTTACAAAAGGGTAAGGCTTCAACTTGACTTATAAAGGGTAATAAGAATTATTTTACCCTATTGGTGTTCCGGTAAGAGCGGTAGGTAAGAAACGATGCAGAAGAATTTTTTGTTTCAAATTAATAATTAAGCAACTGAGAAAAATCGGGAAATGAAATAAAAAGGTTTGAATTTTTCCCCAAAAAAAATGTATGTATATTGTATGTACAAAATAGAAAAACAGTTGTGTCATTTTCACAACTGTAAAAATATAAGCTCCTACTGATCTACTTGAACCAGCGACCCTCTGATTAACAGTCAGATG
>CAZOOT010000001.1:0-93434 GCA_964581455.1 uncultured Chitinophaga sp. | reverse complement strand
GTTTTATGCACAATAGGGTTCGGATGGTTTCCGCCAGTTTTCTTACCAAACATTTATTAATTGACTGGAGATGGGGTGAAGCTTACTTTGCTGAAAAGCTTTTGGATTATGAGCTTTCATCCAATAACGGAAACTGGCAATGGGCAGCAGGAAGCGGTTGTGACGCCGCCCCATACTTTAGAATATTTAATCCATATGAACAGGCAAAAAAATTTGACCCTGAGTTTATCTATATAAAAAAATGGATCAATAATTTTTTTCCGGATTACCTGGAACCCATAGTGGACCATAAAATTGCCCGTGAAAGAGTACTCAAAAAATTTAAAATGGCGTTTAAAAATTAAATAACCTGTTTTCATATATAATTATTTTTTTTGTTGAAACATATTAAACTAAATTTAATTTTCACTTTAAAACTTAAAAACTAATAATAATGTTCAAAAAATTTACAATAGCGGATAGACTTCTGATGCTTGCCGCTTTTCTATCCCTGATATTTTCAGAGGTATTGTTTTTTAATGGAGATGAAAACGCAGCCATTTTTGTCGGCTTATGGGTTCCAAGCATTCTTTGTTTTGGTATTTATTTAAAAATTTTAAACAACTCAAAAAATGATTGAAATCATACCATATTTTGCAGGCTTAATTACATTACTATTCGGAATCGGCTTTGCTTATGCAATCCAGGAACTCAATAGGAAGAATAAGTGAAATCTAAAAAGCTAATGAAATGGACAACTTATCTATCGTTTCCCAGTTAATAGTCGCGATATCTATTTATTTTGTTTGGATTTTTCGTTTTGATAATATTGTAATAGAATTTAAACAATTCGGGTTATCTGATTTAGTTCGAAATTTGGTTGGAGCTACAAAAATTTCATTAGCTACTCTTCTCGTGGCGGGCATTTGGTTTCCCCCTTTGATACTTTTCCCAGCCTCTTTAATGGCTTTTTTAATGATCTGTGCTCAAGCAGCTCATTTTTCAATAAAAAATAGATTGAAGAAATTTATACCATCGTTCCTACTCCTACTAATTTGTTTATATATAATAGTTGCAAATACACTTTTAAAGTAGAAAACTATTTAACTCCATCTCTTTTCTTATCTGCAAACAAAATTATTTAGACTCACTAAATCAACAGAAAAGTTAAACGACATTATACCTAAATAACTGCCTATCATGATTTTAGAATTTTTATAATTTTATATTGTTTATATTTTAACATATTTATTTAAACATTATTTGGATACTAAGTTAAAACAAATTCTTTTTGTTTAATTATAAATCAATATATTTAAACAATTATGAAACCTCTTTTCAAATCGGCTTTTGTAATTCTTTCGTTATTTGCAACAACTGTAGTTACAGCACAAAAAAAAGACATCGTAGATATTGCAATCAGTTCTGAAGCACATACTACTTTAGTTGCAGCCGTCAAAGCCGCTGAACTTGTAACTACCCTAAAAAGTGATGGGCCGTTTACAGTTTTTGCGCCAGTAAATGACGCATTTGCAAAATTACCTACCGATACTGTAGAAAGTCTTCTGAAATCTGAGAACAAAGCAACACTTTCAAAAATTCTTACTTACCATGTTGTATCCGGAAACCTGGATGCTACTGCTGTAATGGCTGCAATTAAGAAAGGAAATGGATCGGTAACTCTGACTACTGTCAGCGGCGGAAAACTTAAAGCTTCTGTTGAAAACGGAAAAGTAAAATTAACGGATGAAAATGGCAGTACATCTTTTGTAATTATGGCTGACCTGAAAGGCAGTAATGGAGTAATTCATGTTATTGACTCTGTTGTAATGCCAGGTTAATTTCCTTTTGAAAACAACTTAAAAAGCTCCTTTACAAGGAGCTTTTTTTATTCAGATAAATCTATAACTTAACAAAATAATTATAGATTTTTAATAATCTTTTCCTGTATCGTTTTCATCTTTTCTGGTGATAACTTCAATTTATCTCTTGTAAAATTCAGATCATTGGCTGAGTTGATGGGGATGAGATGCATGTGTGCATGGGGCACTTCCAAACCGACCACCTCAATGCCACAACGATTGCAGTTAAAAGATTTTTCAATTGCCTTTGCAATAGGCTTGGCAAACAACAGCATTTCTTTTAAATATTCATCCGGCAGATCGAACAGATTATCCACTTCTGTTTTAGGCACTACCAGTGTATGCCCTTCCTGCAGCGGAAAAATATCAAGAAAGGCAAAAAAATTTTCGCTTTCTGCAATTCTATACGATGGGATTTCTCCGGCAATAATCTTTGAAAATATAGTCATGTCACCGAAGATTTTGGATTTAAGATTAAATATGTAATACTTAAGAAAGCTTGAATTCATTCATATTGCTTTCATACCTTAAATCTACAATATTCAATCTAAAATCAGATGCTGATATTCTCAATTTTGAACTGGATCACTCCAGCGGGAGCATGAACTTCTGCGATGTCGCCAACTGCTTTCCCTAAAAGTCCTTTTCCTATTGGTGATGTTACGGAAATTTTTCCAGCCTTCAGGTCGGCTTCATTTTCACTTACAATATTATAAGTAACCTTTTTCTTTGTTTTCAGGTTTGTAATAGTCACTTTGGTAAGCACTGAAACTTTGCTTGTATCTATGGTTTTTTCATCAATTACACGGGTATTTGCCAGCATTCCTTCAAAATGTGCAATTTTTGCCTCCAATAATCCCTGTGCTTCTTTAGCCGCATCATATTCTGCATTTTCTTTCAGATCACCTTTTTCCTTTGCTTCAGCAATGGCTTTAGAGGCAGCCGGACGATCAACGGATTTCATCCGCTGAAGGTCAGCCTTCATCTGATCCAGTGTTTCCTGTGTTACATAATGATAACTACTCATAACCACCTCCGTTTATAAAAATAAAAAATAACAACGCCTCAGTATTAACTGAAGCGTTGCATTTAATTAGGTACAAAGATAAAAAAGTTTCATTAAAAGCCAGAGCAACGGGTTTTATTTCTTTGCCGGTGGTGGTGGCGTCAGCTTTTGCTGAAACTCACTCCAGCCTCTTACTTTATTATTTTTAATCTGGAAATAGGCATGTACCCGGACTGAATCCGATTTACCGTCCATGGTAGTGGAATAATCCCGGTTCCATACCAATACATAATCTTCGTTCGATTCTTTGTGATGCACCGGCATCCAGGTATCAAATACAGGTCTGGTTGTTTTATACATGGCCCTGACTTGTTTGGCAAAATTTAGAAAACTATCAATGGTGTTATTAAACTTCATACCGTCTGCCACATCAATAAAAACCGAATCATTAAGAAGAGGACGCATATCGTCTATTTTGCCATCCTCCCACATTTTATATAAATCGAGAACCATTTTGGAATGATTAGCATCGCCAATACTGAAATCAGCTGAATAAGCTGGAGAATAAGGATATGAAATACCGGCGGCTGGTTCCATTTTTCCTTCTGATTTACTTTCATCAACTTTTTTTTCGTTGTTGCAGGCATTCAATAATGCAGCCACAAAAAGAATGATTATTAATCGTTTCATTGTAGTGTTATTTAAAGTTAAAGTTTACAGAACTAATAGCTGTACTAAGATTGAAAGTTTCAGGGGGGAGATTGAAATTTGATCCGAAAGACAAATCAAGTTATGAATGCTTTCATTTATTTCAAAAAAAAATTACCGGATTCCCAGTTTTTCCAGTAACACTTCGCCCATTTTCAAAAAGGCTTCGTGGCTATAGCCAGCAATATGAGGTGTGATAATAATATTGGGCTGGCTAAGGAACCAATCCAGCCTTTCTTTCTCTTCGGCCGAATAGGAAGAAAGAATTTCGTTTTCCAATACATCCAGCCCCGCTCCTGCAACTTTCTCATTTAATAAAGCTGTTTTCAGATCAGCAAGATTCAAAACTTTTCCTCTGGATGTATTTAATATCCAGGGACGTTGCTGTAATGAATTGAAAAAATCCTTATTTGCCATATAACGGGTTTCATCAGAGAGTGGTACATGAAAACTGATCACATCAGCATAACGGCAAACTTGTTCAAGGCTGGCTTCCTTTATATTTTCTTTTCCAAAACCGAATTTGTATTTATCGTAAGCCAGTACGGTAACATGAAATGGCTGAAGCAGATTTGCAAAAGCGCTACCAGTATTGCCATAACCAATGATGCCAACCGTTTTTCCTGATAATTCCGTACCGCGGTTCTTCTCCCTGAGCCATTCACCCTGCATGACCTCCTGCTGTGAGGAGAAAGTCTTATTCATTAATGCCAATAACATGCTCAATGCATGCTCGGCCACAGCATTTCTGTTTCCTTCCGGACTGCTGACACAAAGTATTCCCCTGCTTTCAGTATACCCTACATCTATTAATTCCATGCCACTACCTAAACGGCCAATCCATTTTAATGCGGATGCATTTTCCAAAAGCGGTTTATCTAATTTTATCCTTGTGGTTATAACAAGTCCTACTGCATCATGAACCAGATGGAACAATTCATCATATGTAATATCAGGCGAATAAATAACTTCAAACCCTTTTTCATTTAGTTTTTCTCTAAACAGATCATGTGTTTTTGCAGTAATGATCACCTTGCTCATTGATTTAATCTTTCATTTTAAAACTTAATTGCCCGAATTGGGAAACAGTAAGTTGTTCTGCACGTTTATTAAATATTTCATCTTTTAATACATCGGCATCAAACAATTCCCTGACAGCATTTCTTAAAGTCTTTCTTCTTTGGTTAAAAGCTGCTTTTACCAATATGAAAAATGATTTTTCATCCCGCATTTCAACAGGTTTTTTCAGCGGCAATAACCTGATCACTGCACTTTTTACTTTAGGCGGGGGTACAAAACATTTTTCATTTACATCAAAAAGATACTCCACACTGTAAAAAGCCTGAACCAGCACAGAAGTTACTCCATAAACTTTATTTCCTTCTTGTGCAGCCAGGCGGAGTGCAACTTCTTTCTGAAACATACCGATCATACATTCTACCTGCTCTTTCCAGTCCAGTATTTTAAATACAATCTGTGTAGAAATGTTATAAGGAAAATTTCCGATGACAGTAAATTTTCCATCAAACGGAATTTCTATTTCCAATACGCTTTGATGAATTAATTTGTCCTTTAGCTGAGGATATGTTTGTATAAGAAATGAAACTTTTTCATCATCAAGTTCTACTGCTTTGAAAGCAACATCCTTTATCTGTAAAAGATGTTTTGTAAGTGCACCGCCACCCGGGCCAACTTCCAATAACTGGTGAAAAGAATGATGCTGTAATGCTTCTGCAATTTTTCTGCAGATATTCTCATCTTTCAAAAAATGTTGCCCGAGGGATTTTTTAAGCGTATACATCCCTGCAAAAATAACCCGAACCGGAGTATGAATAGTTTTTTAAATAATTACCCGGGTATTTTTAATACTTGTCTGTTTATTTAATCAGCATAATTTTTTTTCGAATCACTCTTTCATTGATACCTGCTACCAGGTAATACATTCCATCGATCCATTCTTTTGTTTCGCCAATCGTTATAATATTATACCCTTGTTTCACCAGTTCTTTTCTTTTCAAAACACATTTGCCCGCCGCATTAAAAATTGCAATCACTGCTGTTACAGGAGCAGAAGAATATAATCCGATTTTCAAAATGTCTTTAACCGGATTCGGCATTACTGTCATTATTTCTTTAGCTGACACGGGAGGTGCAACCTTAATGATCTGGCTATACCTGAAATAATTTTGATCACCCATCATTTTAATTCTATAATAAATGGGCAATTGCTCTGTTCCTGATACAACATCAGTAAAATTGTAACTATAAATACCGGGGCTTCCTTTATTTACATTTTTCAAACCGGCCCTGGTAAAATGAATGCCGTCCGTACTTTTTTCTATATAAAATTGATAAATGCTTTCATTATTCAGTACAGTCCAGTTTAATAATACTTTATTTTCTGCTTCAGCATATTTACCATTAAATGAATGAAATCGTGCTGGTAATACATAGCAGAATATATCTTTTATTAATGTCAATGAATCCGAAGCATATGTATTGCATCCTGAAACCAGAGCCTGGCTGACGGTATATGTTCCGGGAGAGTCTACAAAGATTTCTGTCCCGACATTTGACCCTACTATATGACCATCAGAAGTACTCCAGGTATAAACCGAACTGGCATGAGGATTTGAAACATGTAAAGTTCCAACAAACGATTCTCCACAATAGAATGGAACTTCAGCATCCATATCAACCCTGGGTGCTATGAACAGATCAGTTGGAGCCACAAAATCTTTTAGCTCGGCAGTAAACGATGTAGAGGCTCTGGTTTTTGCCATTAATCTTCTGAAAGGCATACCACATACATTACCTCCTAATAAGTTTACAGGATCCAACCCGAGTTTTGTAAGGTTAATTGAAACCTCCATAAACTGTTTGCTGGTGTATGTAGTAACAACTGTTTCATTTTCTCTTACCAGTTCAAAAGGGCCGGCCCATGTACCATTTATACTTTGCAAACCTGAATAAAAAACTCCACCTGTCTTGGGTAATATACTGGCATATCCGAATTGAGCGTCGGGAGTTCCACCATCAAATTGTCCGCCCCAGTTGAATGCTGTGGGAGTCATACTTAATGCACTTTGGTGCACCCAGATCCTCGCTTCAAGTAAGGTTAAAGCGCTGGTTCCGAATTCAGCGGTAAAAATAATATCTCCGGGGACAGTGATATTTCCTGAAGCATCAAATTGCCAGGATGTATGCCCCAGGTCTGGTCCGTAATTATAAAATTTCTGTGATGGCCGATCATAATAAATATCAGTTTGAAACATTTCAAAATCAAAATACCGGTTACCGGTAGTGTTCTCAATTGAAACTGCACCAAACATCCAAAGCGAATCGGTATTGTCTGCACCTGATCTGCGAATATGAACAAACATATCAAGTATCTCATTCTTATCAGGTATTCCCTGTGCAACGGGTGTAGTCCAATTCGAAGGGTTCATACCGTTCTTATTACTTCCAAAAGCAAAGACAGTAGAATCGATACCATGATAATCCCTGATAAATACAGCATCTATTAGTAACCTGTTATTGACTACTGTATACTGGGGATAATTCATAGTACGGTAAAAAGAATATTTCCTTGATGCAGGGTTTGAAATGTACCCGTTTAAAATTGCAGCCGCTCCCGTTGTATCTATAACAAATATACCGTTGCCGGCGTTGTTGCTGAACCAATCGTCATTTCCATTTTGAATAAAGTTATTAAAAAAATTAGCCCTCAAATCTGCATCTACTCCAAATCCTGCCCTGATAACCGGGCCTGTAATTTGTGCTTTTCCTAAAAATGAGAAACACAAAGCAAAAAATACTAAACAAGTAGTTGGTTTCATAAACATGGTTTTATTCATTTTCAGCAAAATCATTTTCCTATAAAAACATGGCGGCTTTTATTTACACATTAACCATATTGAACAATTCGAGCTGTATCCTTTCATTCCGGTATATAGAAAGGAATCAAATATTTCCCCATCATTGGTATATTCAAAAAAGAAATAAGCATTCACTGACATAGAGCTCATTCCCCCTTTGAAGATCGCCTTATTACCCGGATGACACACCCGTGTATCGTCAAACTTTCCATGAACAATAGTGTGATCATTGATAACTTCAGGAAATATTTTTGAAGAAGGAACAGCAGTTGCAAACACCGAATTGCTGAGCAGCATGATGGAGCATAAAATGCTGCGTAAGATTTTCATAAGGTTAAATTTTAGAAAATAAATTTACTTTCAATATCAAATTCCTGCAAGGCAATTGTACTTGTTTAATGTACCTGTGGCCAATCATTAAGTTTCATTCCAAAAAAAAGAGTTCTACGAAGTATATATTCATCATGAAAATCCGCTCCTTCATACTGAGCGGATTATGTGATATAAAAAATCAAAGCTTATTTCCGGCAACATGTTCTGATTGGCACTAATAAATGAACCTGAAGAAAAGATCAAAACATTACTTCTCAATTTAAAATTCTTTATCAATTGAAACCAAGCTGGAAGAAACGGGCATCTTTTACAACACTTAAATTCAGTACTTTTACCTGTAATTTTTAAACATGAGTACAAACAAAAAACCAGTAATCGGAATAACCTGTGGAGATATTAATGGTATCGGAATTGAAATTATTATTAAAACGTTTTCTGATAACAGAATTCTGGACTTCTGCACTCCTATTGTTTTTGCATCCAATAAGGTTATCAATTATTATCGCAAATCATTCCCGGAAATCAATTTTAATTATCAGCAGTTAAAGGAACTTAACAGGCCCAATCCCAAACTGGTAAATGTTATTAATTGCTGGGAAGAAGATATAAACATTACTCCCGGACAAATGAATGAAACCGGAGGTGCTTTTGCAGTAAAATCTTTGCAGGCTGCTGTAGACGCATTAATGAAAAATGAAATCCAGGGTTTGCTGACAGCGCCTATTCACAAAAAAAATATTCAATCAGAAAATTTTAATTTCACCGGCCATACTCCCTTTTTAAAACATGCATTCAATGCTATTGATGTTGTGATGATCCTTTTTGCCAACCAGTTTTGTGTTGCGTTGGTCACTGAACATATTTCAATAAAAGAGGTGGCAGTTTATATAACCAGAGAATTAATATCAAGAAAATTAAATATCCTGAATGAAAGCCTGAAAAGAGATTTTGGAATTGACAAACCTAAGATCGCCGTACTTGGATTGAATCCTCATGCAGGTGATGAGGGTTTGATCGGAATTGAAGAAGAATCGATCATCAGGCCTGCTATTAAAGAAGCTAAACAAAATAATCTGATGGTAACAGGCCCTTTTAGCGCAGATGCTTTTTTTGCACGACAATATCATTTACGCTTTGATGCCGTGCTGGCCATGTACCACGATCAGGGATTGATCCCGTTCAAAGCTTTATCTTCCGGCGAAGGCGTAAATTTCACAGCCGGCTTACCTATTGTAAGAACTTCACCTGATCATGGAACAGCCTTTGACATTGCCGGAAAAAACAAGGCCGATGAATCTTCTTTCCGCACGGCTCTCTTTGAATGCTTAGATATCATCCATCATCGAATAGAATATGACGAGAACAGAAAAAATCCATTACATAAACGCACCGATGAAATTCTTGCCAATGTGGTTGATGAAAAAATTGATGAGAATTAAATGCTAATTGAATACAGCGTCGCTTACACCTTTATTGATTTTATATTCTGAATAGGTGATCTCAATTTTTCCTTTTTTGTTTTTCAGGTTGTCCTCTGCTTTCTTACCGGAACCGTTGTCATAGTCAAACGTTACACCTTTAGGAAGTTTGTATTCTTTGGTATTAAAAGAAAATATTATTTTATCCGGCAAACCGTATTGTACCTGTCCACCATAAAACATCTCCAGTTCATAAGTTCCGTTATCCCTGGTGGTGTTCTTTGCTTTTTTAATTACCCGAAGTTTGTCATCTATATATAAAGTGGACAAAACAATATCTGATTTTTCATCAACCGGTAAAAGTTTTAATATTCTTAGCCCGGAAATATCTTCTTTGCCCGCATCTATCACTTCAAAATTTTCAGCATCATTCAGAAAATTATTCAAATTGATATTCATGGATCCTTTGGGAATAAAAGAGATTCCTTTTTCATTCACAATTTTTAATTTATCCGGTTTTTTATAAAATATATTGATGGAAGCAATTGGTGTTTTCAGAAAAACAACATTGGTCTTTAATTTTCCTTTGGCTTCGTAATCTTTTACTTTATCCAGGTTAGCCCTGACCAGCAATAGCAATTCTTTTCCGCTTTGCCCAAACAGGCAAGCTGTGAACATTGACAACAGTCCGATTAAAAACAAACGCTTCATCATTTAACTTAAAATATTTTTTCTTTTAAAATATACAATGGCCACAGATAAAAACAAAAAAATATATCCTAGCAGTATCAATGCACTCTTAAATATAGCAGATAAATTTTCTATAGATCCTTTTACAGTAACGCCTTCTATTCCTTTTACATAAAAAAACCCTTTCCATCCCAGCATATGTGTGGTAAATAACCAGGGTTTCACTGTTTCATCATAAAACGGAATTTGCAATTGTGTAAGAATGGTGAAAATTATGATCACACTTACTGTGGCTACAATCGGCCCTACGGAATTTTCAGCAAAAACAGAAAGCATAAAAGCAAGAGCAGCCACACAGATAAGTCCGATAGCAGAAAAGCCAAATGCGGCGAGGTATCGCCATAAAACATCATTAGCTGATATAATATTAGATTCAAATTCTCTTGCTACAAAGAGATCATTGGTTCCGAAGAGCCAGATACTGACAAACAAGGCAAGTACAGCAACCCAGAGTAATAATAATAATGTATATATAGATGATGCTAAAAATTTAACCAGTAATAATTTTGTTCTGCTAATGGGTTTGGAAACCAGTATTCGTAAAGTTCCCATATTGGCTTCTCCTGCTACAGCATCTCCTGCAATTAAGGCTACCAATATTGGCACATGTATCAGTAATAGATTTAGGATCACAAAGCAGACAAGGTACCCGTTAAGAATTTCTTCAGTGGGCACTTCGAAAGATTCATTCAGCCCACTCATCATCAGGCCCATATATTCCTGCCCACCGAACTTTAATGCAACCTGGATCAGCAGGACAATGGCAGTGATCACGGCAAAAGCAATATAGGTTCTTGGCCGCTTGAATATTTTAAATAATTCTATTTGCAACAGGCTCATCATATCATTTTACGGTAAGTGATAAAAAATAATCTTCCAATGAATGTTTTGGCCGGATTGAATATACCGGCATTTCAATCTGGGCCAGTTCCTTTATAAATACCGGAACATCTTCTTTTTTCATATATAACAATAGTTTTTTTTCAGTATGGCTCCTGATGGAATTTTTCCATTTAGTATTCATTAATATCAGATGAAGATCCTCAGCCGAGGTTGTTTCCACTTCTACATTAATTGTAACCGGATTCAGTAATTCATTCATTTTTCCTTCCACTATCTTTTTTCCTTTATCAATTATTAATAAAGAATCAGCCACTAATTCCATCTCACTCAGCAAGTGAGAGGATATGAAAACTGTTTTCCCCAGATCCTTGCTTAAATGTATGATCAGGTTCCTGATATCTGCCATTCCCTGAGGGTCAAGTCCGTTCAACGGTTCATCCAATATCACAAGATCAGGATCATGCACTAATGCTACCGCAATTCCCAGCCTTTGTTTCATGCCTTGTGAATAGGTACTGATCTTACTATCAGCCCTGTTCACCAGGCCTACTCTGTCCAGTTGATCCAATAATTGTTCGCGGCTGATCTTTATTCCGCTTACCCTGGCAAACAATGAAAGGTTTTCATAAGCTGTCAGGTATTTATACATATCCGGCTTTTCTATGATGCCGCCAATTCGACGAAGAATTTCATTTCTATGTTTTTTAAGTGCTAATCCGAAAATTTCAATCGTACCTTCTGAAGGTGCGATTAGTGTAAGTAACATACGTATCGTAGTAGATTTTCCTGCACCATTTTGTCCAAGAAATCCGTAAACTTCCTTTTCATTCACAGTAAAAGACAGATGATCCACTGCATTGATTTCCCCAAACGATTTCGTTAAATCCCGAACATTGATGATAGATGACATGTAGTAATACTACGATTAAAAAAAATAATTTTAAAAATTTTTTATTGAGAATGAACTTATTGAAATTAGTTTGAAAAAATAATTTAATAAAAGCTTGCAGCAGTAAAATCCACATATTACGTTTGTGTCATCGTAAAAGAATCACAGATATCCAAGTAAAAACCCGATCAGAAATCCGTACCGATACTCACACAAAAAAAGTAGTTTTCCTGTATCATTACGGCGGTTCACAACTCTGATCAAGAAAACAAATTTGATCCGTTAACAATTCAACCCTAAGAAATGAAAACAATTTTTACCCTTTTCCTGATTGCTTTATCTGCTTCTGCACATTCACAGCTTTCTATCGGAATGCATCTGGGATCTTCAAACAAAGCTATGATTGGTGGTATACATTCACAATTCCAGTTTAACAATGGATTTACAGCCGGAATAAACATGACAACACATATTGATAACCATAACCCGGTCTATTTTCAGAGCCGTTTTGGTCAAACACTTGGAAATGCAGAGGGGTTCTCCATTCAACCATACCTCGGATATAGCTATAGTGTTCAAAGCTCGGATCAAAAGATCTATGGGGGACATTTTACGACCGGTGTACAAATGAGATACCAGATAAATGATATTGCACTTATCTATTCAGACATCAACATCCCATCAAATAAAATGATGATGTTTTCTATCGGCCTTGCCGGCAGATTGCCCGGAAAAAATTGATTAGCCTTTATAATAAGCCAACAAACCATCTTCCTGAAATCTGGAGGGAGCTAAGGAAAATGGACATTTCAAATCCTCGTCAATAAAAAAAAGAACTCTTTTCGATTAAAATTTTTCATACTGATTAAGAAAACAAATTTGATCCGTTAACAATTCAACCCTAAGAAATGAAAACAATTTTACTCCTTATTTCCTTAATTGGAACTTCCTTATTATCAGAAGCACAAACTTACCCAATGACAGGCGCAACTACTCCAACTGGTGTTGCAGTAAGTCCCGGTACTTGTTCATATAACACAGCAGGTTCCAATGCCTGTCCAAAGATTTGTACAAACAGTTTACTTATATCTCCTGCCGGTGCAAATTTGTGGGATATCACTTTTCGTTTTTATAACCCTACTAATGGAGCAAAGGGAATTTCGATAGTTATAAAATCCGGAACAACAGTTCTGGTAAACCAGTGTATGGATGCCAGTACTCCGAAGGATATCCAGTATTATAAAACTTACACAGCAGTCCCTTTTAATAGTCTATCCAGTCTTGAAATTTTATTGACACCATTTACCGGCGGTTCTACTTGCGGGGGTGGTTCTTGCGGCCCAACTGAAACATCTATTGGAGGAAGCTCATTGCCTGTTGTATTGTCTTCATTTACTGCCAATTTAAAAAACAGTAATGCAGGCCTGGCATGGACAACAGTTTCAGAAAAAAACTTCAACCTTTTCGAAGTAGAAAGGAGTTTTGATGGCGCTGATTATAAAACCATCTCTGTAGTTTTTGCAGCAGGAAACACAAACAGCAAAACAAATTATTCTTATAATGACAATGTAAAAGAAATTGCTAAAAGCATTATTTACTACCGCTTGAAAATGGTAGACATTGATGGCTCTTTCAAATATTCAGATGTACGGATTATTCGCCTCGGTGAGCAGACTGAAGCCGCTAAAATAATCACCTACCCTAATCCTGTTGTAAATGAAGTACGGGTTACTATTCCGGCAAGCTGGCAGAACAAGGAAGTGAAGTATGAAATATTCAATACAAGCGGCCAATTAATTATTTCAAAAATGAATGTAAATGCCAGCCAGACTGAAATGATTAGTCTGAGCAATGTGTCTCGTGGAATGTACTTTGTAAAACTTACAATGGGTACTGAAACAGCTCAGCAAAAAATTATCAAGAACTAATTATACTTCTTTTCTTAAGGCAAACACTTCCCGGGTTCTCCGGATTCCGGGAAAGTTTTCAAAAAAAATTTCATAAGCCATCATCCTGAAATCTGGAGGGAGCTAAGGCAGATGGTCGCAACCAATCCTCGTCAACTGAAACATGAACTCTTTTTGATAACCTTTTTCATACACTTAGAGTATCAACGGAGACGGGCCCTTTTTCTAAAGGGCCTTTTTTTTATTTTGGATGGGTAAGATAACCCTGCAGGTTTTTTACATATTCTTCAAAAGCGGAGATGCCCGGCTTTGTGATCTTGCAAATTGTTTGCGGATAATTGTCTTTAAACTGCTTTATCACATCAATATATCCTGCTTCTTTCAGCTTTTGAATCTGCACACTCAGGTTGCCGGCAGTGGCATTGGTTTTTTCTCTAATAAAAGTAAACTCTGCCTCTTTTACACTGATAAGTAAAGACATCACGGCCAGTCTTAACTGGGAATGTAATATGGGATCAAGGTCTTTAAACATACACAGATGCTTGTTGCTTTTTATAAACTCTGTATTCTTTTTCCATTAAGATACCCGGTATCAGCCAGGCCATTAACGCTGCAGCCGCTGTTAATAAAAGATCTGCTTTGGCCGGCGTATATACTGTAATGATGCAGCATACCCAGCAGAAAATTCCGCCCCATAACATGGGTTTAAATTTACAGGCAGCACCGGTAACAAAAGTGGGCATACCATACCGCATTAAAAAAAGCGGCGAAATATATTCGTAAAAATTGAAGGACGATTTTCTGCCGGTAATGTTTCTGAATTCATCTGCCCAGGAGCCCCATTCGCTGAAAATATTATTGCTGATATGAATTAATAAAAAAACAGAAATGCCAAAACCCAGCCAGAGATAATCCATGTAAATATCATCGTACGATTTTACTTTCCGCTCTTTCTTTTCTTTCATCGTAATAAATATCTGCGGAAGAATGGCAACCAGGGTAAGCAGGTAAATATCAAAAGGAAGTTTATAATTAAAATGAATTTCAGAAAACCTGACCAGCGAACAAACGGCAATAACTGCGCCCCACATGATAGCGCCGAAGCCGGTATCATGAAAAGATGATTTTGCCTTGTTGATCATCATGGCAATGAGTTCAAGACTTTCTTTTTCTGATAATTTTTTTTCTTTTTCCATAATCAGTTTTTTAACGGGATGATTTTATTATTTTACAGAATGAACTGCGGAATCTGATCAGCAGAATAACTATCATCAGTCATAATAACTTATTTAAAGATTATTGAATCTGCGAGTGAAAATATTTTGCAGCTGGCAAACCCCAGGAAGGGTGAATAGAGGTTTCTGGTTTTGCTGTTTCAAATTTCTTCATAGCTGTTTCAAACAAAGCTTTTGCCGCTGTTTTACTGCCGCCATATTGTTCTGGTGTAAAAAACTTATCCTGGCCTTCCAGTAAATATGTTCGTGGATTTTCAGGATCCAGTTTCCTGGCTGTCTGTAATGCCTGTTCTGCAACCGGACCATAGGACATAAACCTGTTCATAGGATCTCCCATTAACCTAAGTGTGGCAATTAGTTTTTTTACCACATAAATTTCAGAGTTCTCTTTCATTAAAGCTTCAGCTTTGCTTAATAAATTTTCTGCTTTATTGGCAATCGGGTCCGTTTTATCGGCATTTCCTGCCATCACATCTCCTCCGCCCATCATCAATCCGGCATTTACATTACATAATGCTGCATAATAATAAGGCAGCCATTGATTTTTTTCTGCATCAGCTATACGTTCAAATGCATTTGCTATGTCCAGCAAGCTATTTATGTCCAGGGCGGTGTCAACTGATGGAACTTTTTGTTCCATGGCTTTTATAAACTTTTCAGGCATTTGTGAAAAAGCCATTGTGCCAAATAAGGTCATTGTTAAGAAGAATGTTATTTTTTTCATTTTTTTAATTTTTATTTTTAAATTTTTGATTTTGAATATTCATTAATCAGAATAACCTGTCGTTAACAGCATTCTCCGTTCTGTCAATTCCAAAACTGAAGAATGCACCTATATATACAAACATTCTCGATGGTGGTACGATCTGTTCCTTTCTTGCTCCATTTGACGAATACTGGTATCCATAAACCTGTTTGATGTTAAAAATATTACTGACCTGGAAAACATAGACCACAAAGTTTTTTGCATCCGGTTTTCCGACAGTTGGCAGGTAATTAAATGCAAGACTGAAATTGTGATAGTCGGGCACTTTACCCATATCTGAAAACTGATAACCTGCCCCATTGGAAACAATATTATAATAAGGGCGACTGCTTGCATAATTATATGCACCATTGAACTGCATCTTCCAGGGACTTACAAATTTTTTAATCACCATGGATGCCGTATGTTTTGCTGCAAAATTCGGAGCAGTAGCATAAGGAAAATTCAAAAAATCCCTCTTGGTATCTAAAAAAGAATACGAGATCCAGTAATCAACATTCCTGATCGTTTTTTTATCTCTCCAGAAAAATTCAATTCCTTTTGCCTCACCAAATCCATTGTTGTTGATTGCTACTCCTTCTCTCCCGTTGATATTACCTGTCTTAACCAGGTTCTCATATTTTTTATAAAAAATTTCTGTTCTGAAACTTCTTAAGCTGGTTATCTTCTGATACTGGGCCACATAATGGGTAGCTCTCATAAAAGTCAGATCATTTGGCGATGGTAAATTCTTCCTTTCAGGATTCTGATAAAATATACCATAGGCCAGGGATGCCTGTGCCTGTTTGCTTAATTTATAGGCAAGAGATAAACGTGGGGCAAGATTGGTTTCATTAACAGTAGAGGTTTGTTCAAACCTGGTACCCACTTTAGCAGCCATTCTGTTTGTGATGTAGATATCTCCTTCTGCAAATAAAGATTTTATATTTTCTTTCAACCTGCCTGGAAATTTTTGCCCGTTGTATAAAGTAAATATTGATTTCTCATCACTGTTATTATATTCGCCGCCAAACCGGAAAGCAGATAATCCTTTTAATCTTCTTTCCAGCACAAGTTTTGCATTTACATATTTACCATCAAGGTCAAAATTAAATTTCTTAAACTCCAGCCCGGCCAGCATTACATCGTTTTTGTTTTTGTCCTTCATGGAGGAAATAACATCATCATTATTTATTGTAAAAGATAACCCGGTATATAATTTCCATTTATTACCCAGGTTTTCTTTCCAGGCAAGATTGTGATACATATTAAAGTTTTTAAGTCCGAACCTGTCAAGGTAACCTAGAGAGTCAATACTTCCCGTAGTAAAATCAAGCCTGCTGCTGTTAAAATAACCATAGTATTTCAACATGCCCGATTTACCTGTTTTAATTCTGAAATTGAAATCGGAATTATGAAACTCGGGGTTTTGAGAATAATCCTGTTTTTGTTTTACAATTGCAAATGCCGGTGCCAGGTTTGTATAACTGTAGCTGGCACCTATTGATGATTTATTATTTTTTGATAAATGCTGATAGCCCCCATTCAATCCTATTACCGATACGCCCAGATTGGCAGAAGTCCTATCAGGGAGATCAATTGATTCAAGGATCAAAGCAGAAGAAAGAGCCTGGCCATACAGCGCAGAATAACCACCTGTACTAAAAACTGTTCCTTTAAAAAGAAATGGAGAAAATCTTCCATAAGACGCAATGTTGGGAACACTGGATCCAAAAAAACTATTCACCAATGTACCATCAATAAATATTTTTGTTTCTGCTGCAGTGCCACCACGAACAAAAAGCCCTTCACTCTCTCCTACCTGTTGTGCTCCGGGTAAAGTTTTTAATGCCCCGGTAATATCTCCGTTTGCACTTGCTGTGGTTACTATGTCAATTGGAGTTAATACAGCTGCGGCTCTTTTCCGGTCACTGGCTTCAAATGTACCAGCCGAAATAACTACTGCTTCCAGTTCAGTAAATTCCTCTTTTAAAATAATTTCTAATGAAATGGGGGATGTGCCAATTGTAATTTTTTGCTCATACGGCTTATACCCTATTGCGGATACTATCAGATTAAACTCTCCTTTTTCAGATGTCTTAAAAGAGAATTTTCCGGATGAATCAGTAGTGGCTCCGTCATAGGTATCCTGCAAGGTGATGCTCACTAATGGCAATGAATGTTTCTTATCCTTCACTGTCCCCGAAACTGTTACCTGGGCCTGGGCAGATCCGGTGAAAGCCGCCAGCAGTAAGGATATCATCAAAATATTCAACACTCTCATTTTATTGATTTTTGAATTTCAAACACAAACATAAAGTAGTTTATAATATAAACCAAATTATTTTTAAAAAGAAAAAAGACCCTTTTTTGGAGGGTCTTTAGTTTATTGAATTCTTTAAATATTACTTCGCTTTATACTGAGGTATCAATCCATTCGCCATTTCCACCATCTTCTTTAATCCATCCTCAGGTAGGTTTCCTTTTTTAAATTCAGCTAACAATTCAGGAAGTTTATTATCCATTTCCATCAGGAAATGTTCTTCAAACTCTTTTACTCTTTTTACCGGTACATCTTTTATCAAACCATTTGTACCCAGGTAAATAATTGCTACCTGCTTTTCAACTGACATGGGTGAGTACTGAAGCTGTTTCAATATCTCCACGTTACGGGCACCTTTATCAATTACAGATTTTGTAGCAGCATCCAGGTCACCACCAAATTTAGAGAAAGCTTCCAGCTCACGATAAAGAGCCTGGTCCAGTTTTAAAGTACCCGCTACTTTCTTCATGGATTTGATCTGTGCATTACCACCCACACGGCTTACAGATATACCTACGTTGATCGCAGGACGGATACCGGCATTAAACAGATTTCCTTCCAGGAAGATCTGTCCGTCAGTAATAGAAATTACGTTGGTTGGAATATAGGCTGATACATCTCCGGCCTGTGTTTCAATAATCGGCAGGGCTGTCAAAGAACCGCCACCTTTTACCAAATGTTTTATAGTGTCCGGTACATCATTCATGTTTTTTGCAACTGCATCATCACTGATAATTTTTGCAGCTCTTTCCAGTAAACGACTATGCAGGTAGAAAACATCTCCCGGATATGCTTCACGGCCCGGAGGGCGACGAAGTAACAGCGATACTTCACGATATGCTACAGCCTGCTTTGACAGATCATCATAAATAATCAAAGCCGGACGACCGGTATCACGGAAATATTCACCAATGGCAGCACCGGCAAACGGAGCATAGAACTGTAAAGGTGCCGGATCACTTGCAGAAGCTGCAACGATTGTAGTGTATTCCATAGCACCCGCATCCTGCAAAGTCTGCATTACTCCGGCAATGGTAGATGCTTTTTGTCCAATCGCTACATATATACAATAAACAGGCTTTCCTGCAGCAAAAAATTCTTTCTGATTAATAATGGTATCAACACAAATCGCAGTCTTACCTGTTTGACGGTCACCAATAACCAATTCTCTCTGACCACGACCAATCGGGATCATCGCATCAATGGCTTTGATACCGGTTTGCAATGGTTCTTTCACCGGCTCCCGGAAAATTACACCCGGAGCTTTTCTTTCCAGCGGCATTTCATAACGTTCGCCGGCTATCGGTCCTTTACCATCTATTGGTTCACCCAAAGTATTTACCACACGGCCAACTATACCTTCACCTACTTTGATAGAAGCAATCTGCCCTGTACGCCTCACTTGTGAACCTTCATGGATCTCTCCGGTATCTCCCATCAGTACCACACCCACATTATCTTCTTCCAGGTTCAGTGCAATAGCACGAACTCCGTCTTCAAATTCTACCAGTTCACCATAAGCCACATTTCCCAATCCATACACTCTTGCAATACCATCACCAATCTGTAAAACTGTTCCTACTTCCTGCAGATCAGCATTTGCATTAAAGTTGCTCAACTGCTCCCGCAGTATCGCACTGATTTCTTCCGGTTTTATCTTTACCATATTCTTTAATTGTAATTTTTATTTGCGAGGCGAAGCCGAAGCAATCTCCTCAATGTTTTTTACCAAACTATTGTTCTATTATTTAGCTTCAGTTGTGTCTCCAAAGGAGTCCTTCGGACACTCACTTGAACGTTCTGTTCTCTTTTCACCGGCCCCATCCTCCTTCTCCTTCCCCGACTGGGAAGGAGCGGTACTTCAAATCTCTAATCAACTTTTAGTTCTTCCACATCTTCTTTACATTCTTACTCTGCAATTATCAATCCCTTTGTATCTGGTCAACCTCTCCGACAAGCTGGACATGTGTGCTTGCCAATTCTCCCCCATCGGGGGAGTTAGAGGGGGCCGGACTTATCTTACTTTATAAATAAAGTCATTGTTCTCAAACTGCTTGGCAATCTCTTTCAGATCGAAAGCAATACTGGCATCTACCAGCTTATCTCCCGCCTGCAAAGTAAATCCACCAATAAGTTCATCTTTCACTACTGTTTCCAATTCAATTTCCTGCATTTCTGTAGTCGCTCTGATATGCTCTACTATACTATTTTTTAATTCATCACTTATCGGGCCCGCTGTTGTAAGTTTAATAGAATAAATATTCTTGTATACCTTATACTGATGAATAAATGCAGTGGCTATTTCTGGCAATACTCCTTCTCTCCCTTTACGGATCAGCAAATGAATAAATGAATCTGTAAGCTTACCAATACTTTCTTTTGAAACGATTGCAACGATTTTTTCCTTTGCATCATATTTTATAATCGGGCTCCTTAGCAGATTCACAAAGTCCCGGTTGCCTTTACAAACAGACTGCAACCATTGCATGTCGGCAAATACAGTTTCCACTTCGTTTCTTTCAATCGAAAGATCGAGAATTGATTTTGCATATCGTGTTGCTAATCTTACGTTGGACATATTCAGCTTCCCCAAACCCCTCCGAAGGAGGGGCTTATGTTTGAGTCATTTTTTTAATAAAATTTATTCAATACAAAAAGCTTTCTCTTAGCCTCCCCTTCGGGGAGGTTGGAGGGGCTTTAATTCAGTTTCACTTGATTCACCAAACTCTTAATATGAGCTTCCTGGTCCGCTTTATTTCCCAGTTCTCTTCTTAATATTTTTTCAGAGATCTCAATAACCATTTTACCCACTTCATTTTTTACATCAGTAATGGCCGCCATTTTTTGTGCTTCAATGGCTGCACGGGATTCCGCCATGATCTTTGATGCTTCTACTTTAGCCGCATCTTTCGATTCACTGATGATCTTTTCTTTCGTTTCTCTTGCTTCTTTCAGCATCTGGGCTCTTTCTTCACGGGCCTGTGCCAGCAATGCTTCATGCTCGCTTTTCAGCTGGGCCATTTCACCTTTTACTCTTTCAGCAGATGATAAAGCATCTGCAATAAATTGTTCACGGTCGTTCAATCCTTTTACAATTGCCGGCCATGCATATTTTTTTAAAATATAATATACAATACCAAACGCCAGCAGCGTCCATAATAAAAGACCGAACGAGGGAGTTAACAGATCCATAATTAAAAAAATTATAAATTATAAAATCTCAAATTTCAATTTGTGTTTTGAAACTTGGTTTTTTGTTTATAGTAACTGCAAAGTTCTATTTGCTGAATAGACTTGATGCAGTACAAGAGTGCGACGCAACAGCAACTTAATAGAAATACCATAGTCTGCTACATAATCACACATTCAATTTTAAAGAGCTTTCCCAAAAGCCCCTTTAGGGGTTTGGGGTAAAAAACTGCATCCTCCGCCCTTTGCTTTGGATGCAGTCATTCGTTCATTAAAGAACCATTGCAAGGAAACCTACGATGATCGCAAACAAAGCTGCTCCCTCTACCAATGCGGCAGTAAGGATCATGTTGCTGCGGATATCGTTCAATGCTTCAGGCTGACGGGCAATAGCTTCTACAGCTCCTTTACCAATCAATCCTACTCCAATACCTGCGCCCATTGCTGCAAGACCTGCACCAATAGCACCTCCGGCATTTGCATTTGCTACCTCGCTTAACAATACCATCATTAAATCCATAATTGTTGATTTATTGTAATTAAAAAAAAACACCCTCCTAAATCCTCCCTAAAGGGAGGACTTTGAATACCTCTGACTGAGATACTCTGATAAAAATCCAAAATCAAAAAACTTTTCCCTTGCCCCTTCGGGGGTTGGGAGTTTAATGAGCTGCATGTGCTTCTTCATGATGCTCTCCTTCAAATGCCTGCCCCACGAAAACCGCTGTCAGCATCGCAAAAATGAAAGCCTGTATAAATGCAACTAATATTTCAATAAAATATATAAACACCACAAACCCTACGGAAAACACTGAAGTTCCCCATCCTGCATACTTACTCAACTCAGCAAAAATGAATATGAGTGAAATAAGACATATAATAATTATATGCCCGGCTACCATATTGGCAAAAAGACGAATGATCAATGCCATCGGCTTTATAAATAAACTCAGAAACTCAACAGGAACTAAAATAAGTTTTACACCCATCGGCATATTTGGCGGGTTAAAAATATGACCCCAATAATGCTTATTAGAACTTGCCAGGATTACGATGAAAGCAATAACTCCGAGAATAAGTGTAAACGCAATGTTTCCCGTAACGTTGGCAGAGCCTGGTATTAATCCGAATAAGTTATTAATAAGAATAAAAAAGAAAAGTGTCAGGATGTATGGAAGATATTTTTCCCATTTATGTCCAAGATTTGGTTTTACTACTTCGTCACGCACAAATGTAATAATGGGTTCGATCAGGTTTTGCATACCCTTTGGCGCTGTCTTTACTCCTTCTCCTTTCTTGTAACGTTTTGCCATCGTCATTAATACCCAAACCAACAATCCCAAAGCCAGGATCATTTGTACCACATTTCTGGTAATGGAAATATCATAAAAAGAAACGGATGTATCCAGCTTATCATTTGCATCTACGGCAATCAATTTACCGGTAGTAAAACCTTCTTTTTTAATATCTATTCCCTGCATTTGCATTTCATGCAAATAATGTTCATCAATGATGCGGTATCCTTTATAGGAATCATGCTTGTGATGAAATTTGGAAGACATGAAAACATCCAATCCTCTTTCCGGTGAATAAATAATAACAGGAAGCGGAATACCAATTGGCAGTACAGTACCATCTTTCTTTGTTATATCGAAAAAATGATACTCATGTCCGTCAAGTATATGGCTGAAGATTACCTCTTTAGCATCAAATTTTTTCTTTTTTTCACCCCCGTTTTCGCCGTCACCACCACTTGCCAGTGTCGGTTGAGAAATCAGAACCGAAAATAAGCTGAAAGCCGCTACAGTAAAGGATTTCATTAGCCTTGAAGTCATACCCATCCTAAATTTGGCGCAAAGATAAGGGTGCAAGGGTAAAAAACCTCGGAAATGAAAGAGCATAATAAAAAAACAAAAAGGTATTAATTCAAAATTTTAAAACCGGATTTCTTGACCTTCTGTTGCTACATTAAACCCTTTGTTCTTCACTTCCTTAAATGCGGGGGAATTTGTATCAATAAGCGGATTTGTATGATTAAAATGGATGAACCAGATCTTGGATCTTTCAGAATCTGGAAGATCTTTAAAAAGTTCCATACTTTCTTTTACAAACGGATGCGGAATCTCGGTCATATTTCTTCCGGGAAGTTCTTTTTCATTAAAAAATGTGGCATCCAGAAAAAGATAATCTGATATTTTGACCAACTCCCTGATATCTTTTTCCCATTTCTGCCATTTATCAATATCCGGAATGAAAAGCACAGTCTTCTTATTCACTTTAATTGAATAAGCAACTGTTTCAGAAAATTCATCCCGGTGTGGAACCAGTAATGGAGTAACTGCAATATTTTTTGTTAACCAAATCGTACTGTCCTTTTTCAGTTTCTGAAGTTTTATATTTTTCAGGCTTACCAGTTGGTTCCAGGGTCCGTTGTTTTCTAAAAAATTTTGCATACGCGGCATAGTATATACCGGAATCTGGATGGCATTCATGGCTTCTCTTCCCAAATACATCAAACCGGTGTAATGCCCTATCTGTGCATGTGTAAGAAATATTCCGGATAAATTTCCATGAAGCAGTATTTCTGCCTCATGTAATTGCCCGGGAAGATCAGGTGTAGCTTCAAAGATCCACTTCTGCTTACTGGCCGGATCGAACAAACCCAGGTTGACAACTTTTTGTTTTTTTATTTTTTTGTCCCAGTATTTTTTGCAGCAATCTTTTTTACAATCTATTTGCGGGTATCCTGCATCCTGTGCAATTCCCAATACAACCATAAATGGCTGATCAGTTTCATTATTTTGAAAAGTGATTAATAAAAATGAATAAACAAAAAACAAGAAATTGATCATGATCAGATTTTAAAATCAGGCAACTGATTTATGTTTTTCGAACTGAAGCTGATAAAGTTTATGATAAAATCCTCCTTTTGCAATTAACTCATCATGTGTTCCGGTTTCCTTCACTTCTCCTTTATCCAAAACAATAATTTTATCTGCCTTGCGGATGGTAGAAAGCCGGTGTGCAATAACAATAGAAGTTCTGTCAGAGATCAGTTTATCAATAGCCTGCTGAATCAATTGCTCACTTTCCGTATCCACAGATGATGTGGCTTCATCCAGGATCAGAATAGAGGGGTTATAAAGTAAAGCTCTTACAAAAGACAAGAGTTGTCTCTGGCCAAGAGACAGTGTAGCTCCTCTTTCCATTACATTGTAATCATATCCTCCCGGCAATTGCAAAATAAAATTATGCATACCGATCATTTTGGCTGCTTCCACTACTTTTTCTTTAGATATCTCTTCGTTTCTTAAAGTGATATTGTCTATGACAGACCCGGAAAACAGAAATACATCCTGTAAAACAACTGCTATGTTTTTCCTTAAAGCATCCAACTTGAACTCCCTGATGTTTTTGTCGTCAATTTTAATATTCCCTTTTTGAATTGCATACAGCCGGTTCAGCAAACTGATGATGGTTGTTTTACCGCTTCCAGTATGGCCAACAATTGCCACTGTTTCCCCAGCTTTCACGGAAAAACTAATATCCTTCAACACATAATTTTCATCATCATAAGAAAAACTAACATTTTCAAACTCTATTTTTCCTTCTACTTTTCCGGGAGCATAGTCTCCTTCATCTTTTATCTGGTTTTCATTATCCATTACCTTGAAAACCCTTTCACTGGCAATCATGCCCATCTGTAAAATATTAAACTTGTCTGCAATCACTCTTAATGGACGAAAGATCAGGTTGAGACAAAGAATAAATGCCATCAATGTGCCCTGCTGACTTTGCTGTAGTTCCAAAGTAACGGCAGATGTTTTCCATACGATCAAGCCAATGGCCGTAGCCAGGATGATCTCTACTATCGGAAAGAAAATAGAGTAGGCAAATATGGCGTTGATATTTGCATTCCGGTGTTCCTTGTTTATATTTTTAAATTTCTCAAACTCCCTTTCCTCTGCAGTAAAAGCCTGTACCACCTGCATACCGGAAATATGTTCCTGTACAAAAGCATTTAACCTGGCCACCGCATTACGTACCCTGAGAAAAGAACGATTTACAGTTTCTTTAAAAATATATGTTGCAATTAACAATATAGGAAATGGAATCAGGGCAAATAATGTCAGTTGCCAATCCTGCCAGAACATATAACTCAGTACACAAACAATGGAAAGCAGGTCGGCGATAATTGGAATAAGGCCATCGGCAAAAACATCGTTGATCCTTTCGATGTCATCAACAGTTCTGGTGGTAAGTGTACCAATAGGTGTTTTATCAAAATGAGAAAGATTTAATCCCAAAACTTTCTTGTACACTTTTACCCGCATATCTTTTACCACGTTATGTCCCAGCCAGGAAGTGATATAGGAGAAATAAAATCTTAAAGCTGTTTCCAGAAATAAAAAGGCAATCTGGATGATGGTGATCAGAATGACCATTTCTGCAATTCGGCCTGTGATGTATTGATCTACTGTAACCTGGATCAGGATGGGACGGACAGGAGTAAAAATGGCTAATACAATGGCAAGAATAATGGATAGATAAAATTTCTTTTTGTAAGGTGAGGCATGGCGTATCACCCTTTTTAAAAGATCAAAATCAAAAAATTTTTTATTAGTACCGTTAGCCACAATATTTTTTAAGTAACAAATGTAATCAGAAGAAAAGGAGTTAATAATTTTATGAGTCTGGAAATCATAAAATTTTTATAAATACTATCAATAGCCCAATTGTAAAAGCTGTCAATAAAATATAATACCATTTTCGGGAAAAAGGAAAGTGAATCTTAATATCAAGTATTTTAAAAACATGAACCAGATTTAAAATGAAAATAAATACTCCAAATAAAGCCATCCTCCAGTTATCAGAATAAAGTATAAAGAATCTCTGTAAGACAATTATACCAAAAGTATATGACAGCAATGCCCAAATTTTTATCCATTAACCAATCTAAAATAATATAAAGGCTTTAAATGCTTTCGGGATTTTCATGTTTTATTGACTACCTAAAGAAGCAAGATCAGGCTCAGATTCTCCCATCGATATCTTATAGGCCTTAATAAAGATGGCTCCAAGATTTTTATGCGGTGGAATATAATCTTCAAATCCTTCCACTTTTACCCGCTGCTGAAATTCTTTCCAGAAGTTTATCCATTCAATATTACTGCCGTTTCTTAATTTTTCCATCAGCAATTCAAAGAATGGCCGATTGATCGCTGTTTTGCCGATTTGTTTGGAGGCGATGATATGGGCATCCGGGGCATTCTTTAAAATATCATGTATCAGGTGATAGCCGCCGCAACTTCCCATAAACACAATCTTTGCTGCAGGTTTTATTTGCTGAATGGTATAAGGAGCATAGTAACTATGGCCACGGTGAATGACAACTGTAGGTTGAATTGCCCTTCTCATTAAAAAAGAATCCAGGGCCTTTTGTGCCATTTCATCTTCGCCGGTTTCTTCCGGTAAAGGACGGTTGGCATAAATAGTGACTGGATTCCCTTTTGTTGAACTTATGGTTATCCATAATTTTTCCTGAGTGATCTTCCAGGTTGCAGAAGCAAAAGTTTTCTGAAACCCCGAAAAAATATTCTGCCCGTCTTTGTCGCCATAAAAAAACACCTGCATAACTACCTCGCCTTTTTCGTTAGAAAGGTTTGAATAGTTGACATTATATACCGGGGGTATTCCCAACTCCCTGGTAAGATCAATATTCTTTGTTGAGTCTGCAGAAAGAAAAAGTTTTTGTAAAAGATTATAAATAACAATCCCTTTCCTGTTGTTCCTGGAGAGATTGCGGTTATAATTCAAATTCACATTCATCAGCATTTCATCTGCTAAGGGTTTTATTGTTTCCTGTATGCTCGCATACGAATCTGCAACATCTACCCCGTCTTCAAGTGTAGGGGATTTTTCAAGTCCGCCTACAAATGCCCGCATCAGGTCGTTGGCGTTTTCCTGGTTGGGAAAAGATGCAAGAAAAGTACTGAGGGTATTATACCCGGCTGACATCTTGATAAATTTTCTGTATTTATCAAACATGACCAGCTTCAGTACCGAATCGCCTTTATTATCAGCCCGGCTCATCATTAATGGAAAAACTCCATTTACAAAACTGGAAGTATAGATTATTCCATCACTGAAAACGGCGAGGTAATACAGTTCGGCTGCATTGAGCGATTGAATGATACGGAATCGGGTTACATTGTCGCGGTCGTGCAATCCATTAATTGTATTTACAAAAACATCACGGGCTTTTTTACCCATCATCTCATTCAAAGTAGCATAACCAAATGCTGTATCCTTATTGATGATTCTTGCCGTATAGTCAAGATGAGTTTTTACCAGCAGTTTATAATACGCAATTGAATCGTTTCTTACTGCATCAATATCCTCCAGTGTCATTTTACCTTTTACAATATTATCTAAAAAAGGAAAATATAACTGGCCGCTTCCGCTACTGGTAGCCATTTTACTTACTGCTTTAATAAGCGGGTCATCAATTTTTCTGATCATTTTTCCCAACTCATTATTGGCAGATGCATAATCATATAATTGTTTTGGAAAATTATAACTGGCTACTTTGATCAGGCTGTCAGCAAATGGCAGATCCGGAATTTGCAAAATGGCAGTTCTTAATGTGGCGAAGACCTGGTCGGGATAGAGGCTGCAATATTTTCTGACCAATATATTTTTAGCTGTCTTAAATCCGGGGTTATTATCGAATGCCGAACAATAAACAATGGGTTTGGCTGCATCATAATGCAATTGATCAATTATATTTTCAATTGTCATTTTTTTGTTATCCAGTTCCACACATTTTTCATAAGCATCCAGCATGGCAGGTAAAAAAGTAATTACAAATCTTTTGGCACGCCAGTTTGCATTCATGTCTTTTAGCAATCCTTCAATACCGCGCAGATAAAGCACCTTTCCTTGTCCGCTGATGAGGCTATCATGTTCTATTTTTTTCTGAAGTTCATTTACTTTTCCAATCAATGCAGAAGTAACATGAATATTGATATCCGGATTGGTTGACACAGTGAATTCTTTGTCATCTTTTCCATCAGATTTTAAGGCAATCTGCTGCTCCTTGTCAATATAATCATGAAAAAGTGCACGGTTCAGGCTGGCATTCAGTGTAGGATCTTTTTGCGCCTGCAGCTGATAAACAAACAGGAAAAAAAATAAAGTCAGGAAGTATTGTTTGATCTTATTCATAAGATTGGTATCACAAATTTAACTGTAATTCATCAGACCATTAAAAAACTCTGTTATTGATGATTATTATCTGAATTTGGTGGGCAAAGAAAAGTGTTTATTAAATCAATATAAATTGAACTTTGTATTAAGTTTTTATTAACTCTTTGTTTTCTGCCTGATAATCCAAAACTCGAAAACAAATTGATGTAGGTTTGCGCCTTAAATAAACCTGCATGGATCCCCAGGCAAAAAAAATTCTTATTGCTGATGACGAGCCGGATATACTGGAAATTCTCAAATATAACCTGGAGAATGAAGGATATTATGTTTTAACAGCCAGGGATGGAGATGAAGCATTGGATAAGGCGAAAAAAGAACATCCCGACCTGATAGTACTTGATATCATGATGCCTAAAAAAAACGGAGTGGAAGTTTGTGAATTACTGAGAATGCAGCCTTCTTTCAGAAACACATTGATACTTTTTCTTACTGCTTTAAGTGATGAAGAAACACAAATAAAGGGTTTAGAAACCGGCGCAGATGATTATATCAGTAAACCCATCAGCCCGAAAGTTTTTATCAGTAAAATAAATTCACTTTTTCGCAGGATAAAAAATACAGATTCATCCATCATTTCTATTGAAGGGCTTACCATAGATCCGCAAAAATTTATGGTTCAGTATAAAAAGAAAAACATTTCTCTTGCCAAAAAGGAGTTTGAACTTTTGCACATGCTGGCTTCAGTTCCCGGAAGAGTTTTTTTAAGAAATGAAATACTGAACCAGGTTTGGGGATCGGAAGTAATTGTTGGCGACCGGACAATTGATGTTCATATCCGTAAGATCCGTCAGAAATTGGGAATAGATTGCATTACAACTGTGAAGGGTGTGGGGTATAAGTTTGAGTTGTAGAGGGGCTGGGAACTGGATGCCGGATGCTATCTGTCTCATTTTACAAATAATGATGTTATTTTAAAATCCAATACCTGATTTCTGGTATCAAGTATCTTGCAATATGTTTTTAACAAAAAACCTTTCTCCGCAGCAGCTTTCTTTTCTTACTGCATTGGCCCTTTCAACCCCTATCGGTTTACTTATTTTTATTATTGAACAAAGTTGGTTATGGGGACTGGCTTCATTTATCATTGTTCTTGGAGGAAGCTACCTGCTGATCTCTTTCGTACTGGAAAAATTTATTTACAGGAAAATCAAACTCATTTATAAATTCATTTACCAGACAAAGGCTACCAAAAAAGAAGAGATGTACTATAAATATGTGCTTCCCAAAAAAAGCATTGACGAAGTAAGAGAGGATGTAGAGGCCTGGGCTGAAAAAACAAATAAAGAAATTGAGTTGCTGAAAAAAAATGAACAGTTCAGAAAAGAGTTTCTTCAAAATCTTTCCCACGAATTTAAAACCCCCGTATTTTCTATCCAGGGCTATGTGGAAAGTTTATTGGCCGGGGGAATGAATAAACCGGAGATCAATAAAAAATTTCTTGAAAATACTTCAAAGAATGTAGCACGGCTTTCACACCTGCTTGCAGATCTTGATGAGATCTCCAAACTGGAAAGAGGCGAGTTGAAGTTAAATAAATCAAATTTTATAATACAGGATACTGTTAAAGAGGTTTTTGAAAGCAATTCATTGATTGCAGAAACTATTCAAATGAGTTTCAGCATTAAGAAAGGATGTGAAGCGCCGCTTTTTGTTTTTGCCGACCGTGATAAAATAAAACAAGTATTACAAAATTTAATTGAAAATTCAATTAAGTACGGAAAACAAGCTGGTGAGATTGTAGCAAGCATGTATAATACAGATGGCCAAAGAATACTTGTAGAAATAAGTGATAACGGGATGGGTATTGAAGAAAAACATTTGCAAAGAATCTTTGAACGATTTTACAGAACTGAAGAAGGAAGAAACCGGGATTTGACAGGAAGCGGATTGGGATTATCTATTTGCAAGCATATCATAGAAGCACACGAACAATCTATTCATATCCGAAGTACTGAAGGGGTTGGAACAACAGTTGGATTTACATTGGAAGCGAAGAGAGAAGGAGGAGGAGGTTGAGGTTGAAGAATGTAATTAATAATACGGCATTCCATTTTCCAGTGCTTTTAAAAAATCAACTGCTTCAGCTTTCATTTTAGTATTTACCAGTTTTCCTTCCAGCAAAAAGGAAAAATGATTGCAGGCCTCATTACTCATTTTAAAATCTACTTCCTGAATCTTATTTTTTTTGCTGTAAAAAACCATTTTACCATCATAGCCGCATTTGAAATTTTCAGTTGCTGAAGCATCCAGGAAATCAATCATCCTGCTTATCGCTTTTGCATCGGTTGTCTGTATAGTTTTTGTGATCATACCTGCCTGTTCATTTTTAAAATGAATAACCAGGCTGTCGGCAGATGAAAAACTTTGTCTGATAGCTGATCGTTTGCAACTGTAAAATATAACTGTTGAAAAAAGAAGCAGGATGAAATATTTCATTTTTAAAATTATCACTAAAAAACCGCACCGGCAAAAGCCAGTGCGGTCAAAACTGCATGAGAAGGATGCTTACTAACCCGGTGACAGATCCAGGTGCCTGAATAAAGACCAAAAAAGAACTACTGCAAATTGCGAAACCACTATTAATTTAATCTTACCTGAATATTATGTGTAGATTAAATAAAAAAATCCTGCCGGAGCAGGATCTTAAGTTGATAAGGTTATAATGATTTTAATAGTTTCCGTTCTTCGGATCAAAATATGTCCAACCTGCCATCCAGTTGGTAGCACCAAATGCACCACGAAAATTAGCAGCCTGGAAAAATGAATTAGACAAATCTCCTGAAAACATTGAACCGGACATCGCAGGAGATCCTGCATTGGGGCGAAAATCCGGATTCAATAAGTCAAATGGATTGGCCAGGCCCACTTCATTACTGCTATTAAATTTCATGCATCCTTCGGCTAATGCTTTTGCTTCCATTTGATTTGTAGTTAATGTATCGGCAGACACTGAACTGATCTTGAATGGAGCAGTTACAGAATAAATAATATTGTTCATAAACTGAGATTCGCCTCTCATGTATGCACCGGCACTTGCATCAGATTCAATGGAGAATCCGCCTTTCTGATGGCCCAATAAAATTGAATTACGGAAAACAAATCTTGTTCCCCTTCTCCACCTATTTCCAAAGTTGTGGTTGGGTGCTGTTCCCGGAGCATTGTTTGGGCCAATGATCGTGAAATTGGAAAGTACCGGTCTTGTAAATGGTGTTCTTCCGGAATAAGGGTTTTCGTTATCACATTCAATACCATTTCCGGCATCACCGGCATCTACAAATTTTGGATCCCGAAGTGCTACAGCATACTGGATCATACCTGTGTATCCAAAATCAAAATCGAAATCATCATCAGCCGTTGCCAGGGCAATCAGGTTACGACAATTGACTGTGCCGCCAAAAAATTCATACGCATCATCATTTGCATAGGATACCTGAATATTTTCAATGGTTGTTCCTCTTCCTACAGCACCCAGTGTAAGTCCGTTGATTTCAGAATTAGGTTGCGCTGCTATGCCTGCAAATTCTATTCTCATAAATCGAAGAATGCCTGAATTGTCATTATCATTTGGGTTTGCTCCGCCACCATACATTCTTCCAATTCCTCCCTCAATGGTTGCCTGGCCCCCGGGCTGATTGATAGTTGCTTTTCCAAGAATGATAATACCACCCCAGTCCCCCGGTGCCCTTTGTCCTGCAGTTTTTCCCGAAGTAAAAACAATGGGTTGACTGGCTGTTCCATTAGCAATTAATTTTGCTCCTCTTTCAATAATCAGTGCTCCTTTTTGTGTGGTATCGCTTTTAACAACTGTTCCGGCTTCTATTTCCAGGATAGCTCCATTAGTTACATATACATATCCTTTTAATCGCCAGGTTCTGTCTTTGGTAAGTTTTGTGTAAGTTGTTACTTCTCCCGATATAACACCCGGCTCATCGCTATTGTTATTTCCATCATCTGCGTTATAGGTTTTTGAACAACTCCATAACAAGACTGCCAGCATCATCATCCAAACTGAAAATTTTAATCGTTTCATATTTTTTATTTTTACCTGTATCATTTTTTAATTGAAATTATAAGTATAGGCAATTGAAATACTGCTGCCATATTTTATATCGTTTACCACCTGGTCATTTTTTTTATTATATATTTTTTTATCATCCAGGTTCTGGTAAAAGATTGTTTTTTGATTCAAAAGGTCTGAGACATTAAGTTTTAATTCGCCATTTTTTCCAACCTGCTTACTTACCTGAAAGTCCAGTATATCCCTCGCCCTTTCATAGATGTCCGGGTAACCGGCAAATCCTACGTCAGCAATTCTTTCACCTGTCCGGTTATAAAGCAAGCTGAATGCAAGGCCATTATTAACCGTGTTATAAAGAATTCCGGCATTGACCAGGTAGGGTGACTGGCCCTGCAGCGGACGTTCTTTTGTTTCAAGATTTAATGAAGCAATATTAACTGCAGACTTAATGATGGATAGGTTGGTATAAACTATTATATTTTCCAGCCAGTTTTTTTCACCAAGAAAACTAAGTTGCTTTCTGATTTCCAGTTCTGCTCCGTAAGTATCTGCTTTATCAGAATTGATGAATGTGCGGATACGATTGCTGGGAACTGATCCTGAAAGTATTGCCTGTTCGATCGGGTTTTTAAAACTCTTATAAAATCCGGATACTGAAATAATCTCCCCTGCTTTTGGAAATATTTCATAGCGGATGTCTGCATTTGTATTTAAACTGCGTTCCAGAGCAGGATTCCCTATTACAGAACTGTTGGTTACAAAATCATAGTAGGAGAAATTAGCCAGTTCCCGGAATTCGGGCCTGGAAACAGTTTGTGATAAAGCAAATTTCAGATTCTGTTTCCGGGTAAAACTATAAGTAAAGGCAGCTGAAGGTAAAATATCAAAATTATTATTATTCACTTCTACTATACGGCCCGACAGATCCCGTGTACTTACTTTCTGATTGAAACTTTCTACCCTGATTCCCCAAACCAACCTTGTTTTGTCTGTAAACCGGTTATCTGAAAGAACATAACCTGCATTTAAAAATGATGAAGCGCTATAACGATCGGTATTGCTGGTTATATCTTCGATTATGAATCCATTGGCATTGATATTTTCTTTATTAAATATTTCTTTGGGAGATAAGGTTAACAGGCTTTCATTAAAAGTACCGTAAGGGCTTTTCTTATAGGTGAGGAATCTTGTCTGGAACTCTCTTGTTTTATATTGACCGGAATATCCTGTTTTAATAATTTGTTTTTCATCATTCCATTTAAATGGAAGTGAATAATTAATATTTCCACCGGTTGCATTTTCATTCAGGTTGCTGAAAAAACGAAATGTGTTTTGAGGCCGGAGAATAACTGAGTAGGGAGCTGTTGGTGTACTGATGGGTTTGAAATAAGAGATCACCGCAAGGTCCGGTTGATCACGGTTGGTAACTGCAAAATTGATATTCCAGTTCAGCTTTTGATTATTTTCTCCCAGCCGGTGATCTCCTTCCAACTGTGAACTGATCAGTGTTTTAATCAGAAGGTCATTGGCAGTAGTTCCATTTTCCAGGTTGATGTCCTGGTCGTTATCATAGTTATATCCGTTTCTGGTTGTAAACGTGTTTTCAAATGACCTGTTGAAAATATTTTTCAGCGAGAACTTATTGTTTCCTTTTACAAAAGAAAAATTGGCTAGGGTACCGAGGCTGGATATGTTTTTAAACAACACATCATGATACTCATAAGAAGTGATTCCTGCACTTTCAAAATCCTTTCTGTTACTTTCATTAATTGACTGTGCATGCTGATACGTGAGTGAAAGTACAGTACCGAAATAACTACCCGGGGAAATATCTTTCCGGTTTCCAAAAGTCAATTGCATGTTTTGCGCCGGTAAAGAGGTGGAAGTTTTCCGATGACTGAAATTATTATCAAACATTTTTGAAAATGCTAATTGATCATCCGCTGTGGAGCTGTTGTATTTTGTTCTTGATTTTGGAAAAGCTGCTGGCATATTGCGGGTACCGTCATCAAATCCCAGAAAATCTAAATTTCCCTGCACACCTGATTTGAATTTCCTGAAAGTAGTTTGTGTGTTTGCACCGAGTCCAACGCCAATGCTGAGGAAATTTCTGGCAGGAACATCTTTAGTATTTACCTGTACCATGCCGCCACTAAAATCACCGGGCAGATCGGGAGATGCGGTTTTGTTTATAATAATATTATCAACAAGACTTGAAGGAATAATATCAAATGAAAATGCTTTTCTATCTGGTTCACTGCTGGGTAAAACGGAATTATTGATCATGGCTCCATTGTACCTGTCGGCCAGGCCACGAACCACCACAAATTTATTTTCCTGAACAGAAGCGCCACTTACTCTTTTTAAGATGGCACCGGTATTTTTATCCGGTGATTTTTTAATTACATCAGCTGCTATTCCATCACTCATACCCGCCTCTGTACGTTGCAGGTTATAAAGTGTATTAATAGATTCCTTTTTAGCTGAGGCAGTTATGATCACTGCTGACATTTCTTTGGATTGTATTTCCAGTGTAATATCTAATTCGGTCAGTTCTCCTGGTTTTACAGTAACTCCCGAAATTTCTTTTGTGAGATAACCAGAGTAGGATACCAGCAATATATAAGTGCCTGGTTCCACATTCATATTATAGGTGCCTTCTATGCTGGTTGAAATACCTTTGGATTGTCCTTTAATTATAATACTGGCGCCAATCAGCAGGTCGTTTGATTTCAAGTCTTTTATTTTTCCGGCAATTTTTCCGCTTTGAGCGGAGGCTGTAAATGAAAAGCAGAATAAACTAAGGAGTACTGTGTTGATAATTTTGCTCACAATTATTGTTTTTTATTGAGGCAAAACTACCCGGAGCGTATTACGAAACTGTTACGCCTGTATTATGCAATTGTAATGCTTATGTTACCTTACTGTTATGTTTGGATTCTGAATAAAAAATATTAAAAATTCATCTGGGCCTGCAACCTGATCAAATTTCCTTTTTGAAGGTTATCCCGGAGTTTAAAATCTTCGAATCTTCTTTTTGAAATTGTGTACATAGCCACTAATTCAAAGTTCCTGATTGGCTGCCACTCCACTCCTATTTCCAGTTCATTTACTTTATAGCTGCGGGCATCCAATTCATGTTTCTTGCCACCATCATAATAATGATACCTGGTGAAAGGGATGATGATTTGCTCTTTTGCTTTTAGCATGTAAGAAGCGGTAATATATCCTCCTTTTAGATCTCTTGTTATAACTGAATCTGTTTTTTTATCAAATTCAGGTCCTTTCCCGATATTGTACTCTGCCTGAATTCCAAATGGTTTTGGATATAAAACAAATGTAGCAGCTACCCGCTGGTCTGCAAATTCAAAATTCTTTGGTCCCTTTATACCAGCACTTCTGAGATCTGCAGGCAATATATACTTTCCTGTATATGCCTGAATACCGGGTTCTATAACCTGATTATTTATTTTAACAGGGTAAGAAAATCTTGTTACTATATGCCTATTTAAATTTTGTTCGGGTTTATTTGCTGTTTGTCCATTATATGCCCCGAACCCAAAAACTCCATAGTCTCCGGAACCCTTGTATCCATCCCTTACAAGAGATGCCAGCAATTGTCTTTTTTCAATGGGGGCCCAGTAAAAAAATACACCCAGATCCCTTTCATTGGATACTGCGCTGTTTAGTCCATCATTTCGGTCAAGTGGCAATCTGTTTTGACTGGATTGCATGTTTTCAAATCCAAACGGCACTTTGCTTTGGCCAAAACGGAAACGAAATTCTTTCTTTTTGTCCAATGAAACATCAAAATAGGCATCCCTTATTTGAGCAAAATGTAATCCTGTAGAAGACGCTGAAGAAGCAAAATCGGGTTGAATATATATATAAACCCTTTCATGAACATCCCCGCTGAATATGATGCGGATTCGACGTAAAAAGAATCCACCCCCCTCGCCCCAGGATTTATCACATTGTTCACAGCTCAACCTGGGGTTTGTTTCTAAAAGCCGATTATACCGCACCTGGGCATATCCGCGGATACTAAACGATTCATACCAGTTTTTTTTGGTTGGGACCGAAGTCTTTAGCGTTTCTCCATCGGGGTTTTGAGCTTCCGCAAAAGGATAAAAAGAAATAAAAATTAATAAAATCAGAAAAAAGCGTTTACTTAACATTAAAATCATAATTAATTAATATTGGTTATAAAGCAATCACCATAAATCGCCCAATGTTAATAAATTATTACCAATCAGATCGAATTGTTTTTCAGATACCGATTTATACACCTTTGCTAAAAATAAAATAAGCATGGCATTAAATTCAATTATGAGAATATTTGTTCCAAAGAACAAAATATTTTATGATCTTTTTGAAAAAGTAGCAAACAATGCAGCCATTATGGGAAAAAAGCTCAAAGAGCTGGTGGCCGAACCCGACTTTGATAAACGGGCTGCCATCATCACCCAGATAGAAGACCTGGAACATGCCAATGATGACCTGACGCATAATATTTTTACAGAACTGGGAAGAAATTTCATTACTCCTTTTGACAGAGAAGATATTCATTACCTGGCTACATCAATTGATGATATTGCTGATACGGTTTATGCTTCTGCAAAAAAAATCAATTTTTATAAAGTCAACCCGAATGATATTGGTATTCAAAAATTAGCGGAGATCATTGAACAAAGTGCCAACCTTGTTTATATGGCCGTAATCGGATTAAGAGATATGAAGAATGTTCGTCAGATCACAGAATCACTTGTAAAAATTAATAGTTTGGAAAACCAGGCTGATGATGTGTTTGACATGAGCATTGAGCGTCTTTTTGAAACAGAACCCAACGCCAAAGAAGTAATTAAGAAAAGAGAGATCTATATGGTTATGGAAGTGGCCACAGATAAATGTGAAGATGCGGCAAATGTGATTGAATCAATATTAATTAAATACGCATAATAACAATGTGCCAATTTGCAAATGTGCTAATAAGGTAATTTTAAAAAGTTGGGATTGGTTATTAGCATATTTACAATCGGCACACCAGCAAATTAAAATTTATGATTACTTTCCTGTTTGTTGTTATAGCTCTTACGCTGATCTTTGATTTTATTAACGGCTTTCATGATGCCGCCAATTCAATAGCTACAATAGTTTCCACTAAAGTATTGACACCTTTTCAGGCTGTACTCTGGGCAGCTTTTTTCAATTTTATAGCTCTGTATATTTTTACTGATTTCAATGTAGCCTCTACCATCTCCAAAACCGTACATAAAGAATTTATTACTTTACCGCTTATATTTTCCGGACTGATTGCAGCAATAGCCTGGAACCTGTTAACCTGGTGGTTTGGAATTCCTTCATCCTCTTCCCATACGCTGATTGGAGGTTTTGCGGGAGCCGCTATTGCTCATGCCGGATTCACATCTATCAGCCCTGGTCCGATAATTAAAACCGCATCTTTCATTTTTGCAGCACCGGTAATTGGAATGATCATGGCACTTATAATGTCATTGTGGTTTCTTAACTCTTTCCGCAAAGGAAATGTGCCTAAATATGTTGCCATACTGGTATTGATTTTTGTTGGCTTGTTCCTTTACTATAACCTTGAACTGGATCCTGAAAAATTGAAATCGAAATACGATTCCTATTTTCTTAAAGTAGTTTTTTATTCTAAAAATTTTAAGTGGATTCTTCTTTGTTCCATCATCAGCACGATGGCAATTTTTTCTTTTTTTCTTAATACCCTTAATACACACAGATCAAATGCATGGTTTAAACGGTTGCAATTAGTTTCAGCTGCAGCATTCAGTATTGGTCATGGCGGAAATGATGCACAAAAAGCAATGGGAATTATTGCTGCAGCTATGATTGCTGTTGGTCAAATTAACGATGTAAAAGAATTGCCTTTATGGGTTCCATTTGCCGCACACCTGGCTATGGGCCTTGGTACGATGGCAGGTGGTTGGCGAATTGTGAAAACCATGGGCACAAAAATTACAAAGGTAACTCCATTTGAAGGGGTGGCAGCAGAAACTGCAGGCGCCATTACTTTATTCATGACAGAAGCGCTTAAAGCCCCGGTGAGTACCACACATACAATAACCGGAGCTATCATGGGTGTAGGTGCTACAAAAAGACTTTCTGCTGTTCGATGGGGAGTTACAATAAATCTTTTGTGGGCCTGGGTGTTAACAATCCCTGTAAGTGCTTTACTGGCAGCCGGTACTTATGCTATAGTTAGAAATTTTTTCTAGCCTAATCTATGTCCTTTTTCCCGATTTTTGCCTGAAATAATATTTCATGGTAAAAATTTTAGTGACCGGTGGATGCGGATATATTGGCTCTCATACAATCGTTGATCTGATTGAAAACGGGTATGATGTTGTTTGTGTAGATAACAACTCAAGATCGAATGAGACTATGCTGGAACGGGTAGAAAAAATAACCGGGCAAAAAATAAAAAATTATAAAGTTGATCTTTGCAATTTTGATGATACACATGCCATCTTCCAGGAAAATATTGATATCAGGGGCGTCATACATTTCGCAGCTTTCAAATCAGTGAATGAGTCCGTAGTAGATCCTTTAATGTATTTTGAGAACAACCTTTTTTCCCTGATCAATTTGTTGAAATGCGTAAAAGAATTTGAAATTCCCTGGTTTGTTTTCTCATCTTCATGTACAGTATATGGCAGTCCGGATAATAGTCCTGTTACAGAAAATACACCATTAAAGCCTGCTGAATCTCCTTATGGTGCTACCAAACAAATGGGTGAACAAATAGTAACAGAATTTGCAAACAGTTCTTCAACTAATTGTATTCTGCTCAGGTATTTTAATCCGGTTGGAGCCCATGAATCTGCAATCATCGGAGAAATGCCGGTTGGCAAACCTCAGAATCTTTTTCCAGCGATTACACAAACTGCTATTGGTAATTTGCCGCAAATGATTGTTTATGGAAACGATTATCCTACGAGAGATGGTAGCTGTATCCGTGATTTTGTACACGTTTGCGATATAGCAAATGCACATACACTTGCAGTCGATTATGTTGCTGAAGGCAAAAATAAATCTTCCTGTGAAGCATTTAATCTTGGAACCGGCCATGGTGTAACCGTACTGGAAGCAATTAATGCTTTTGAAAAAACCAGTGGTGTAAAATTGAATTACATAATTGGCCCGAGAAGACCAGGTGATATAATGGCTATTTATGCCAATAATGATGAAGCAAAAAAATCCCTTGGTTGGGAGCCAAAATATTCACTTGATGATATGGTAAAGTCAGCCTGGAAATGGGAACAAAGACTAAAAGCAGATGAGAAAGTGTTTTCCGGAAAACCAGGAGAGTTGAATTAAGTGCTAAGAGATTAAAAAAAGGAAAAAGAGGTAAATGAGTTTGCAGAAAAATCTTTCAAATGCTTTAAGATTTTTGCAATTTATTGTTTCACCACTTTTTCTCCTTCACTCTTTTATTCTCTTAGTTAATTGTCTGCTGTTTTCTTTGGTTAGCTTACATTTGCCCAACTAAAAATTAATCATGTTAAAAGAAATTCAACCTTCCGGAAATAAAGACACCCGCAGCGGATTTGGTGATGGGATCGTAGAAGTTGCCAGGAAAAATCCAAATGTCGTAGCACTTACTGCTGACCTGGCCGGTTCTTTAAAACTTCAGCAATTCATAAAAGAATTTCCTGATCGTTTTATTCAGTGTGGAATTGCTGAAGCTAATATGATGGGAATAGCTGCCGGTTTAACTATTGGCGGAAAAATTCCTTTTACAACAACCTTTGCAAATTTTTCTACAGGCCGTGTATATGATCAGATACGTCAAAGCATTGCTTATAGCGGAAAAAATGTGAAGATCTGTGCATCACATGCAGGAGTTACGCTTGGTGAAGATGGTGCAACTCACCAGATACTGGAAGATATTGGATTAATGAAAATGCTGCCCGGCATGACCGTGATTGTTCCATGTGATTATAGCCAGACAAAAGCAGCAACCATGGCAATAGCAGATCATACAGGACCGGTTTATTTAAGATTCGGAAGACCGGTATGGCCGATCTTTACTTCTGAACTTCCTTTTGAAATAGGTAAGGCTCAATTTTTTTCAGAAGGTACCGATGTTTCCATTTTTGCCTGTGGCCATTTAGTCTGGAATGCAATACAAGCCGGTGCAATACTTCAGGAAAAAGGGATCAGTGTGGAAATAATAAACATTCACACTATCAAACCTCTTGATGCAAGTGCTGTCATCAACTCCATTCGTAAAACAAAATGTGCTGTAACTGCAGAAGAACATAATGTAATTGGCGGCTTAGGTGATGCCATTGCACAATGTGCAGCTAAAAATTTTCCAATTCCAATCGAATATGTTGGCACCAAAGATACTTTTGGCGAAAGTGGTACACCAAAGGAATTATTAAAAAAATACGGATTAGATATACCGGATATTGTTGCAGCAGCAGAAAAAGTAATGGCGAGAAAATAATAATTAAAAAATTTACCCTAAAACCAATCTTTAATAAAGCATTGGTTTTTTTATTTTTTAATAATAAAAGTAATTCTACTCATTTTCATTCTATCGCCTGATCCTTAGACGAAAGAGTTCAATTCAAATATTAAAAGATGTAATAAGCCAATAAAAAAAACTATTTTTATAAGGGTAAATTAAACGCCACAGCTTTCCAATATTCTAAAACTTTCAAAAGACCGAACCCATGGCCCTGACAACAACAAGCGATGCTGAACTACTCGTAGAATTCCGAAACCCTATTACGAAAGAAAAAGCATTTACCGCCATTATAAAAAAATACCAGGAAAAGCTTTATTGGCATTTACGGCGAATGGTTATTGACCATGAAGATGCAAATGATGTACTTCAGAATGTACTTATCCGTGTTTGGAATGGCTTGGAAAATTTTCGTGAAGATAGTCAGCTTTATACCTGGCTTTATAGGGTTGCGACCAATGAATGTCTTACATTTTTAGAGCAGCAAAAGAAAAGATCATCCATTTCTATAAGTAATGAAGAAACCGGTATGGAAAACAAGATCCGGGCGGATAGTCACTTTGATGGCAATAAACTGGAGTGGAAATTGCAATTAGGTATTCAACAACTACCTGATAAGCAAAAACTTGTATTCCAATTAAGATATTATGATGAAATGCCATATGAAAAAATGAGCAAGGTGCTGGAAACCAGTGAGGGAGCTCTCAAAGCCAGCTATCACCATGCCGTCAAGAAAATTGAAGAATACATTAAAAATCATTAAACTTATACCTTTAAATATTGTCTCAGAATAGTTAAAATGTCAGGAAGATCTACCATATTGAATGAACTACAAGACTTAGAAAGTGATTTAGCCAATATCAGCACGCAAAATCTTTATCAATTACCTGAAGGTTATTTTGAAGGATTGGCTGATCAAGTCCTGAATCGGATAAAAGCTTTAGAAGCATCTTCTGCTGAAAAAGAATTGAAAATTCTTGCACCTGCTATTATTGGCATTTCAAAAGAAAATCTATTTACTGTTCCGGAAGGTTATTTTGATAACCTAAGTGAACAATTGATGCAGGGCATTCGTGAGCATGCTGATTACCTGACAAGCGATGAAGAAATTTCTTCTTTATCTCCATTGCTAAGTGGTATCAGAAAAAAATCTCCATACAGCGTTCCTGCCGGCTATTTTGATAACCTGAATACGGTAACAAAAAGTAATGAGGTGGCAAAAGTAATTTCAATTACCAGTCGTAAGTGGTATCGGTTTGCAGTTGCTGCTGTCATTCTTGCTGTTGTTGCAATTGGAGGTTTACTTTTTATTAATCCAAAACAAATAGATCCCAATATAAATCCGCAGGCCTGGATGAAGAAGAATGTCAATAAGACTATACCGAATGAACAGTTAGCTGATTTTGTTGCACTGACAAAAGGAAATGAAAGCAATAATAACTTATCCGAAAACATAAAAACAGACGAAATCAAAAACCTGATGAAGGATGTTTCAGAAAAAGAGATCCAGGAATTTTTAAACGATGCTGTAGCTTTGGAGTCCAATGATGCAGAAGATATTTTTTTGAATTAAGAAAGAAATGAAAAAGATTTTACTCATAATAACTCTTGCTTTGTTTTCCGGCTATGCCTCCCAGGCACAGGACGATGACAATGATAAAATCCGTGATAAAATGAGAGAGTTCATTCAAAAAAGAATGAATCTTTCCAGAAATGAAGCTGAACGTTTTAGTCCCGTTTTTGTCCGTTACTTCACTGAATGGAGGCATGCCCTAAAAGAAAACAAAGACAATTTGATCCGCCAGCAAAAAATTGTTGAATTAAAGATCCGTTACCGTACTGAATTCCGTGAAATTGTTGGCGAAAAAAGAAGCTCTGAAGTTTACAAACAACAGGATGTCTTCATTGATCAGTTGAAAAGAATGAGAGAAGAACAAATTAAGACCAGAAGAGATGACCGGCCCAATAAACGGTTTGAAGCCCTTAATCATTAACTACAAAAAACATATTTATCACAATAGCTTGACAAGTGCCGGTTTAAATATAAACCGGCATTTTTATTTTAAAATTCATGTATGTAAACCGGTGTTTTTATATCGTGGTAAAATAAAAATTTCCACTTTTCTTTTTGACCTTTTTCCCACCATTCTTTTCTAAGCTCCATGGCTTTTCTTCCGTTAAAATCATATTTAGCAATAAAACGATGCTTCATTTGCTGTAATTGGGGAGCATCATCTCCTCCAAAAAAAACTATTTCATTATTGTCCTTTATCCAAAAGACCTGGTGATTAGGAGAATGTGCACCGGTTATTTTGTAATGAATAAATTCACTGATCACCCCCTCATCTTCCTTCAAGAGCTCCAGCTGTGAAGCATTTTTTAAAATCTCAAGCTCATTTGGCCTGAAAGAAGGAGACCCTTTTTCGAAAGCAAAATTTAATTCTCTCTCCTGAACATAATACTTTGCATTCGGAAAGCTCAGTACATCATGGTTTGCACCATACGCAATAGCTCCTGAATGATCTTTGTGCAAATGTGAAACCAAAACTTTGCTGATATCAGCCGGATTGAATCCTGCTTCCGTAAGATTAGCATGTATTTGCAGTTTCCCGTTTTTACTGAATCCTAAACCTGTATCAAGCAGAATTATGTCATTTGAAGTTATGATAAGAAATGGCTGTATCTCCACCAGGAGACTTCCAACCGGCCGGGATTGTAAATTATGCTGTGTTTCGTCAAAAGGAACAAATTGTTTTGTCTGATCAACTGTAAAAACGCCTTCACTAAGTGGGATAATCTTCATAGGTTTCAAAATTACAAATCACAAACTCCAAATACTGTATTAATTTCTAGCGTAAAACCATTTGCCGGTCTGCATCCAGTCTTATAAGTATAAACAACAGAATTGTATTAGTAAGCAGGGAAGTGCCGCCATAACTTACAAATGGAAGTGGAATGCCAATTACAGGAGCAAGGCCAATTGTCATTGCAAGATTAATCGCGATATGAAAAAAGAAAACTGCTCCCACGCCATAAGCATAGCATCTGCTAAATACGCTTCGTTGCCTTTCCGCTATAGTAATAATTCTTAAAAGGATGATCAGGTATAAACCAAGTAAAACAGTACTGCCGATAAAACCAAATCCCTCACCGATTGTACAAAAAATAAAATCAGTTCTTTGTTCGGGTACAAAATCAAACCTGGTTTGTGTTCCTTTCAATAATCCCCTGCCCGCTAATCCTCCGCTCCCGATTGCTATTTTAGATTGCTTTACATTATAGTCTACATCTTTTTTTCTTGAAAGCGTAATCTCTTCCAGTGTTTTTACCCTGTACTCATCAGGAACATCCTTCCCGATTGTACTAAAAATTCTTTCCACCTGGTGTGGCCTTAAAATATGCTTGAAAAACTGGGGTACTCCTATGTAAACAAAAGAACAGGTGATCAGCCAGATCAGTGTAATTTTTATCAGTAATGAAAATCTTCTTTTGATCTGCCTGCGAAAGGCTATGGCTACCAAAGCTGCTACAATTGTCAATATTAAAACCAAAATACCATTGGGAATCAGGAGTGTTGAAATCACTAAAAATGCAACTGAAAACCCTATAATAAGAACACTGGATGGCAATCCTTCCCGGTACATTACAATAAAAAATGAAAGATAAACCAGCGCCAATCCGGTTTCGCTCTGCAAAATGCTGAAGACGGCCGGCAATAATGCAATGCCTGTAGCAATAAATTGTGATTTTGTTTTGCTGAAATCTGTATCTGGCCTTGAAAGATATTTTGCCAAAGCAAGGCAAACACAGATCTTACAAAACTCCGCAGGCTGAAATTGAAAGCCTCCAATTCGAATAATAGAATCTGTTCCTCTTACACTGGACCCTAATGGGAATACCAATATTAAAAGTAAAACCCCAAAGGCATACCAGATATTGGCTGTAGCAGCAAAAAACTTACTGTCTGTAAGTAATATAAACATCCCAATCAGCCCGGAAACAATAAAGAAATAAAACTGTTTGCTGTAATCCGTTTTAAAACCAAGTAATGTTTGAATGATATTATCCCCTTCATGATATGTTGCACCAAAGATGGCAATCATTCCAACCAGGGAAAGTAAGACCCAAAGCCAAACAAGGCTCCAGTCAATTCCTTTTGATATGACAGGGTTCCGCTGGTTCATACTTCCTGTACTCCTTTTTTCTTAAGCAAATACTTTTTGAAATTCAGAATAGCAAAGCTTTCTTTCTTCAATTTCTTATTTTGATCGTCAGGAAAAGACGGAACAGGTGAATTTTCAAAAACATATTTTTGTATATAGACACTATCCCTGGTCATTTTAAACCATTCAAATGCCCTTACAGAATCTGCTTTGTATTGCTCCCTAGTTAACCATGTTGGCATTTTATTCGTGTTTGCAATTCTCTCTACATCTGCCTTGCTTTTTTCCTGAATCGTATCGTTCAGGTATTTTTCCATCAGTATCCTGGCAATAGGCCCTGCCCATGTAGCTCCATAACCTGCATTTTCCACAACTACGGCAATTGCAATTCTTGGATTTTCCATTGGGGCAAAAGCTACAAACATGGAATTGTTAGGTAATTCAACTCTTTTTTTATCAAGAATACGAAAGACCTGTGCAGTACCTGTTTTAGCACAAACATTAATTCCCGGAATTTTTGCAATCCTTGCTGTACCATGTTCTACCACGTCATTCATACCTCTGATTACTGACTGGTAGGCCGTATCAGGAATTTGCGTTAGTACTTCATGTTTAATTCTGTATCTGCTTAAAAAAGAAGTGTCAGTTATTGTTTCGTTTTCTATTTTTTCTACAAAGTGCGGAGTGTAGTAATAGCCTTTATTTGCAATTAATGCCATAGCGTTGGCTAACTGAAGAGGTGTGGTCAGCATCATGTCCTGTCCTATTCCTAAAGTAAGATTGGTGCATGAATTCCATTGGTTTCTATACTCTCTGTTATACCTGGCTGTATCGGGAATATTTCCCTTGTCCTCACTTGGTAAATCAATTCCGGACCGGACACCCAAACCAAATGAATTCATATAGTCATGCCACTTCTGATATCCTTCTTTTACATTTTTAAACCTTGGATTATCGACAGTCATTCTGAATATATGTGAATAATATGCGTTACAGGAGTTTGCAATTGATAATCGAAGATTGGCTGCGTGCCCTCCCCCGGCATGTGTACAGGCTGGTTTACCTATTCCACAACCATTATATCTACCCATACATGGAAACCCGAACCCCGCATTGATTACACCTTCATCTAATGCCACCAAAGCACCAATAGGTTTGAAAGTAGATCCCGGAGGATATAATCCTTTTATTGCCCTGTTTAGTAATGGGGCGGAAACATCCAGTACCAATTTTGCATAGTTCTTACTTTTATCAGGACCTGTCAGATCATTCGGATTAAAGTTGGGGCCGGAAACCATAGAAAGGATGCCGCCTGTTTTTGGATCAAGTGCTACTACAGCTCCCACTTTGTTTGTCATTAATTTTTCGGCGAGTTGTTGTAGTTCTATATCTATATAGGTCTTAATGCCACGGCCAGCAATGGCAGAGGTGTCAAACAAACCATTTTCAAAAGAGCCAACTAACCTGTTTTTATTATCCTTGATGAGATACTGAACACCACGTTGACCCATCAATACTTTTTCATAATAAGATTCGAGTCCGCTTTGCCCGATATAATCACCCATCCGGTAATAATTTCCGGATTGTGTAATTTGCTTTTGGTTCACTTCAGAAATATAGCCCATGATATGTGCAGCAGAATTGAACGGATAAACACGAACCGGCCGTTGTACCAAAACAAATCCGGGGAATTTCCAGCTGTTTTCCTCAAATCTTGCTTGTAATTCCGGTGTCAGCAAATCATCAAAAATAGATGGGCGGACAGAGGTGTTTTTTATGATGGCATCTACTATCCTTTTCTTAAATTCCGGTTCGTCAATGCCCATCATTCTGCAAAACTCCAGCGTATCAATTCCTTTTACTTCTGCTGGTGTTACCATCAGGTCATACATATAGGCATTGTTCAAAATGGCTCTGCCTTTCCGATCATAGATTATTCCTCTTTCAGGATAAATAATTTTAGGATAAATGGCATTATCCATTGCCAGTTTCCTGTATTTATTAGAAACTATCTGAAGGTTGAACAGCTGTGCCAATATTGCAAAAAAGGCAACCAGGAAAATAAGCTTGATGATACGGCTTCTTGATTGGTTAAACACAGGCATAGATCAGTAAAGGATATGAAATGTTATAAGTAAAGGCACAAATTACAACTTAGTACTTGTAATAAAAATGAACAAATCATCTTTTAATTTTCTTTCACAGATTTTAATAATCAAAAAATGGTTTTTAAAATTTCCACCTGAAAATGTATGAAAAATATCAGGCTGTATTTGTGCGAAATTTAAGTTTCCTTGGAAACAAAACTTCAGCCGTCAGGATCATCAACATACTGATCCCTGTAGTAGCTATAACTTTAATAACAAAATCAAGAAAACTTCCAAACTCAAGCCACTCCAGAAACACAAGGTAACCGTGATGTAAAAAAGTAAGTACAAATACATAGACCGAATAAGGCGCCCAACCCATGGCCCTTGCTGAAGGTTCCCGGTAATTGAATTCTGAGAGATCCTTAGGTGTAAGTACATTGACAAGGAATGGACGAATGTATGCGATCAGCAAACAGGCAGCTGCATGAAGGCCTGGTGAACTTGTAAAATAATCAAGAGACAAGCCGGTAAAAAAGCCAATTACCAATAACCAGAATCTGGAAACAGAAAACGGGAGCCATAAAATGAATAAAAAATAAATAACCGGGACTATAAACCGGTGCAGTGGCGGGATGTTATCCAGTACATAGACCTGTAATCCTATGAAAAGGAAAAACCTTAAAATATTTCTGATAAGGTCACTCATGATTTCTTCTTTTGTATCTCATCAATTTTTTTCTGCGTGGCTTTATCCAGATTTATCTGCTCTTCACGTTGCATGTTTTCAATCACAAATACCTGTTGCATATTTTGAAAATTTGTTGCCGTTCTTAATTTTAATACATAAAAATTTGTGCTCTTGTCATCAACGATCTCAGCAACGGTACCAATGGTCCAACCCGGAGGAAAATTATAGGAATAGATACCGGTAAGCACGGTGTCACCAATCACCACGGAATCACTTTTTGGTATATCCCGTAAAATCAGGAACAGGGGATTTTTGCCATCCCACTCTATTCTTCCATTACTTCTGCTTCTTTTCATCATTGCATTTACCTTACTCTGCACATGCAAAAGGCTCATGGCCTGGCTGAAATTCTCACTTACTCCTACAATCTGTCCTGCTACACTTCCATCGGAATTGATGACAGACATATTATCTTTTATACCGTGTTTTGATCCGCGGTTGATCTGAAAATAATTTTTTTGACTGATGATTGAGTTACTCACCACTTTTGCCTCACGGGCAAAGTATCTTCTGATGTATCCTGAACTATCGAAGCTGATAGAGTCTTTCAGGATCAAGATTCCTGTATCTGATTTTAAAAAATTGTTGGGAAGAAGATTTAAAAGAGAATCATTCATCCGATGAACTTTCAGATTCTCCTCCTTTAAATGAAAATACTCATCTACTTTATCAAAGCGGGTATTAATATAACCTGTTATTTCATTTGCCTTGCCAAAAAATACAGCACGGTGAAATTTATTATACCGAAACAACATAGACAATGCCACAAACTGCAACAGTAGAAAACTGATGAAAGTAAAATATCGGCGTATAAAAAGGAAGACGTTACGCATAGAGATCTGAAGTCAGAAGCCAGAAGTCGGATTTCATACTTCCGTCCCCAGACTTCTTTTTAACGCATCACAAATGGAAACCTGTCATAATGTTTCAGCGCAATACCGGTACCACGCACCACACTCTTCAACGGATCATCGGCAATATGTACAGGCAACTTTATCTTTTGACCCAATCGTTTGTCCAGTCCACGAAGCAAAGCACCACCGCCGGTCAGATATAAACCTCTGCGATAAATATCACCTGCCAGTTCCGGAGGTGTTTGTTCCAAAGCTTTTAGTATTGCTTCTTCAATTTTAAATACACTTTTATCCAAAGCTTCTGCAATTTCCTGGTAGCTCACCATGATCTGCTTTGGAATACCCGTTACCAGGTCACGACCATTTACCGGAATATCATCCGGGGGATTGTCAAGATCCTTCATTGCAGCACCTACCTGAATTTTTATTTGTTCTGCAGTTCTTTCACCAATCAGCAAACTGTGGTAACGGCGAAGTGCTTCCATAATATCTGCGGTAAATTCATCGCCGGCAATCCGGATACTTTGATCACAAACAATACCGGCAAGTGCAATCACTGTGATACCCGTAGTACCACCTCCAATATCAATGATCATATTCCCTACCGGCTCTTCCACATCAATGCCTATACCCAGTGCAGCAGCCATAGGTTCATGTATCAGGTATACTTCTTTGGCTCCGGCTTGTTCAGCACTGTCACGAACCGCTCTTTTCTCCACTTCAGTAATAGAAGAAGGAATACAGATCATCATTCTCCAGCTTGGCGGAAACCAGGGTTTTTTGGGATAAACCATTTTGATAAATTCCCTGATCATTAACTCTGCAGCATTGAAATCAGCGATCACACCGTCTCTCAGCGGACGAACCGTTCGGATGCTTTCGTGAGTTTTCTCATGCATCATTAATGCCCGTTTCCCGACAGCAAGCACCTCCTTTGGATTATTGCGGTTCAATGCTACGATCGAAGGTTCATTCACCACTACTTCATCATTATGTATAATCAGGGTATTGGCCGTACCCAAGTCGATGGCAATTTCTTGCGTAAACCAGTTAAAAAGTCCCATTCTTATTTATTGAAATTAATGGTTGCAAAGTTGGTATAAATAACCCGAAATAACAAAGCAAACATCATGCTACGTTAATTTATTTTCAGATTTAGCATTTCGGATAATTGGAAAATTCATTTTTGAACCAACTAAAGAATTTCTATTTGACATCAGTTGCTCCGAAGGAGTGCCTTCGGCACGACGCTCCGTTCAGGGTTCTGTAATTCTTATCATCTTTTACCCACCCCCATTGTTTATTCTTTATAAGTAGCCTCTGCCACCCCTCCGTTGGAGGGGATAGCCAGTATGTATTTAGAAATATAACATCTCAATACATTTCATCACTGCAAAGGTTCCATTTTAATCAATAGATTCTTCAACGTTCTTTTGTCTGATGGATTCTCCAAATGAACCTTTCAAACCTTCGAAACAAAATGATTAATTTCAAATTCAATTATGCGAATTATCAACCGCACAGTAGTCATTCTCTCTGTTGTCAGTCTTTTTGCCGACATCGCCAGTGAAATGATCTACCCGGTGATCCCGATTTACTTAAAAGAAATAGGTTTCTCCGTTTTACTGATTGGAATTCTTGAAGGAATTGCCGAATTCACAGCAGGCATCAGCAAAGGATATTTTGGAAAAATGAGTGATGAAAAAGGAGTTCGTTTACCTTTTATTAAAAGCGGTTATTTTCTCAGCACCATCAGCAAACCCATGATGGCAGTTTTCACGTTTCCGCTCTGGATATTTTTTGCCAGAACAGTAGACCGTTTTGGAAAAGGACTCCGGACTGCAGCAAGGGATGCGATGCTTTCCAAACAAGCCACCAAACAAACCAAAGCCCGGGTTTTTGGTTTTCATCGCAGTATGGACACAGTGGGTGCCGCTATCGGGCCACTGGTTGCTTTGACATTTTTGTATTTTTTCCCTTTTCAATATGCTACTCTTTTTTACCTCGCTTTCATTCCCGGAATTATAGCCGTACTGCTTATCTTTCTTTTAAAAGAAAAAAAAGAACCGGTATCTACTTTGGCCAAAGGAAATTTCTTTTCCTTTTTTAAATACTGGAAAATTGCCGGACCTGAATTTAAAAAAATTGTAAAAGGGCTTTTGTTATTTGCACTCTTCAACAGCTCCGATGTATTTCTGTTACTCATCACCAAGGAAGTTACCGGAAGTGATACCATCACCATTGCAGCCTATATTTTTTATAACCTTGTTTATGCTGCAGCCTCCTATCCTTTCGGATCACTGGCTGATAAATTCGGGATCAGGAAAGTATTTATTATGGGACTTATCATGTTTACAATTGTATATGCCGGATTTGCTTTTCATCCTTCAACCATTGTCATTTTTATACTTTTCTTCATTTATGGTATCTATGCAGCAGCTACTGAAGGAATCAGCAAAGCATGGATCACCAACCTTGCCCATGAAAAAAATACAGCTACTGCCGTTGGTTTTTTTACATCCTGCCAGAGTGTATGCAGTTTAATGGCCAGTATTCTGGCAGGTTTTATCTGGAGCCAGTTCGGAAGTTCCTTCACTTTTATTGCTTCAGCATTTATTGCTTTTATGGTTTCCCTTTATTTCTTATTGAGTTTCAGAAAGTATTGAACGCTAAAAATAATTTTCAAAAAAATTGGCACGATAATGGAAAGTTGAGTTTCACAAATTGTAGATGGTATTAAATCATATAAATATTTTTTTATGAAAAAAATAATTGTATCGATGTTTACAATGCTGATTGTATTTACATCATTTGCACAAAGCAAAAGCGCAAATAGCTCATCCTACAAAAATGCACTGGGTGTAAAAGTTTGGGATGGCGGAGGTATTTCATACAAGCATTTTTTCGACAGAAACAATGCCGGCGAACTTATTGGTTATTTCTGGAGACGGGGATTCCGGATGACAGGCCTGTATGAAATTCATGGAAATTTTTCTGGCGCTCCGGGATTGAAATGGTATATCGGACCCGGCGCCCATATTGGATTCTATGATTATATCCATAAAAATAATCGTATAGAAGGAACTTATATTGGCGTGGATGGTGTACTGGGCCTGGATTATAAATTTAAAGGCGCACCGATTAATATTTCTCTCGACTGGCAACCTTCATTTGAGTTTGGCGAGTTTGTTGGTTTTATTAATTACTGGGGCGGATTGGGAATCCGATATACTTTTTAAAATTTATTGGCTGTCTCAATTTATTGGCTGTCTCAAAGTTCAGTTTGAAACCTGGAAATGTGATAAAGAGAATGAAAAATATCATTCCATGAATATTGCTGATAATTCAAATTGATTTTTTGAGACAGCCTCCCAAAATAAAAAATTCTGTTTGTAGTTATTTTTCTAATTGGAACCAATTACAGAAATAAAATTACTGGTGTACAAAACCCAATCTCTTTTCCACATCATCTGAAAGCTGTGGCAGTCTTCTTCTTTCTACAAGAAAACTATTCAGCTGTGCAAATTCTTTGAAGATATAATGCTTGTCAGCTGCAGCTTTTAAATAATCTTTTCCTGTACTGCCTCCTGTGCCAATTCTTGTACCGATCATCCGATGCACCATATTCATATGGCGATACCGCCATGAACTTAACTGCTCATCAATTTCCAGTAAGCAGTTCAGTAATTGAAAGGGTAATTGAAGCAATGGGTATCCACGATACAACATGATAAATAAAGCTGAACGGGAAGCTGCTGCAGAAAGATGTTGTTCACGATTTTCTTTTTGCAACATAAATATTTCATCAAAAGGTTGCAGATTGTCTTTCTCAGCATCTGCAAGGCTTTCTTTGTATGTGTTACGGTATATCTGCCAGAATGAATTTTTATCATCTGACACTTCAGGGGCAAGCGGCATTCTTTCTAACCAGACATTTACCAGGTCCAGTAAAGATTTTTTTGATTCAGCTTCTTTGATCACATCCACATGTTCTTTTTTCAATTGGGAAGTGTAATAATCTTTTCCGTGCCTGTGCTCATATTTCAATCCCAGTTTTGCTTCCAGTTCTTTAAACTGCCAGCTTTGAAATCCCGAAGCAGGACGAAGCATATCCCGGAAATCAAGAAAATCCATCGGCGTCATGGTTTCCATAATGTCTATCTGATGAACCAGTACCTGCAAAATTGTAATCGTTCTTTTTAGGCGGTGAACTACAGTCTGCAATTCAGGACTATTATCATTCAAAGCCGGTTTATTCATGATTGCAGCAACTGAATCTATTTCATGATGCAATTGTTTAAACCAAAGTTCATATACCTGGTGGATGACTATGAAAAGCATTTCGTCATGTGCAGGCAGATTCAGCTTATCACTTTCAGGAAACTGTGAATTTAAAATCTTATCCAGCTGTAAATAGTCGTGGTAATGCATACTTTAAACATTGGTTTTTTGCTAAGGCCAACTAAGTTACTTTATTTAAAAGTGTATGTAATCTGCAAATAAGGAAGTTTATTCTTCTTCATAAAACTCATACCCGATATCCCTGCGATAGGCCATGCCTTTGAATGAAATTTTTTCCAATTCATATAAAGATCTTTGTGCAGCTAGTTCAAGCGAATTTCCAAAAGAGGTCATACAGAGTACCCGGCCTCCGTTTGTAACAATTACATCATCTTTAATTTTTGTGCCAGCGTGAAATAAAACACTGGTAACTGTTTTTACATCTTCCAGTCCGGAAACAGGAAGCTCTTTTTCATAATTACCGGGATACCCTCCGCTAACCGCCACTACAGCACAGGCAAACCGCGGATCCGTTTCAATGACTACTTTATCCAAACTTTGATTTGCAGCAGCATGCAGTAATTCTGCCAAATCATTTTTTAACCGGGGCATCACTACTTCAGTTTCCGGATCTCCCATCCGGCAATTATACTCGATCATATATGGCTCATCGCCTACTTTGATCAATCCTAAAAATATAAATCCGCAATAATCGAGACCTTCCGTTTTCAAACCTTCTATCGTAGGCCTGATCACTCTCTCTTCTACCCTGCTCATAAAAACTGCATCGGCAAATGGCACCGGGCTAATGGCTCCCATTCCACCGGTATTCGGGCCTTCATCACCTTCCCTTACCCTTTTATAATCTTTTGCTTCAGGCAGAATAACATAATTCTTACCATCGCATAAAACGAAAACGGATAATTCAATTCCATTAAGAAATTCTTCTACAACTACTTTTTTACTGGCTTCGCCAAATTTGGCACGTTGAATCATTAATTCAAATTCTGCCAGAGCTTCTACATGGTTCTCACAGATAACAACTCCCTTCCCTGCAGCCAGTCCATCTGCTTTTAATACAACAGGCAATGCATGATTCGTAATGTATTCTACCCCATCCTGGTAATTGGTTAAAGTAAATTCTTTATACGCAGCAGTTGGAATACCAAATTTTTGCATGAATGCTTTTGCAAATGCCTTGCTGCCTTCCAATTGGGATGCTTTTTTTGATGGACCGATTATTTCAAGTCCTTTAAGCTGGGAATCTGCTTTTAAAAAATCTGAAATGCCTTTTACCAGTGGCTCTTCCGGCCCTACCAGCACAAGATCAATCCTTTCAGTGATGCAGCATTTTTTGATAGCCTCAAAATCATTGACAGTAATATTCAAATTTGTGCCAAACTGAATTGTACCGGCATTACCAGGTGCAATAAATAACTTTTCACAAAGGGTGCTTTGGGAAAGTTTCCATGCAAATGCATGCTCACGACCACCAGAACCAAGAATTAGAATTCGCATATTGTATATTGGAATTTAGATTTTGCCTGCGAATATCGGGCAAGATAATTAAAGAATAAGGATGCAATTTAAATTGTCGTTTTTGCCCATCCCCACTGAAAAGGAAAAATAAACCTTATTACTGATATTCCCTTTAAGTATTGAGGCTGATGCAAACAGGGGATGCGGCAAATAAAAAATTCATACAAGAAGAGTTCAAATATTTGCAAATGACAGAATTTGCCTATTTTTCCATTCTCTAACTTTTAATCAACTTTTGTCAAACAAAAAATTGCTGTATGAATCAAAATGAATCATCGAAAGGACACCCAAAAGGTCTTTACGTTTTATTCTTTACTGAAATGTGGGAACGTTTCGGCTACTACCTGATGCTGGGCATTTTTTCTCTCTATATGCTGGATAGTCATCAAAATGGGGGAATGGGTTTTGACGCATCAAAAAAATCTGACATTTACGGAACTTATCTTGGGCTGGTTTATTTAACTCCTTTTATCGGAGGCTTGCTGGCAGACCGGATTTTAGGTTACCGGAAAAGTATTATTATCGGCGCCTTGCTCATGGCTGCCGGTTATATTGGGTTAGCACTGCCCGGCGAAACTGCATTTTATATTTCTCTTTTACTGATCATTGTTGGAAACGGTTTTTTCAAACCTAATATCTCTACACTGGTAGGTAATCTTTATAACAAACCGGAACACCAGCATAAAAAGGATGCAGGATACAATATATTTTATATGGGTATTAATATCGGCGCCTTTGTGTGCAATTTTGTGGCCGCATATATGCGTATCAATTATGGATGGGGATATGCATTTGCAGCTGCAGGAGTTGGTATGCTTATCGGCCTGCTTTGGTTTTTAAATGGAATGAAACATGTAAAAGAGGTTGATATCATCAAGCCGGTTACAAAAGAAGATCTTCCGCTTAAAAAAATACTGGCTACAGTTTTTTTACCCGTATTTGTATTTGGCGCATTGGGCTGGATCATCCCAGGCAATATATTTGGTTCTGATAGTAATGATGCATTCTTAATTGGAAGTTTACCGGTTGTGTTCTATTATATCTCATTATGGTGGCGTGCCAGTATGGAAGATAAACGGCCATTGGCTGCATTGCTTACGGTAATGGGTTGTGTGGTTGTGTTCTGGGCTATATTTCATCAGAATGGTGACGCATTAACTGTTTGGGCAGAAGACTATACGGACCGGGAAATGTCTGAATCAGTTGCTGGCCTTGCTTCAAAAGTAGATTTGGCACAAACGGTGAACTATCATGAATCGGTAGGTTACGATGAAGGGCAATTTAAAACCTATATGTCCGGATTAATTACTGAGAAAGACGCTTTAGCTGCCGCAGGTAATACATCCGGTGTTAATGAAATTTCAAATACGATTACAATCCGGGATAAATCAAAATCTTATTTTTCCAATTTGCCGGCAGAAAAAAGACCTGAGCCAGGAAAAGACCTGAAACTTGTATCTACAGAATTATATCAATCTATTAATCCATTTTGGGTAATTGTATTAACCCCCATCCTTGTTGGCATATTTGGTTTTATGCGGCGCAGGGGAAAAGAGCCATCTACCCCATCAAAGATTGCCATTGGACTTTTAATTACTGCCCTATCAGCTTTGATAATGGTTGCAGCAGTAAAATCAATTGACACTTCAACTGATAAAGCTTCTGCATTGTGGCTATGGGCCAGTTACGGTGTCATTACGATCGGAGAACTCTGTCTGTCGCCCATGGGATTATCCCTTGTATCAAAACTTAGTCCGCCAAGATTAACATCACTCATGATGGGTGGTTGGTTCTTATCAGTAAGTATTGGAAATAAGCTTTCAGGAATTCTATCCGGTATGTGGGAAGGGTACGATGATAAATCCAATTTCTTCCTGACCAATTTCTTTATTGTTATTGTACCGGCAATTGCATTGTTCTTATTGCTAGGATGGCTGAACCGGGTAATGAAAGAAAAAGGTGTGAAGTAATTACTAATCAATAAATATAAACCAGGTGGCTCAACAGCCACCTTTTTTGTTACCTTTCTTTTTCTAAATTTTATATTCCAATGACAGATCAGAAACAATCAAATGCCGGCTCATTAAAACAACCGAAGCAACTCTATCTTTTATTCTTTGCAGAAATGTGGGAGCGGTTTTCTTTCTATGGAATGAAAGCCCTCCTGATTGCTTATATGGTAAGTGAATTAAACTATGATGATCCGAAAGCATATGCTATACTGGGTTCTTATGCCGCTTTGGTTTATACCATGCCGATGTTTGGTGGTTTTATGGCTGATCGGTTTATAGGGTTTCAACGATCTGTTTTATTTGGAGGTATTCTGATGACTTTGGGTCATTTTATTTTAGCTGTTCCGGCTGACTGGAGTTTTTTTTATGGCATGGCCTTTATCATTTGTGGCAATGGTTTTTTTAAACCAAATATATCCAGCCTGGTTGGAACATTATACCGTGAAAATGATCCGAGAAGAGATAGCGGTTTCTCTATTTTTTATATGGGTATTAATGTGGGAGCAGCTGCCGGTGGATTTCTCTGTGCTTATGTAGCCAAAGTATTTAACTGGCATTATGGATTTGGTCTTGCCGGTATTTTTATGGCACTTGGGTTCTTTGTTTTTTTAATTGGCAAAAAATCGTTGGGTGAAAAAGGGCTGCCTCCCGATAGGGAATTATTAAAGAAACCTGTTTTCAGTTTTTTAAAACCGGAACATCTTATTTATGGTGGTACCCTATTGATCATTCCGTTGGTGGTAACACTGTTTCATCAATATCATTTGATGGATTATATCATGTTCGGCCTGGGCATAGTGGCATTGATATATGTTCTTTCAGTAGGAATGAAAATGGAAAAAGAACCCAAATTGAAATTATTTGCCGCACTGATCATGATCATATTCTCTGTTGTATTCTGGGCAATATATGAACAGAATGCCGGCTCGATGAACCTGCTGGCTGAAAGAAATTCAAAAATGGAATTATTCGGTCTTGAACTGCTGCCTCTTTCTGTAAATAATTTCTTGCCTCCTGGTTGGGTGATTGTATTAACCCTGATCGTTGCACCTCTATGGCCCTGGTTGAATAAAAGAGGCAAAGAACCCAGTACTCCAATGAAATTTGCATTATCCTTTATTTTTCTTGGCTTGGGATTTTATGTTTTCTATTTAGGCTGTCTGGCAAATGAGAGTACCGGCATCGTTCCGCTATGGCCATTTGTCTGGGGTTATTGTTTTATCATCCTGGGTGAGCTATGCTTATCTCCAATCGGATTATCCATGGTTACAAAACTATCTCCTGCAAAAATGGTTTCGCTGATGATGGGTATCTGGTTTTTTGCATCCGCCATCGGTGAATTTTTAGCAGGCAAGATCGGAGCTTTAATGAGTGTGCCTGAAGAGGTGCTGGCAAAAAATGATCCTGTACTTTCATTACCCTATTATGCAGATGTGATTCAGAAAATAGGAATTGCGTCAGTAGTAATTGGTGTTTTATTGATCTTCACCGTTCCGTTTTTAAGAAGATGGATGGGGAATGTGAAATAGGTTTATATTAAAATAAAAAAGAAGGATCTGATTATTTTGTAACTCATTACATTTCTGCATAAGCTAACCTATTATTAAAAATTTGTTTTTTTAACTTTTATCTTCTTTCTTTTTTAAAATTATAATGAGACTGTCTCAAAAGTATTTTTTTGCCACCAAGTCACAAAGTCACGAAGTAAAGAATAATTGAAATTCAAATTTTTGTGTCTTGTTGGCAAACTTTACTTTATTGCCCTTTTGAGACAGCCGTTATTCCGTCATTTTATTAATATATCAATTCAATAAAACTCAGGCAAATAAGCTCTCTGCTGTGGTTAGCATTGTTGAGACTTTGATGGTCACATTAGAAATCTGTACCCGGATAAGCAAAACCTTTTTTACCTTTATTTTATAAAATTGCCGGCATGAAAACCCTGACTAGTTTCATGCAAAAAATATTTTTGCTCACTTTAATATCTCTGAGTAGTGATATCAGCAATGCTCAGCTAACATGCACAATACTTCAAAATGACACAACTATTTGCAGCGGTTCTTCGTTAATATTAACTGTAGATACTACACAAATACCAGGCACGGCCTGCTCTGTAAGTTCACTTCCTCCCGTTCTTCAAAATGGCCTGGTAGCGTTCTATCCATTTTGCGGAAATGCCAATGATGAAAGTGGAAACGGAAATAACGGCACATCAGTAGGAGCTACACTTACAACAGACAGATTCGGCTTAGCCAACCGGGCATATAGTTTCAATCAGGGAAATTATATCATTGGATCTGCTTCAAATTTCCCTACTGGTACAAGAACAGTCTCTCTTTGGTTTTATGCAACCAATATTGGCGTTGCAACACCAGGACCCACTTTGATTGGATATGGTGGCGGAAACTGTGGCACCTCCTGGTTTGAAACAATAAATAATCCTGGCACACCTTTAAACCAGCAAAATACTTACCAGGTACAAGGACATTGCAATAATGAATCTGTACTTTATTCTTATGGCGCCACCCATCCCAATAATGCCTGGCATCATTGGGTCATCACTACTTCACCAGGAGGCACAAAATTCTATATTGATGGTGTATTAGTACTGAGCGATACCAGTTTTATCAATGAAACTTATGTACAAGGCAAAGACTTTATTCTCGGTGGTCCTGTATCAGTAAATGGAATCGGATTCTATTCTGATGGGAATATTTACGGGCTTGAAGGAAAACTGGATGATGTTTTTATTTACAACAGAGAGTTGACTTCGGCGGAAGTAAAACTGCTCTATCAGAACCAGTCCATTTTATGGTCCACCGGAGCAACAACATCCAGCATCACTGTTGCGCCTGATCAAACTACTTCTTACTTTGTAACGGTGTCTGACAGCATTACATCTTGTACAGACAATGTATTGGTAACTATTTCTACAGTTGATACCTCTTTGACAGTTTTGGATCCTTTAATAATCTGCAGTAATAATGGCAACGTAAGGTTTAGAGCAGGAATAGCCGCCACATATCAGTGGCTGAGAAATGGGGCACTTGTTCCGGGAGCCACCGCAAGAGATTATTCTGCCACACAATCCGGATCCTACCGTGTGGTAGTTACCAGCAACACTGGTTGCAGGGATACCAGCCGTTTGATCGATGTAAACCTTTATCCTCAGCCATTACCTGACTTTACAATAAATAATGCCAGCCAGTGCCTGAATGGAAATAATTTTGTGTTCACAAATAATTCTACAATCAGCAACGGTACGATGACATTCAATTGGAGTTTTGGCAATGGATTAACTAACACAAGTATTAATACAAACCATATTTATTCCTCACCCGGAACCTATACTGTAATATTAATTGCCAGCAGCAATAACAACTGCAGGGATAGTATTGAAAAAATGATAAATGTTACTCCTGATTTATTACCCTCGATAAGTCTGGTTGCTTCTTCAACATCTATCTGTGCAGGCACACCCGTAACTTTTACTGCCACAGCAACAAATGGAGGATCTGCACCTTCTTATCAATGGCAGGTGAATGGAGTGAATGCAGGAAACAATTCTGCAACATTTACTTCAGGCAATTTAAATAATGGTGATGTGGTAAGAGTGATCATGACCTCAAATGCCAATTGTGCTTCGCCGGCTACAGTTACTTCCAATACAATCACAATGAACATAAGTGCAGCTGTAGTTCCTTCCGTTGTACATACAGCCAGCTCAACATCCATCTGTGCAGGCACACCCGTAACTTTTACAGCTACAGCAACAAATGGAGGTACTGCACCTTCTTATCAATGGCAGGTGAATGGGGTGAATGCAGGAACCAATTCTGCAACATTTACTTCAGGCAATTTAAATAATGGTGATGCGGTAAGAGTGATCATGACCTCAAATGTGGGTTGCGTTGTTTCCAATAACGTAATTTCCAATGTGGTTTTGATTTCCGTACTGCAACAGGTAATTCCTTCTATTAATATTAATGTATCTCCTTCTGATATTTGCCAGGGAACGTTGGCAACTTTCAGTTCAAATGTAACAAACGGGGGAACGGCACCAATATATCAATGGCAGATCAATGGAAATAATGCAGGCAACAATAGCCCAACTTTTGCTACCGGTATATTGAAAGACGGGGACAATGTGAATGTAATACTTACCTCCAATGCTCCCTGTGCAATACCCAATACTATCAATTCGAATAGTATCAAGATAATTATTGATCCTTTAAAATGCCCACAGGGTTTCTATGTACCGTCAGCATTTACTCCCAACAAAGATGGTAAAAATGATATTTTCAAACCATTACTTTTTGGTAATGTCAGTGAATATAGATTCACTATTTATAACCGATGGGGACAAAAAGTATTTGAAACAAAAGAATTACAAAAAGGATGGGATGGCAAACTAAAGGGTTTTGATATTTCAAGTTCTGTATTTGTGTGGCTATGTGAATATAAGTTCGAAGGCAAAGAAATGGAAAAAAAGAAAGGAACTGTTTTTCTGATCCGCTAAATAAAATTCATGTAATCATATTTCTTTGTCATGATACTTTTGTCATCTGCTTTTAACCATTTGTTTAATACCGTTGCATATACATTTTTAAAATCTACATTATATTTCAGATCACCCTGATCAAGGTCTTTAAGATCCGGCATGGCATTGATCAATCCTTTTTTCTTTAATCCTCCACTAATGAAAAACATATTGTTGGCTGTGCCATGATCAGTTCCACCGCTGGCATTTTGTGCAACCCTTCTTCCAAATTCTGAAAAGGACATCAGCATCACATCTTCAAAACGATTATTGGCTTTCAGGTCTTTTACAAATGATTTTACTGCATCATTCATCTGGGTAAATAAGTTTTGCTGCTGAACCTGCTGGTTGATATGTGTATCAAAACTTCCCAGCGAAACATAGTAAACCTTTGTATTGATATCAGAAAAGATCAGCGAAGCAATTGTTTTTAAATTATTGCCAAGATCTGTTTTTGGATACTCGGCTTTTGACGGACGCAGTTTACTTTTTTCAAAAATATAATCAGCAGAAGAAATTGTTTCTGCCATGGTTTTGTATAAATAATCCACAGGCTGCACACCAGGCTCATCCTTGTAATTTTGCATTACCTCTTTAAAGAATCGCTGATTGGCTGTGCCAAATAATCGTTTCGGATCTTTCATCGCAATGGCTTTTGCCGCTTCGCCTTTCATGGCGAGGCTTAATGTATCATCCAGTTCTAATGCATAGGTTGGTTTATCACAGCCCTGGCATTGTGCATCCAGGTAGCGGCCCAGCCAGCCCGTGTTCCAATAATCCTTGCTGTCGCTGGCGGTGTGCCAGATATCCATGCTCCGGAAATGAGAACGATCGGGATTTGGATAACCTACATTATTCAGAATACTTAAACTACCATCTGTATATAAATCTTTGAAACCGGTTAAAGCCGGATGCAATCCCGCTTCATCTGTTAATGACAATACTTTTGATTTTTCAATACCAAGTTTGGGTCTTGACTTATAGTAAATATCATTCCTGTAAGGGATCACGGTATTTAATCCATCGTTTCCGCCGCTAAGCTGCAGTATCACCAATACTTTATTGCCGGCCGGCACCATATTCTTTCCCTCAAAAGCTTTCAGGAATTTTGGTACCAGTACTGATGCGGTAGCCAGTGAACCGACTTGAAGAAATTCTCTGCGTTTGATAATCATTTTATTGAGCTTTTAGCCATTTGCTGTGAGCTATTAGCTAACAGCTAATGGCTGTTTTTAACACAATTGATATTCCGGCGTACTCATTAATTGCAAAGTCGCCGATCTGATAAATTTTTCACGACTGCTATCTTCAGCATATTTCTGAATCAGATCTCCATTTATTGAATTATTTGTTTGTAATAAATTTTTACTGATCTCATTCACCAATTCATTCCGCTGCACTTTTTCCAAATGCTTCAGATAATCTGTCCAGTCAATATTTGCTTTTATAATGGAACGTTTTCCATATCCCATCATTTGGTTTGCAGCATCGTTTGTTTTACGCCCCATCATCTGGTCATCATCATCCTTGGTATTTACATTCAGTTCATCTGTATCATTCAGCAACTGCGGTATCCGCATGCGCAGCATCAGGCTGGAACTGTCAATCCAGGATTTTCCACCCGGCCATCCAGCTACATTTGGCGGATAAAACAAGATCTGACCGAGTGCCCTTTGTAAAAAAGTAAAGGCCTCTTCATTTTCCAGTTTCATCGGCAGCATCCTTTGTATACCTGCAATGAGTTCTATGGGAGATTTTATTTTGCTGCCGATATTTTTAGTTTCATAAAACCAGTCGCTCATAAAAATATCATCCATCAGTTTCCCGATATCATAATTATTTTTATAAAAACGATCCGCAAGCCAATCAATTTTCTCAGCATCTGGTGTTTCGTTTACAAAAAAGCAATATATCTTTTTGGAAATATGTTTTGCGGTTTGTTTTTGCTCCAGTAAAATGTCCAGCACTTCTCCGCCATCAAAGTTTCCTGTTTTACCTAAAACAGTTTTGCTGCCAAAATCATGCTGGAAACGACGAAATAGAAATTCACCATTTAATCCCGAACTCCAGCCAGTAAATGCACGGGCTGCTTCTTTGATATCATTTTCCGTATAGTTTCCCCTGCCAAGTGTAAAGAGTTCCATCACTTCTCGGGCAAAATTTTCATTGGGCTGGTCTTTTTTGTTTTGCTGGTTGTTTAAAAAAATCAGCATGGCTGCTGTTTTTGAAACTTCGTGCAGCATTTCCCTGAAACTTCCGAGGGCATTTCTTCGGAGAACATCCAGTAATCCCTGTTGAAAAAAAACATTCAGGTTACGGCAGGCAAAATGTCCATGCCAGAAGAATGCCATTTTTTCCCTGAGTTGTGCATCGGTTCTCACAAATAGATTAAGCCAGTTCAGGTTCAGGCTCCTTACACCTTCTCTTTGTTTTTGCTGTACTTTTTTTCGTTCATCTTCTGTCATCTCTTTTCTTCTTTGCTGGCGACCCGCTTCCTCAATGCCAACAAATAGTCCTTTCAGAAAATCATCAGCCACATCAATGTATTCTGGTTTTTTTGAAGATGATTTTTGTAATGCCCTATATAATTGTTGGGGAGTAGTAAAGGAAAGATCAGACAATTGTTCTACCACCGGACCGAATCCGGCACGCCACATCAGGTGTTTATTTTTTTGTTGATTGGTCAGGAGCATTTATAAATTTGTTTTTTGACGTAGGATTAAAGCCAAAGTTTAAACCAGCAATAAATCCCAAATGATTCTAATCGTTAAAAAGCTGTTGTTATTCTCTACATTTGACGACAGAAAAGTTATGAAACTCCGGGCACTTAAATATCTTCTTCCATTTATTCTTTATATCGGGGCCATCAACTCATTCCACACACAAGGTATTGTAGTCTGGCTGCCCCTGATTTTTGCCTGGGTATTTATCCCCTTGCTGGAGTTGTTCATTAAATCTGATCCGGAAAATATGGGAACGGCGGAAGAAGAAATGGCGAAGGCAGATAAAACCTACGACCTGATCCTTTACTTGATTGTTCCCCTGCAATTTTTGGCTTTATACTTTTTCCTTAACAACTTAAACGATCCTTCCTTACTGTGGTATGATATTACAGGCCGCATCTGGGTAATGGGTTTGCTCTGTGGTGTGTTTGGAATAAACGTGGGTCATGAATTGGGACACCGGGTGAATAAGTATGAGCAAACTCTTGCCAAAATGCTTTTGCTTACTTCTCTTTATATGCATTTTTATGTGGAGCATAATAAAGGACATCATAAACGAGTGGCAACGCCGGAAGATCCCAGCAGTGCCCGCTATGGTGAATGGGTTTTTGCTTTTTATTTCCGCACAGTTATATTCAGTTACCTGAGTGCCTGGCATATTGCAAATAATGAAATGAAGAAAAAGGGCAGATCAGTTTTTTCTATACAGAATGAAATGATTCAATTCCATATTATAAAGATCCTATTTGTGGGATTGATATTTTTTCTTTTCGGATGGCTGATCACTCTCTATTTTTTGGCAGCAGCAGTCATAGGTTTCCTTTTACTGGAAACCGTCAACTATATTGAACATTATGGATTGCAAAGAAAAAAAACCGCTGAAGGAAACTATGAAAGAGCCATGCCGGCTCATAGCTGGAACAGCGATCATGTAATTGGCAGACTTTTTCTTTTTGAACTCAGCCGCCACAGCGATCATCACTATTTAGCCAGCCGGAAATACCAGGTCCTCCGCCACCATGATAATTCTCCGCAAATGCCTACCGGATATCCGGGTATGATGTTACTTGCATTAATGCCACCGTTTTGGTTTTGGGTGATGAATAAAAGAATAAAAGAATTTTCATAGTCAGCCATTGTTACGATCAAGCATAAAGCGGAATCCAAAATAAAGATTGGATGTAATAACTCTCAGTCTGCTTGATAATCCAAAGTTGCTTGATGACAGGCTAATTACATTTCCAAAATTGTATCCTTCTGTTTTATTGTGCTGATAACCTAAGTGGGCTATATTATTAAATCCTGATTCCAGGTAAAGTTTTTTTGAAACTGCAAGAGAAACTCCAGGTGAAATATTAAGGCCTGTTGTGATCCTCTTACTATCAAAAAAATAATCCGGGTTCTGCCTGAATTTTTCTTTGGCAATACCATACGATAAGCCTGCTTCTATAAAGACATAAAATTTATTTTTAACCAGTTTGTATTTGCGGAAAAACAAATCGGCTCCATACGAATTATGCTTTGAAAATGCATTTACCGGAGCAGGCTTGTTATTGATCGAAGAGAATAAAACGGAACCTCCCCAAAAAACATTCTTTTTAACTGCTACTGCAATTGTAGGCGAAAAAGTAAAATTCTCTGTTTTAGAAGTAGCCGGCCCATTAGTTGAAGACTGAGTGTTGTATGAAACGTCACCTCCCAACAAAATTGTTCCTTTGTTTAATTGAGAAAAAGAAGTTGACAAGAAAAAGAAAAAAGTGTAAAAAAATAATAGTGTAATCTTTTTCATAAACAAATTTTTGTGTTTAAAAATTGAAAAAGGAAAGTGACAGAAATTAATCCCTGCCCTTTTCATATTGACTTTTGAATACGATAATAAAGTTAGATTCTTTTTTTTCGTTTTTCATAGTCAATAACAAGGTGTATTATTCTTCGCTATTGAACATACCAATAATTAGTCTGCCTTAAATAAATCTAGCTGCATCAACATGATAATTTTCAACAGATGCCTACTTAATGTCCCGTGATGAAGTTGCTGTATAATACCACCAGTTTGATTTTGGGCGATGTATAAGCGGATAAAGAATTATTAAAATGACTCTATTTCTTAGCCAATAATAACCTGAAACCAAAATAAAGATTGCTTGAAAAATTATTCAGGCTGCTAGATACAGAAACCTGGGTGGATCTTACAACATCATTAACACCGGGATTGGTAATTAAATTTTTAGTTACCTGGTAGCTGATATTGGCAATATTATTTAATCCGGCTTCCAGTTGTAGTTTTTGTGATACTTTATAAGAAAGACCCGGTGAAATGTTTATTCCGACAGAAGTTTGCTTGCTTTTATTCAATGTATTTTGAAATTCAAAGCTGTTTGTAGAATACCCAACTCCCGCATTTCCCTGGATAAAACCGGAAAAATTATTTTTAATAACACCATACTTGCGAATAAAATAACCGGCTCCCGTAATGTTTGTTTTGGTGACAGCTGTACTAACACTATTTGTATTTTTTGAAGATCCGATTCGTAAATATCCGCCTTGAATGATATTTGTCCGGGTGGCTACACCGATCAATGGCGAAAAATTAAACCCATTATTTTTACCTGAAGTGCCTGATGCCGTTTTCTGTTCTTGTACAAAAAATGAAAAATCTCCACCAAGTAACAAAGAACCACTGGAAACCTGGGAGAAGATCGTTGAATGAAATGGTACAGATAGTAACAAAAGTAAAATTGTCTTTTTCATAAGTGTTTAATTTTTGTAGTTCAAATTTGAATTAAAAATTGAGACCGAATACTAATTCAATACCCTTTCACAAAAGTTTACCAACTAGCATATGAAGGACAATTATTCTTCACTGGTTTTTATTTTTAAAAACAATGTCTTCAAGGTCTCATCCTGTATAGGACTATTCCTGTTAAACAATTCACTTTTTTTTATATATGCAATCCGCTTATCCAGGTCTGGGTGGCTGCTGATCCACTCTCCCGGCTGTTTTCCTTCTTTGCTGGTTTCAGCTTTTAATAATGTAAATAAGCTGAGAAAACCCCGGCAATCTATTTTTCTTTCACTTAAAATTTTCAAACCATGCAGATCTGCTTCTTTTTCCAGGCTCCTTGAATAACTCAAACCTTTCAGGTTGTCCGCATTCCTGATCATTGTATTAGCAATAGTACCTATATCTCCGACAATAACAGATAAAAATATAGCAGAAGCCAGTTGACGAAAAATGGAACGGGTGCTGTGCTTTTCATTGACATGGGTAAACTCATGCGCCAGCAAAGCTGCAAGGTCTTCATAGTTATTCATGCCTGCCAGCATTTTATCATATACGATGATATTTCCCCCGGGCATGGCAAATGCATTTGTCATATCCTCTTTCACGACAGTGATCCGGACATTGTATTTTGTTTGAATATTGAGTTCTTTAAAAAATTCGTTGGCATAAAAAGTTTTTGATTCATCCAGTTCAAAGCTATTCTTCAGCACATCATATAATTCATTGCCCAGCTTTTCTTCATAGGGAATTGGAACTCTTTTGGCAAGCCGTTCAGCTAAAAAAGGAAGTAAAAACAAATAGGCCGAAAGTATAATGGCACCGCAAATCAATAGTACTTTCAGCATATGCAACATGTTCCTGTTCATTGTTCTGCTTAGCCAGAACCTGTTTCTATTGGCAAGAAGATTTTCAAGTTTATCGGCAAACTCTTTTGAGTCCACTTCAATAACCTGTACCGGGTAAGACCTGCATCGAACAATTGCCTGCCCCCTTTTCCAGAAATTGTCTTTGATGATTTGCTGATAAGGCCAGTAGATTACCCGGGGTTGGTTGTACTCATCTCTTATTCCAATGCTGAGTTTATCTTTTAATATGAGAACTGTTGCCTCCCTGGCTTCACCATCCTGTAAATAATATTTCGCAGAATAGGCGTCCATCAATTAATGAATTCTGCGCCAAAATAGTTGTGGAGTATTTGCGGAAGTCTTATACCATTGGCCTGCTGATTATTTTCCAGCAAACAGGCGACAATTCTAGGAAGCGCTAATGAACTTCCATTTAACGAGTGGGCTAATTGCATTTTACCATTGCTGTCTTTGAAACGGATCTTCATCCGGTTGGTCTGAAAGCTTTCAAAATTGGAAACAGAACTTACTTCAAGCCATTTTTCCTGTGCTGCACTAAACACTTCAAAATCGTAAGTGAGTGCAGAGGCAAAACTCATATCGCCGCCACAGAGTTTTAAGATCCTGTAAGGCAATTCCAGGGAGACCAGTAATTTTTCTACATGCGCAACCATCTCTTCCAATACATCATAACTTTTATCCGGATGTACTATCTGAACAATTTCTACTTTATCAAACTGGTGTACACGGTTAAGGCCCCTTACATCTTTACCAAAACTTCCGGCTTCCCTGCGAAAGCAAGGTGTAAAAGCGGTCATCTTAATTGGTAGATCAGATTCTTTTACAATTTCATCTCTATAAATATTGGTTAACGGAACTTCCGAAGTTGGAATCATGTAAAAATTATCTGCTTCCATAAAATACATCTGGCCTTCTTTATCCGGAAGCTGACCAGTACCATATGCACTTGCTTCGTTTACCATCAATGGCGGCAGGTATTCAGTATAACCGGCAGCCGTATTATAATCCAGAAAATATTGTACCAATGCCCGTTGAAGTTTGGCCCCTTTTCCCTTGTACAAGGGGAATCCGCTTCCGGTAATTTTTGCCCCGGTTTCAAAATCCACAATATCATATTTCTTTATAAGATCCCAGTGCGGAACTGAACCCTCCGGAAGTTTTGGAATCTCTCCTGCCTTTTTAATAGAAACATTATCCTCTGGTGTTTTACCTGGGGGCACTTTTTCTGAAGGCAAATTGGGAAGTAAAACAAGTTTGTCCTGAACCAGTTTTTCTGTTTCGTTTAGTCTTTCTGTAATTGGCTGAAGAGATAATTTTAAATCGGCTACTTCCTTTTTTTTATTCTCCGCTTCTTCTTTTTGTCCCTTTGCCATTAACTGGCCAATCTCTTTTGAGGTGCTGTTTACTTTTGACTGCGTGTTATCGAAATCCAGTTGCAGTTTTTTTCTTTCATCATCCAATCCAATTATTTCATCAACAAGGTCAATTTCCTTAAAATTTTTAACGGCCAACTTGCTCTTTACTAAATCTGTATTATTTCTTATAAATGCAACCTGCAACATCCTTTTTTAATTTTCGCAAAGATAAAGGAGAAGAGTCAGCCATCAGGCAGAAGGCTTTCCCGGAAAATAAAAGTATGGGCACTTATCTTTGCCGTTATGGAAGCAAAAGACGATCTTCAAACCAGGTGGTGGGCATTAGAAGCAAAGCTGGTAGAAAGATTTGGGAAGAAACCAGACATAGAGACTATTTTATTCCTTATCGGTGTGCAGGAACTGGGACTGATAAAAGAGAAATTTACCAAAGAACAAAAACAGGACCTGATGCATGTGGCCATTTGCACATTATTTTCAACCAGCGGGTTTTATGAATTTGCAGGGAAGGATGATGATGGCTGGCCCCATTTCCGTCAATTAAAACCAATGCCAGAATTGAATATGATAGAACAGGAAAATTTTCTAAAAGACCATATCCTGCTTTATCTTGAAAGCCATTCTTTATAATAAATTAACCCTGCATATGAAAAAGCTGGTTGTTTTTCTTCTGAGTTGTTTTCTTTTTAGTTCACTTATTGCTCAAAAAGATACTTTAGTCAGAAAAAAAGATAGGAAAAAAGATGTGTTGATTCAAACCAGTTTGGGTGATATTGTTGTACGTCTTTCAGATTCCACTCCCATGCATCGCGATAATTTTCTGAAGCTGGTAAAAAAGAAGTTTTATGACAGCCTGTTATTTCACCGGGTGATGCAGGATTTTATGATACAGGGAGGTGATCCAAACAGCAGATCAGCAAAACAAGGACAGCCACTTGGAAATGGAAACCCGGGATATACAATTCCGGCTGAATTCAGAATAAGCCTGTTTCATAAAAAAGGAATGCTGGCAGCAGCCAGAACCCCGGATAATGTAAATCCGGAAAAAGCAAGCAGCGGCAGCCAGTTTTATATAGTGAAGGGAAGAAAATTTACTGATGCCGGACTTGATTCGACAGAAACTTTTCGGTTAAATGGCCGAAAAATTCCTTTGGCACAAAGAGAAGCCTATAAAACGGTTGGCGGATCACCACATCTTGACCAGAATTATACTGTTTTTGGAGAAGTGGTATCAGGATTAGAGACTGTAAATAAAATTGCAGCCGTTGAAGTCAGTAAGGGGCAGGATCTTAACCGGCCAAAAGAAGATGTACGTATCATACAAACAAAACTGGTAAAAAGAAAAAAGCATTAGATCATTTCAAATAAAAATTCTTTTAATCTTTTCAACTTGTTTTTATAATCTTTGCAACCTGCCTATCGTCAGGCAGGCTCAAAAATAAATAACTATGAATTTTCCAGATAATCTCCGTTATACAAAGGATCATGAGTGGGTAAGCCTTGAAGGGAATGTTGCTACAATCGGCATTACAGATTTTGCACAGGGAGAATTAGGTGATATCGTATATGTTGAAGTGGAATCAATCGGAAAGTCTTTTAAGGCAGGTGATGTGTTTGGCACTGTAGAAGCCGTAAAAACCGTTTCAGACCTTTTTATGCCTTTAGATGGAACGATAACCGAATTGAATCCTGCATTGGCCAATTCGCCTGAGTCGGTAAACAGCGATCCTTATGGTGAAGGATGGATGATAAAAATGACTGTTGATAATCCGGCTGAAGTAGAAGCTTTGATGGATGCTGCAGCTTATAAAGCAATAGTAGGATAAAAACTATATTGGTAAAAATTTCGTAAGTAAAGCATCCCTGAACCAGGATGCTTTATTTATTTTAGCTTTAACCAACTTTTGAGCCCAAAAATTACATATAGCGAACCAGAGCTTATTGCTATGCTGAAAGAACAGAGCAATAATGGGTTTAATTACCTCTATGATAATTATTCGGGAGCTTTATTCACCATCATCAACCAGGTGGTGACAGATAAAGAAATTGCAGGTGATGTTTTACAGGAAGTTTTCATAAATATCTGGAAAAAAATAGAGCTGTATGATCCGCAAAAAGGGAGATTATTTACCTGGATGCTGAACATTGCAAGAAATGCTGCAATTGACAAAGTAAGATCCAAGGGATTCAGAAACAGCCAGCAAAACCAATCCATTTCTGACAACGTAAATGAGGGAATAACTGTGAGTGTAAATCCTGAGACCAGTGATGTAGGATTAAGAAAAGTGTTGACGAAATTGAAAGAAGAGTACAGAACTTTGATTGACCTGTCATTTTTCCAGGGATTTACTCATGAGGAAATTTCAAAAATTCTGGGAATTCCATTAGGCACTGTAAAAACCAGAATAAGAACGGCATTAAGCCAATTAAGAATTATGATACAATGAAATAAGTGAATACAAAGGAATACATATCAAGTGGAATTATAGAAAGCTATGTGCTTGGCATGCTTAATGAGCAGGAAAAACTTGAGTTTGAAAAAGTCTGTGAGCAATATCCTGAAATCAAAGCAGCCCGTGATGCTTTTGAGTTGCAGGTGGAAAAACAAGCCATGGAAAATGCTATGCCTGCACCACAGGAGCTGAAACAAAAAATAGCTGCTGAAATATTTTCAGATAAGCAGACTGCTCCTGTTATTCCTATTACTGAAGCCCCGGTAAGAAAAATAAGTTCAGGTTCCACAGGTTGGTTACGCTTTGCTGCTGCTGCCAGTTTTATTTTATTGGCCGGAAGCTTATGGTGGAATATGATCCTGAAAAACGAGAATAGAAATATTAAAGCTAATTTGACCGAATTTAATAACCGCCTGGCGCAAATAGAACAGGATAGTAAAATACTCCAGGGTTCAAATAAGATAGCCATATTGGCCGGCACGCAATATTCACCTCAATCATCTGCGATAGTTTACTGGGATACTACATCACATGATGTTTACCTGCTGATTAATAATCTTCCGGTCCCCGCTTCTGATGAACAATACCAACTCTGGGCCTTGCTGGATGGCAAACCAATTGATATGGGTGTATTTGAAATTACCCAAAAGCCGCTTCAGCTTTACCGGATGAAGAATGCACAGGCTGCCCAGGCATTTGCTATAACCATAGAAAGGAAAGGCGGCAGCCCCACACCAACTTTGGAAAAAATGGTAGTGCTTGGAAATTTATAACTTCTTCTTTTAAAACTGTTCCATTATTTATTTCGTATCTGTATTAGTCCGATCGCTTAATGCTATAGTGGTTTTGGTTCTATAGTTGGTTTTATGCAGGAGCCCTCTTTTGGGGGCTCCTTTTTCTTTTTCACATGCTGCAAAGAACTATTTTAGCAACAGGAACCAATGTTGATTTTATTTTATTAACATTCAACTTTTACTTTTTGAAAACGATGAAACTTCCGGTCTTTGCTGCCATTGCATGGCTGGTAATTGTAACGATACTACTAAGTATGCCGGGTAATGAATTCCCAAAACTCAATTGGCTAAATAAAATCTGGTTTGACAAGTGGGTACATATCGGACTGTTTTTAGTGCTGGTTATTTTTTGGTGTTGGGCTTTTGCCGGAGTTAATAAGCAGGGTCAACTGAAAAAAATATTTGTAAAAATAATGCTGCTATCTTTTTTATATGGAATACTCATGGAGATCATTCAATTCGGATTTATTCCTTATCGTTCTTTTGACATCTTCGATATTGTAGCAGATGGGCTGGGATGCCTGGCCGGATATTATTTTGCCTTAAAAAAAATTATCCCCCGGTCTTCCGGAGGATAAAACAAATAAAGAGACAATGTCCTAAGTTTAAAAACCAGCCCTTGTTCCGTATTCAAATTTCTTTTTGATTTCATCAATAGCAACAGGACCCAATTCAAATGAACTGCTTATACATTCCTGAAATAGCTTATTAGCCGTATTTTTTTCACCGGTATCCTGAAAAATATAAGCGGCATGCAACAAAGCATCAGGTTCAAATGTTTTTCCCAAAACATAATTTTGAACCAGTTCTCTGGCTTTATTAACTTCTCCCTGCTGATAATAAACCCAGGCCAACCAATTGTATGTTTCAGGAGTTGGCCGGCTTGCTACTTCTTTTTCTGCTATTGCCAAGGCTTTATCAAAATCTTTTAATTCTCCGGCGTAAATATTAATGAGGTATTTATTGTACATATTTCCATATGCAGGATTCTCCACAATAGAAAGAAATTTTGAAGTGTATTCCTTCTTCAATGTAGTATCTCCATCCCATTCTGCAATTTCAGCCAGGGTAAGATACAGGTCTGGCATATTTGTTTGTGATAATATATAATGAAGGATACGTGTTGCTTCTTTTGTGTTCTTATCATGAGAATAGGCGATCCAGGCAATTCCCTTTAAGGCATACAAATAAGAACTGTCAATTTTCAAAACATCCAGGTAGTTTTTATAGGCTTCTTCTACCCTACCTGCATGACCATACATATCGCCAAGGTTAGATTTTGCCCAGAGGATCATTGAATTTTTTTTTGAGTCTTCTGCCAGTACCAATGCCTTTTCCATTAGCAAAATAGCTTTATCCAAATGGCCGTTGTGATCTTCCCATTTAGCTTTCCGTACCAGGTAATCAAATTCATTTTCGTTCTTTACCTGATCCAGGTTATTTGCTGCTTCCTGGTATAATCCTATTTCCATGGCTGCATCAAATTTCAGGAGTTTAATGACATAAGGATTGACACCAATACTGTCTGCAAGGTTTAAATACTTCCATGCATCCTGGAAGCGATGCTGTGTAATCGCATTCTGGGCAATTGAAAAATATATTTCAGGTTCTGTATTCTTGACTTTGGAAAGACACCTGGCATAAAATGAATCGGCAACATGAAGATCATTTACATGTCCGGATACTTTAAACCGTTTGATGTGGTTGGATGCCAGTTCCAGCATGTTAACATAACTTCCGGTATCTTCTGAAAGTTTTTGTTGCCAAAAATCTATTTCTGTGTTTACTTTTTCTAGTGGCTTCTCAATCCGATTATTATCAAAAAGAAAAACATTATAGTCAGATGGATGAGCAATCCTGTTGTTTTTACATGCACTGAATATGCATAAAACTGAAAGTGAAATAATAATCCGGTTCATATTTGGTTGGTTTTAAAAATCCGGGCTTATCGTTACTAAGCCCGGATCTGAATAAATAATTTATTTTTTTTAATGAGGTGAAGCCAGGAAAGGGAAACTGCTTAAAAATAGTTTGTCATTTCCGTTTACATTATCCTTAGTCAAACCGGGATTAGAAGCTCCGGTTCCCCCACCGAAAATGAGTAATAACTCTGTATCGATCACATCATCAGCCAATGCCCTTCCGGTTAATACGTTTGTACCGTCAAAAAAGGTTGTTGTACCGCTCATTTTTACATTCAGTACATCAGTAACCAGTGCTCCGGCAAATGTTGCCTTATCCATACCCAATGCATTGGAACTATATCCGAATCCGGTTAACACAGATTGAAATTGTGCATTGAAAGCCGCATTCATTTGTGAAGGAATGATTGTATTGAATTCATTTTTCCGGCCAGCACTCACAAAAACGGTATTGATTGCTGGTCTCCCCATCTGATCTACCTGGGAATAGTTGCCGGCTGTATCAAATGACTCTATACTTGTTTTATCTTTTTTGCATCCTGTCGCAAGTAAAATAATTGCTATGCCGGATAAAAGGGTTAATTTATTTAAACGATTCATAATTTTTAATTTTTTTGATTAACGGATTAGTTATTTCATTTTAGTTTCTGCCCAAACATTAATAGTTGCAGCACTGCCCAACATTGCTTTGGGAATTTCTGCTACAATAGACATCACATTTGTACCTGCAAATGCATCTACACCCGGGCTGCGGAATCCCGGCTGTGTGCCGCCAAGAATTTCCTTAAACCTGCTCAGGTCAAAAAAGAAAGGATCATCTCTCGGACCAGCAAAAACTTTAATTCCATTTGCATTGCTCCCAATTACAGGAGAAGCTCCATAAGCTGTAACATCAGCTTCGGTCAAAGGGCCATTTGTTTTTACCGTACTCATAGTTCCGGTTGATCCCGGAGCTATCGGACCATAAGCCCTTAATTTTCCTTTTTGTACCAGGAACTGGATTACGAGATCTTCTACATTATCCCCTGTATTGTCAATGTTCAGTTCATACATCACATTGGAAGGAAATGTTGCGGAACCTGTAGCAGATGGTGAAAGCAAGCCCTGCGCATTAATAACAAATACCATTTGGGAATTATCTGCAGGATTTTGAAAAGCATAAATGTCGGTAATGTCTGTTCCCAGGCTGGCACTGCCGGCACCGGTTACAGCCGGTGCATCAATATGATCTGCTGCATAAATAATGGAGCCCATCATAATTACTCCTGCAAGGGCGGATAAAACGATTTTTCTTCTTGTCATAAAATTTTTTTTAGGTTTTATAATTTTCATTGATTTGGCCGTATTGGAATTAGATCAGTACGGAATGAATTGCTTCATATACGGGCACTGCTGAATTATAGATTTAATACCAACTTTTTTATTCCCGCTATTGAGATAAATAGAGATTTAAGTTGAAAAACATGCAATCTGCCCGGTATATACTCCCGTATATAAGGCATAACAAAACCACTGATGCAAAAGCTAATTCTTATAATCCTGCTTCTGTTTTCAATAAATTTATTCTCACAAAAAGGAATTATTGAAGGCTCTATAAAAGATGGAGAAACCTCTTCACCCTTAACCGGTGCCAGCTTACATATCAGTTCAGAGTTAAAAGGAGATAATACTGACCAGTTTGGTAAATTCAGAATAACAGACATTATTCCGGGACAATATGAATTGGTAGCAACACATATAGGATATAAAACAGAAATCATTCCAGTAGAAATTAAAGAGAACAAGATTAGTAATGTATCGGTGATCATGAAAAAATCCAGTCTTGACCTGGCAGAAATAAAAATAAGCGGCAGAAAAAATTCATCATTAAATACATTAAATAACCTGGATATTATGCTTCGTCCTGTAAATACTTCACAGGATGTATTAAGAGTAGTTCCGGGTTTATTTATTGCACAGCATGCAGGAGGAGGAAAAGCGGAGCAGATTTTTTTAAGAGGATTTGATATTGATCATGGCACAGATATCAATATCACAGTTGATGGCATGCCGGTAAATATGGTTAGCCATGCACATGGTCAGGGATATGCTGATCTTCATTTTCTGATTCCGGAAACTATTGAAAAAGTAAATTTTGATAAAGGACCTTATTTTACCAATAAAGGGAACCAGGCAACTGCCGGTTTTGTAGAGTTTCAGACAAAAGAATTCTTAAAAAAAAATTTGATAAAATTAGAAGCCGGACAGTTTAATACTCAAAGAGCTGTGGCTTTATTTAAAGTATATAATAAAGAGCTGGAGAATAACAGACAACAATTTTACATCGCTACAGAATATTCCAAATCGGATAGTTATTTTGAAAGTTCACAGAACTTTCACCGCTTTAATCTCATAGGTAAATACAACCTATGGCTGAACCAGCAAACTAATCTGATTTTTACTGCATCAACTTTTGAAAGCAAATGGGATGCTTCGGGACAAATTCCTGAAAGAGCCGTAAAAAGTGGAATGATCAGCAGTTTTGGATCAATTGATAATAGTGAAGGAGGAAATACAAGTCGCAGTAATTTCAATATCCAGTTTGCCAAACAATGGAAAAATAACTGGAAAAGCAACAGCCAGTTTTATTATAGCCGTTATCAGTTTAATCTTTATTCAAATTTTACATTTTTTCTAAACGATTCCATCAACGGAGATCAGATCAACCAAAGGGAGAAAAGAAATGTTTTTGGACATACGAGCAGCATTTCAAAATCATGGAAAACCGGTAATATAAATACAACTTCAGAATTCGGAGCAGGTTTCAGGCTCGACGACATAAACGACATTGAACTGACAAAAACAATCAACAGGAAATTTCTAAATACATTGCAAAAAGGTGATGTAGATGAAAGCAACAGTTTTTTAACGTGGAATCAGAACCTGGAGTTCAATAATAAATTTAGTATTAACGGCGGTCTCCGCTACGATTTTTTTCAATTTAAATACCGTAACATTTTATCAGCTGATTATATTTTTCAGCAGCAACAAAGAAGCATCTTAAGTCCAAAATTAAATTTTGTATACGCTGCCTCTCCAAAGGTTAAAATTTATTTTAACAATGGAATTGGGTTTCATTCCAATGACACAAGGGTTATACTCAATAATAAAGCATCCGATATTTTACCTAAAGTAATCGGGTCAGATATTGGTTTAATATTAATGCCAACAAAATATTTAATAATCAAAACTGCTTTCTGGCAACTTTACTCAGAACAGGAATTTGTATATGTAGGCGATGAAGGAATTATTGAACCCAGTGGTAAAACCAGGAGAAAAGGATTGGATCTTTCCATCAGGTACCAATTCAACAAATGGCTATACGGGGATATGGATCTGAATTTAACAAAAGCCAGAACAATTGAATCAGTAAAAGGAGAAGACTATGTTCCGCTGGCTGCTTCTTTTACCAGCATCGGCGGAATAACAGCAAAATCAAAAAATGGATTCAGCGGATCAATCAGATACAGATTTATCGGTGAACGGCCAACTAATGAATTTAACTCTGTAAGAGCAAAAGGATATTTTATAGCTGATATACAAATTGCTTATGTTTTTAAAAAAGCAGAACTCAATTTGTCTGCTGAAAACTTATTTAATGTGGAATGGAGAGAAGCTCAATTTGAAACAAATTCAAGATTGCAGTCCGAAGCCAACCCGGTTTCAGAAATTCATTATACTCCCGGATCACCAAGATTTCTGAAAGCAGCAATTATTATTAATTTCTAAATTATAGTAGCCCCACTTTTATCCAGGTAACTACTCTGTATTACTAAAAATCCAATTCATTTGAGGGTATAAAAAAAATTGACCCCAGTAGAAACTGGGGTCGCAACCAAAACTAACTGCTTATGAGAAAAATGATAATTTTAAATTTTTGATCGTACAATTGTATAACGCAAATTTACTGCCATTAGTATAATTTCTTGTGTTAATGAATAACTAAAGCTCTGATCCGTAATATCACTTAAACAAAATCGGAAATTTTCGTAGAAATTTTTCAAGATTTCGGCGTCCTCAAAGTAAAGAGCATCAGTTACTAAAGACTATATCCGGTCTCTACTTCAATTATCTGCAAATTACCATCCGGGGCTCGTTTGAATTGACCATTTAATGACAAATTGCTCAAATTAATAGACCTCATCTATAATTTTCAGTTACTTATCAGCACTATCAACCTATCCTGCGAACATGCCGGATTTTTAAGAATATTTTTTTTCTTCATATTTCATATGTGCATTTAGCCTATACAAATGTCTGAATAGGACAATATCCTTTTTATCATAACCAAGGTTGCCTGGTCTTTTACAACTACCAAAAACATAGGCTTCGATGAATTAACAGATTAATTATGTTTTGCCAGCTTCTCAGAATTTTCAGCAAATTGTAAAGCATCAATAAATTCCTGGATGTCTCCATTGATAAAAGCAGGAAGGTTATAGGAAGTAAGTCCGATCCGGTGGTCGGTAACCCTTCCCTGTGGGAAATTATAGGTTCTGATCTTGGCGCTTCTGTCACCACTGCTCACCAGGCTTTTCCGGTGCCGGGAAATTTCATCTTCTTGTTTTCTTACCTGCTCTTCATACAGTTTTGTCCGGAGCATGTTCATTGCTTTCTCCCTGTTGCCAAGTTGTGATCGCTCAGTCTGGCAAACTATAACAGTGCCCGTTGGTATGTGCGTCAACATAACTTTTGTTTCTACCTTGTTTACATTCTGACCCCCGGCGCCGCCACTTCTGGCTGTTTCCATCTTCACATCACTTTCATCCAGGTGAAAATCGATATCTTCTGCTTCAGGCATAACAGCCACGGTAGCTGCAGATGTATGCACCCGGCCTGATCCTTCTGTTTCCGGAACTCTTTGAACCCGGTGTACACCACTCTCAAACTTTAATATGCCATATACTTCGTTACCCTGCACTTCCAGTTGTACTTCTTTATAGCCGCCAACCGTTCCTTCACTTTCGCTGAGTACTGCAGTCTTCCATCCCCGTCTTTCGCAATAACGGATATACATTCTTAATAATTCGCCAGCAAATAAACTGGCCTCATCTCCACCGGTGCCGGCACGAATTTCAATGATCGCATTTTTATCATCCTGCGGATCTTTTGGAATCAACATTTGCCTGATCTCCGCTTCCATTTTTTCTTTTTTCTCTTCAATCAGTGGTGCTTCAATCTTTGCCAGCTCCCTCATCTCCTCATCATCACCATTCAATGCTTCTCTATAAAATGCTACATCGTCCAGCAGCTTCCTGTATTGCATATATGCATTTACTATTTTTTCCAGGCTTCTGTATTCTTTACTGGTAGCTACAAATTTTTTATTGTCACTTACAACCTCAGGATTGGTAAGTGCAACTCCCAATTGATCAAATCTTGCTTTTATGGCTTCTAATTTGTCCAGCATAAGAAAAAATTCCAAATTTTTAAATTACAAAAATCCAATGGCGGGCAAAGGTAACAAGAATAGTTTTTTGGGTTTTCGAATTTGTTTTTTGGAATTTTACCAAATGGTTCATAAAAAATACAAGGCAGACCAGTTATTTGATGGTACCAGGCTTCTGGATCAGAACCATGTTCTGATAACGAATGATAAAGGTATAGTTGAAGAAATCATTTCTACTTCAGATGCAGGAGATGATATTCAAACTTTCACAGGTATTCTTTCCCCCGGCTTCATCAACTGCCATTGCCATCTTGAACTCAGCCATTTGAAAAATGTTATTCCACCACATACCGGGCTTATTGAATTTCTTTGTTCTGTTGTTACCAAAAGAGAAGCCCCCTCCAAACCTCCCCCAATGGGGGAGGCTTTCGAAGACCCTGCTAAAATGAAAATGCTTGCAATCATTGATGCTGAAAAAGAAATGTACGATGGAGGAATTGTTGCTATAGGTGATATTGGAAATACAGCTGATACTGCAGAAGTAAAAAGCAAAAGCAGAATCCGTTGGCAGAACTTTGTAGAAGTACTCAGCTTTACCGACGAAAAAGTAGAAGAAAATATAGAACACTATAAAAAAGTAGCTCAAACTTTCAATCATCAACTTTCAACATCCAACATCCGGCATCGCACATCCCTCGTTCCTCATGCCCCTTACAGTATCAGCCCAAAAACCTTTAAGCTAATTAATCAATTAACAAAGAACCAGGTCATCTCCATTCATAACCAGGAACACCCTGCTGAAGATGAGCTGTACAAAACCGGAGGCGGAGATTATTTGAAACTGTTTAAAATTTTTGGCATCAACGAATCACCTTTTCCTGTTACCGGTATGAGCAGTATCCGGTCAGTACTTCCTCATTTTAATAATGGACAAACCATTTTCCTGATTCATAATACATTCATGCCTGAAGAGGATGTTATGTTTGCAAAAGAATATTCAGAAAAAACCGGTTTGCAATTGATCTGGTGTCTTTGCGTAAATGCCAATCTCTATATCGAAAACAAAGTACCGCCCATAGAAATGCTGATGAATAATTTTTGCCCTATCGTACTAGGCACGGATAGTTACAGCAGCAACTGGCAACTGAATATTACCAAAGAAATGCAGGCCATTCATACTAATTTTCCCTCTATTCCCCTTGAAACTATTTTACAATGGGCCACAATTAACGGCGCAAAAGCACTGAAATGGGATGATGAATTGGGAAGTTTTGAAAAAGGGAAAAAGCCGGGAGTAGTATTGATTGAAAAAGATCTTTCAGGCTCAAATAGGTTAACCTAAAATTTCTCTTAGTACAGACAAGGTCTTCATTGTTCCAAAATCCTGAATATGTAGTCTGTAATACATTTCATAAGCGTATAATAACTGGCGGCGGAATTCATGATTGAGTTTGATGTCTTCCAGTTCTTCCGGCTGCATCACTTTAAGCAATTCATTAGTTGTATCAGCAAGTTTACCTTCAATAAAATGAGGGTGACCGGGTATTAAATCAGTAAATCGTCCTTCCATTAAATCAAGTACCAGGTTTTCTGATTCTCCATATTCTCCTTCCAATGAATTAGTGGGTCTGAATCCAAAAAAATTAGTCAATTGCAAAGCAAAAAATAAAGGAAAATTTGCCGTCACTGACTTGTTGCATTCATCCAGGTGAATAAAAGCATCCTCACAAAAATGAAAAAGATCAGCATTTCCCTCTGGTTGTTTCAGGCATTTGGTCATCAACTCCACCATAAATAATGCTACAGCATTTTTGGGCACATCTGATAAAATGTTTTTATACAGATGGCTCCATTTAAATTCTTTTACCCGCTGGATGTTTTTTGATTCGCTATGATAAACCACCAGGTCCAAAATAGCTGCTGGCTGAAAGTGATTGGCTTTTCCGCTTCCTTTTTTTGTGGATGTTCTTACTCCATTTACCAGATAAGACTGTACGCCAAATTTTTCAGTGAAGATCAAAACGATCACACTGGTTTCACCATATTTTACTGTTCGAAGAACAATGCCTTTTGTTTTATGCAATTTGTCGCTCATAGAATTTTTGCCACAAAGCCACTAAGAGAAAAAGATTTTTTTTCACAGTTACTTAGAGCCTTTGTGTCTTAGTAGCAAAATTTATTTCTGTATAAAGACAATTTTCGTTGCCAGGTTCTCTTTCCTGTTATCATCGCTAACTAAAACCAAATAAACGCCACTTGAAATTCTCCGTCCTCTATAATCTTTTCCATCCCACACTGCTTGCCCGCCCAATGCCCTTGTCTGAAAAACCAATCTTCCATTTATTTCAGTAATTTTTACAATAGCATTATTCACCAATCCCCGAATGGCGATCGTACCGGCATAACCCGGTGGCACCGGGTTGGGAAATACCAACACATTTTCATTTTTTTCAGCTCCATCTGTTGCCGTGCTTCGGAAAGAACATATTCCGTTTGCTGTTGCAAAATATACTTCTCCTGTTTTTCCATCAATAGCAATTTGTTTCACATCATTACTGAGTAATGGACTATTTTCTTCAGTAAACCTGAAGAGCACCTTTTCCCCTTCTGCACTGATCAGCCATGCGCCATTCTTTGTTGCCACCCATTTTCTATCTGCTGCATCCACCGCGATACTTCTCACTTCTTCTCCTTTAAAAAGAAATTGATTGAATCCGCTTTGCTGCACAACAGGTAACACCGCATCACATCCCTGGTTTGTAAAAACATTTTGAGGACATTGTATTATTCCGATACCATCATTAGTTCCCACCCACACAAAACCATTTTTATCTTTAGTTAAACTAAAAACATTATTGGAAGGTAAATTACCATTTCCTGTTCCCATGCGGTATAATTTCCATTTATCATCACTACTGTTATCAATGGTATTTCCATCATTAAAACAAAGCAATCCATTTCCGCCAGGCGATACGATCCATTTCTGGTTCTCATCATCAACTATAATTTGAGACAATGCATTTTCAATTAAAGAAAAGGGAGGAGTAAATGTTTTCCAGTTTCCATCTGCTTTTCTTACAACAAGATTTTGAGCTGCTCCAAAATTAGCGATCCATAAATTCCTGTTTTGATCAAATACAAGTCCGGACACACGGTAACTGCCCGGATCTGAAACAGCTTGTCCCAAAGGGGAATTTTGTTTGAAGATCTCAATATTGTTTCCTGTTTTTATATGTAACAGGCCGCCACCAAATGATCCTGCCCAGATGGATTCATCTGCGGGATCAATAGCAAGGCTGATCAGATCAGGTAAAGAGTCTAACTGGGGAAATTGATTTTTATTGTAATTCGTCCATTGTCCGTTTGAAAATCTATACAGTCCGTTTTTATTATTTTTCTTTTGCCAGTTTACACTTACTTCCCCGGCTGTTGCATACAATATTTCATTTTTCAAAATCAAATCTCCATTGGCAACAGATTGAGGTGAATTAAGTTGATAGTTTTGAAAACCAGTAGTAGTGAATTTTGTCAACCCGCGGGAACTATCAGCCACCCAATAATCATTATTTAGCAAAATTGATTTGAATGGTATCTGTATTTGACCCGGCTGTTGCAATACTCTTGCAACTGAACCATCAACATTCAATGAGGTTACTTTTGCCGTTCCATCATTTTTCAATTGTGAAATAATAATTTTTCCTGAAGAAGAATTTATATTCCTGATCTGCCAGCCGTTCTCAGAAAAAAACAAATTCCAGTTGTTTCCATTCTGCACAAATAATGAATCGTTTATAAGTACAATGATTTTGTTTTGTGCAATTAAAACATCCTTACATACTCCGGGGGGCAATCCATTGAAGCTGCTAAGATTTTGCCAATTCAAAAAGTTCGCCGGATCTGAATTTGAGACAGAAATTTTTTTTAATCCTTCTTCAGTAGCGGCATAGTAAAACAAATTATCAGCCACAAAACCATTTACTCTTACCTGCCCCCCATTGTTTCCAATAAACCAGCTGTTTTTTACTTCATATTTGTCTGCATCAACTACTATTACTCCCAGTCCGGTAGAGAGATAAAAATTTTTACCCAGAGGATAAATATTATAGACCGATTTATCACCAGCAATGTTTTTTCTTTTCAAATCAGGCACATTGAAAATATCATTGCGGTATATAATATCAATATTACTTGACTGGTAAGCAACCAGCAGTTTCTGATTATTCTCATTATAACAGATGCCACTTACTCCTGTTTCCGTCAGCCCAGTAATTCTGCTCATTCTCTCTGCAGAATTTTCAGCCAGGTCAATACTAAAAAAACTATGGGGTGTAGCACAGAATATTTTCCCGTTGCCCGTTGTAACATCTATGGCTGATTTATATGGCAAATGTTCTCTCCATTGGCCAATCGGCGGGATGGGTTGCTGAGAGATCCCTTTTGTCAGAAAGATAAAAAAAGTAAGAAAACTGAATATGTTTTTGCAATGACTCACTTTTCAAAAATATCAATCTTAATCAAAATCACAGATTTCAGATGAAAAGCCAGTTTCAGTCATTTTTCTGTTTCTTTGCCAATTCTCAAGATAAAAGAAATGCATATGTGGAAGCGCCTTGCTGAATTCATTCTCAAATACCGGGTTATCCTATTAATAACTCTTCTTGGACTAACAGCTTTTATGGCATTTGAAGCTAAAAAGCTGCAATTGAGTTATGAATTTGCAAATGCCATACCTACAGATCATCCCAAGTTCAAAGCTTACCAGGAATTCAGAAAAAAGTTTGGAGAAGACGGAAACCTGATGGTTATCGGCATTCAAACTAATAAAATATTTGAAAAAGATTTTTTTAATGATTACAAGACACTTTCACATCAATTAAAAAATAAAGCGAAGGTGGAAGATGTAGTAGCCCTGCCTACTGCAATGAATCTGTTAAGAGATCCTGATTCTGAAAACCTGAATTCACGTTTAATATTCAGGGACACTATACTTGACCAGGCAGAAATAGACAGCTGTAAAAACACTTTTTTCAATCTCCCTTTTTACCGTAATCTTTTATACAACCCTGAGACCAATGCATGGGCCATGGGAATCCGGATCAACAAAGAAGTACTTGCTACCAAGGCGAGGGAAAAAGTAGTAAGCGACATCGCTGATCTTGCCAATGCTTTCGGTGCAAAACATAACCTGGAGATACATCTCAGTGGTTTGCCGCTAATCAGAACTGTATTGGCAAAAAGAATTGCTGATGAAATGCAATGGTTCTTAATAGCATCATTGCTTCTTTCAGCTACTATCCTTTTACTGTTTTTCCGGTCAGTAAGTACCATGTTGCTTTCTTTATCCGTCGTCATCATCGGAGTGATCTGGAGCCTGGGCACGATGGTGCTGATGGGATACAAGATTACTTTACTTACCGCACTCATTCCGCCACTGATCGTTGTCATCGGTATTCCAAACTGTATATATTTTCTTAATAAATTTCATGTAGCCTATAGTGAATCGGGTAATGTAAAAGAATCGCTGATCAATATGGTGGACAGAATGGGTATCATCACTCTTTTCTGTAATATCACTGCCGGTATTGGCTTTGCTGTATTTGCGTTAACCCAGAGCCAGGTTCTGAAAGAATTTGGAGCAGTGGCAGGCATAAATATTTTGTTTCTGTTTATAATTTCATTGATCATCATTCCTGTTGTTCTCAGTTTTTTACCCAAACCCAAAAACAGGCATACCAGGTACCTGGTGAATCCCAGGTTGAATCGTTGGCTAGCGAGGCTGGAACGCTGGTCTTTGAATCACCGGAAACTTATTTATAGTGCATCTATTGTCATTGCAATTGTTGCCATTTCAGGAATGTTCAGGTTAAGAAGTGAAGGTTTTATCGTGGATGATCTTCCCAAAACGGATAAAATCTATACTGACCTGAAATTTTTTGAAAAAAATTTTAATGGTGTAATGCCACTGGAAATTGTGGTTGATACTAAAAAGAAAAGAGGTGTAAGCCGTAACCTGAATAACCTGATCAAAATTGACTCTTTATCACAATTCCTGGCCTCCTTGCCCGATATTGGCAAACCACTTAATATCGTTGAAGGATTAAAATTTGCAAAACAAGCTTTCTTTGAAGGTGATTCAATGAGTTATTCGATCCCCTCAGAATTTGACATGATCCCTTTGAAGCCCTACCTGGAGTTTAAAGGTGACAGTTCTAAAAGCAATAATTCTTTTTCAAGGATCGTCTCTTCATTTACAGATGATGAAAAACAGGAAGCAAGGATCAGTGTAAGCATGAGAGATGTGGGAAGTTACAGGCTCCCTGCAATTCTGGACAGTATTCAAAAAAGAGTGGATGTTTTATTTGAAAAAGATAAATACGATGTTCAACTCACAGGAGCCAGTGTCACTTTTGTGGAAGGAAGCAGCTTTATCATAAATGGATTAAAAGAAAGTATTCTTTGGGCATTTGGATTGATCTCTTTGTGTATGCTTTATTTATTCCGGTCATGGCGTATCCTTTTATGTTCTTTGATCCCCAATGTCATTCCGCTATTGATCACAGCGGGTATTATGGGATGGATCGGTGTAAGAATAAAACCATCCACAGTTTTAATTTTCAGTGTGGCACTAGGAATTGCTATTGATATCACTATCCGGTTCCTTGTCACCTACAAACAAGAATTACCCAGGAATAATTTTGACATTAAACAGACTGTAATTAAAACTATTCATAGTACCGGAATCAGTATTATCTATACTTCACTTGTCTTGATTGCAGGATTTGTTATTTTCTGTTTCAGTGGATTTGGCGGCACTCAATCGTTGGGTTGGCTTACATCGCTGACTTTGGTAACAGCTACCGTCACCAACCTGATATTGCTCCCGGCATTACTTATTACATTCAGTAAAGTGAAAAAATAAAATTTATTTTAAAATTTCAGCTAGTTTTTGCTGAAGGCCACTGCCTCGTAGATTTTCAGCTACTACTATTCCATTGGGATCAACCAATACATTAAATGGAATTCCGCTGATATTATAAAGCGGTACTACCTTGCTATTCCATTGTTGCAGGTCACTGATATGTGCCCAATTTAAATTATCATCCACGATGGCTTTTTTCCAGGCTTCTTTTTTCATATCAAGGGACACTCCCAATATGGTAAAGTTTTTATTCCTGTATTTATTATACGCTTCAACTACATTAGGGTTCTCATGGCGGCATGGGCCACACCAGCTGGCCCAGAAATCCACCAGCACATATTTGCCTTTGTAAGAGCTCAATGAAATATTTCTGCCTTCCGTATCAGGCAAAGTAATTTCAGGCGCCGGCTTACCCACCCATCCTGTTTTCACCACTTGTGTCTCAAATGAATTCCTGATACTGGCAATCTCTTTTCTTTCAGGAAATTTTGCAACCAATTCATTAAGCAATCCGATCAGGTTGTCAACTGAAAATTGTTCTATCCTGAAATTTGGATTAATGGCTAAACCCTGGTAGGTACTTAAGATAAACAGAGCCAGTGTCGGGCTTTTAGATTCCTGAACTAATTTTTGGGTATAGTTTTTCAAATCAGCAACAGCAGTGTTTCGTTTTTCCTCAATATTTGAAATGGAGTTGATATCTCCCTGAATACTTTTTAAACTATCCAGTTCCTTATTTATATAGAATAATTTTCTTAGCCTTTCTCCAGAGATAGTAAGAAAATCCTTTAATTTCTGTGAAGCATCGGAGCCGGAAACAGTATAAAATTCATTCTCATTTTGAAAATCTGCATTCACAACAATTTTTGGTGCATCATTGATGATGGACACAAACGGGTATTCATCATGATCAAGACGAAGGTTATATATTCCCTCCTGTTTTACTTTCTTTTTAAATGAAAATTTTCCATCGGCGTCAATAACTGTGGAATCTTTTGAAATTTTATCCAATGTGGAAACCTGCGACTCTTCCAGGTAGATCATTCTTGCCGGTTTGTTTTTTACTGAACCGGAAACTATAAGCGTAGTTTCTTTCTCCTGGTTACAGGAAATGATCATCAGTATAAATAAAGCACTAAATATTTTTTTTAACATGAGCACGGTTGATTTATTATTTCAATTTTTCAAGAATAATTTCATTTACTTTTTTCGGATCTGCTTTTCCTTTTGATCGCTTAATTACTTCTCCGACAAACAAAGCCAGCAATCCTTTTTTCCCGTTTTTGAATTCCTTTACTTTCTCTGTGAAATGCAAAAGTACTTCATCAACTATTGGCGTTATGTAATCCAGGTTACTTACCTGAATCAGGTTTAGTCTGGTTGCAAGTTGCAGGGCATCTGCTGCAGGCTCCTTTACCAGTAAAGGAAATACATTTGAGGAGGCTGAAGAAAAACTCAATTTGTTTTCCTCTACCAGATTGATGAGTTTTACCAATGAAGAAGCCGGTACAGGAAACTCTTCAATTTCTTTATTTAATTCATTTAACCATGATTTTACCGGCCCCAGCATCCAGTTGGCTGCTGCTTTGTAATTTTTTGTCAGGGGAATTAGTTGTTCAAAAAAATCGGAAAATGCTTTATCCTCTGTCAGCGCCATTCCATCATATTCTGAAAGCTGGTACTGATTCATATAATCAGCAACTCTTTTTTCCTGTAAATCAGGTATTGTTTTTCTGATAGATTCTATAAATTCTTCAGTAATATTAAATGGAGTCAGGTCCGGTTCGGGAAAATAGCGGTAATCATCTGCATCTTCTTTTTCACGTATCTCAAATGTAGTTCCGCTATTCACGTCAAATCCTCTTGTCTGCTGCGTGACACTTTGCCCTTTCTCCAGCAACCCGATCATTCTTTCACTTTCATGTTCTATTGCACGTTTTACATTCCGGATTGAATTCAGATTTTTCACTTCTACTTTTGTGCCCAGTTTTGTTTCTCCCTGCCCGTTTGAAATGTTCAGGATGTTTTTTTTTCTTACAGAAATATTAGCATCACAGCGGAAACTTCCTTCTTCCATATTTCCATCACAAACGCCTAAATAACGAACAAGCTTTCTTAATTCAGAAAGATAGGCATAAGCTTCTTCACTGCTTGAGAGTACAGGTTCAGTAACTATCTCTACCAGGCCGGTACCGGCACGATTATAATCTAAAACTGAATGATCCGGGTATACATCATGAATGCTTTTTCCGGCATCCTCTTCCAAATGAATGCGGTTTAATTGGATATTTTTTACTGTATTGCCTGTCTTAATTTTTACAAAACCTCCTTTGCAAATTGGAGTTGTGTGTTGTGATACCTGATATCCCTTCGGCAGATCAGGGTAGAAATAATTTTTTCTTGCAAAATAATTCAGCTTTTCAATTTCACAGTTACAGGCAAGACCAAGTTTTATAGCAAACTCAATGGCTTTTTTATTCATTTTCGGCAAAGTACCCGGATGTGCCAACGTAATAGGACTGATATTCGTATTGGGTTTATTTCCAAATGCGATGCTGTCTCCGCAAAAGAGTTTACTTTTTGTCAATAATTGGGCATGCACTTCAAGGCCAACCACTACTTCATATTTTTCTGACATTTCCATAAAAAAGAGGACAAAAATAGTTAATTACTGCTTTGTAGTTTTTGTTTTAACACAAACAAAAAAGCTACCCTTTTGAGGTAGCTTTTAATTTATAATGACTTTTTATTACAAATCAGCTGTCTTTAATTTTTTTGGCATTTTCACTTCTATGTTCTGCAACTTTCCGTCTCTTTTTATTTTCAGCTGAATGGAACTTTTATCCTTGCTTTCTCTTACTAACCTGGCTACTTCATCTGCTCCATTTACTTCCTTATCATTAAAATGAGTAATGATATCATTCATTTTTACCCCGGCTTTTGCAGCATTTCCTTCTTTATCCACTTCAATCACTTTTACTCCTTTTCCTTCATCTGTATCTTGTACTGAAAGTCCGAGCTTGGGAGAATTACCGGACCATGAATATGTTTGTCCGAAGGGAACAGCTCTTGGTGAAGATTGTATGCGAGGCATTGTTTCCCGTAAAATATCCATACTCGGCATTCTTGGTGATAAAGCCAATGAACCAAATCCACTCCATTTGCCAAGCTCTGCATTTAGTTTTTGCTCTTTATTATCTCTCAATAAAGTAATACTTACTTTATCTCCGGGTTTGTTTTTACGAACAGCTTCAGAAAGATCATCCGGGTTTTCAATTTTACTATCTCCAACTTTTGTGATGATATCTCCCTTTTTTATTCCTGCTTTTTCTGCTGCGCTTTTTTCAGTTACCTCATTTACTTTCGCCCCCTTATCAGTTTTTTCAGTTACTACACCCAGCATGGCTCTGTTTTCATCTGTAGAACCAAAATAACTAAACCCATTATTATCATCGAAATTAAAATTGAAATTAGATCCATGTTCGCGGGGAAAAGTAAATGCCCTCATTCCATCAGTATATCCCCGTAATCCCTCAAAGCTTTTAAATTTATTACGCAACACTTTTATATCATCGTCCTTGAGGTCATCAACTGATGTTCCATTCACAGTTATTTTATCACCCTGAATTTCGATCACTACTTTTTCTTTATCATCTCCTTTCTTGGTGATGATGATCTGTTCAATATCCTTCTTTTCTTTATCTTTTTCCTTTTCTTTTGATTCCTGTGCAAATGAAGGAAGAGACAGAGAGGCTACAAAAGCTATAACTGCAAATTTTACTAAAAGTCGTTTCATGATTTTATTTTTAAATTTCTACGTTTTTTTTCGTAGATCAAATATAAATACTTTTTTTAAATACGAAATACTTCGGAAATGTTAAATAAATCCTTAGGATTCCTGATTAGGTTTTGGATTTGAGATTTCATAGGTTTTAACGGGATATCCATCAACCCGGCCATCTCCAATATATATCATCCCGCATTTCTCCAATACATTACAGGAGGCAATATTTCCAGGCTCTGCATTTCCCACTATTCTATTGATTTTCAAATTCTCAAACCCGTGTTTAATTGATGCCAGAGCTGCTTCGGTAGCAAATCCCTGCCCCCAGAATTCTTTTTTTAGGCGATAGCCCAAATCGATTTCATCTGACACTTTCCTGTATTTCAATCCGCACCAGCCAATAAATTCAAGACCGGGTTTTAAATGAATGGCCCATCGGCCATAATTATATAATTCATATTGAGGAATGATGTTTTCTGTAAGCACTTTTTTTGCCTGATCCAGATCCTTAATTGGGTCATGCGTATATTTTATTACTTCCTCATCGAGGTTCAGGTCATAAATTAATTGTGCGTCATTTACTGTAAAAAGACGAAGTATCAGCCGTTCTGTTTCTAATACAATATTCATCGACAGTAAAAATACTGATTTACATCAGGTAGTTTTCCTCACCGTAAACTTAGTATTGCTTATTATTTTTGAATCCGGATTTTTGGAATACTTTACAAAGCCAAAACTACTGACCATGTATGAATTAATAGCCATTATTGCTATAGCGATATGCCTTGGTGCTATTGGATTTGTAATAAAAATTTATAAGGAGAGTCCAAAAATCAAAAATGATCTTGATAATAATTGATTTTAAAATTCTCAATCTTCTTTTTCAATTCTTTTAGGGGAATCAGTACCAGACACGAGTCCTTTAACGGCTAATGCGATTGATTGAATCACTTTTTTCATAATAATATAATCCAGGGTAATAGGTTCATCGTTCAGGTTATGGTAGAACTTATCATAAGCTGAAGTAAGCATAATGCTGTGTGCTGGAACGGCATTCCTGGCAAAGGGATAATTATCGGATCGAATAAATAAAAAGCTTTCCATATAAGGATCGGGTTTAAAATAATTTTTTTCTGCTTTATTTTTTGACTGATAATAATTCCTGTTTAATATATTTATCAAATCAGATTTATCATGTCCTGTAATAAATGGTCTGGGGTTTCGTTGGTCACTTCTTCCAATCATTTCAATATTGATCATAGAAATAATTGAATCTGTATCAATATTCTCAACAAAATATTTGGATCCTACTAATCCAAACTCTTCACCAGTAAAAGCAACAAAAATCAATGTCCTTTCATTATTGTTCAGTGCTTTGAAATATTTTGCAAGGCTGATTACTGCACTAACTCCTGAAGTATTATCATTTGCTCCGTTATATATTTCATCCCCTTTCTCAGCGATGGCACTACCACCAACCCCCCTGGGAAAGGGACTAGTCCCTATTGTCCCGATATGATCATAATGTGCTGAGAAAATAATTATTTCTCCCTGCTTTGATCTTCCTGGGATAGCACCAACAATATTGGACCATCCGGGTTTTAAATCCATAAAATACTTCCTGTTTCCCGCAATTGGATAAATACCGGCTTTTTCAAACTGGTCCGCAATAAACTGTGCTGCTTTTTGATTCCCTGGTGAACCTGAAAGTCTACCTTCCATACTGTCTGAAGCCAATACTTCTACAATTTGCCTGATCGAATCCGGATGAATAATAGAATCAATTAAAGATTGTTGGCCTTTTACCGATGTAGCCATGCAAAGAAATGCAAATGATAACAAAAAAGTTTTGCAGCCTTTCATTTATAATAATGCTTTCACTTTTTCAATCACTTCTTTAAGTTTTGAAGCATCCTGCCCGCCGGCAGTAGCTAAAGTTTTTTGTCCGCCTCCTCCTCCTTTGATCAATGGAGAAACAATTTCTTTAATGATCTTGCCAGCATCAAGGTTATTTGCTGTTACCACTTTTTCATCAATACTGATGGCCACAAATGGTTTGCCCCCTATATTGGCACAAAGTACGACCACATGATTATTGAGATTGTTTTTCAGGTCAAGACATATTTTCTTCAATGCATCCGCATTACTTACTTCTACAATATCGCCAATGAAATTGATGCTATTGATGATCTCGTCTTTTTGCAACAGTTCATTTCTTATACCCACCAAAGACCTGTTCTCAAGGTTATCAATTTGTTTTTTCAGAGTAGAATTTTCCTCTAAAACATTTTCCAATGCTTTAGAAATATCTTTAGGATTCCTGAATTTCTCTTTTATTTTATCCAACTGAAGTAATAATTGATTGATATGGTTTTCTGCCGTCGCTCCACTTACTGCTTCTATTCTGCGTACTCCGGCTGCTACTGCTGTTTCATGAGTTATTTTAAATAAACCCAACTCCCCCGTTGAACCTACATGTGTGCCTCCGCATAACTCAATTGAATAAGCAGGATCTATAATTACTACTCTTACAGTATCTCCATATTTTTCTCCAAACAAAGCCATGGCGCCCATTTTTGTTGCCTCTTTTTTCGGCATTTCTTTAATCACAACAGGAATATTATCCCTGATCTTTTGATTGACCAACGCTTCGATCTTTGCCATTTCTTCTTCGTTTACTTTGGCAAAATGAGAAAAATCAAAACGGAGATGTTCTTCATTTACCAGGCTTCCTTTTTGCGTAACATGAGTACCCAGTATTTTTCTTAGTGCAGCATGAAGTAAATGTGTAGCAGAATGATGTAACTCCGTATTTTTTCTTTTCTCTGCATTCACTTTTGCAATCACTTCGCCTTTCAGGTCTGCGGGAATTGAATCAGCTATATGAATGATGAGATCATTCTCTTTTTTTGTGTCGGTAATAATTAATTTCTCATTATTAATTATTAATTCTCCTTTGTCACCAACCTGTCCCCCGCTCTCAGCATAAAAGGGTGTCACTTCCAAAACAATTTGATAAGCCTCTTTTGCTTTTGATTTTACTTTCCGGTATTTAACAATTTTAGTCCTTGTCTCCAATTTCTGGTATCCTACAAATTCATTTCCTGCAAGTTCATCCAGTATGATCCAATCTTCGGTATCAACTACAGTTGCAGCACGACTTCTGCTTTTTTGCTGTTGCATTTCTTTTTCAAATCCAGCTTCATCAACAGCCAGTTTATTTTCAGCAGCTATCAACCGGGTAAGATCTATTGGAAAACCATATGTATCGTAAAGTTCAAAAGCTTCTTTTC